>CATYJC010000067.1 GCA_958407555.1 uncultured Collinsella sp. | reverse complement strand
CCTCGGTCGACAAATCGAAATTTAAGTTAGGTACCTGCGGTGGGATGCTTTGACGTTGCGCTGGTCGACCATTGCATACCTTAATGTGGTGTCTATTTTTTTATGGCCAAGGAGCACCTGGACTTGTTCGATGGGCATTCCTTTGTCGATTGCCTTTGTAGCAAGTGTTCTTCTGAACTTATGAGGGTGGACCCTTCCTAAATCAAGCTCGCGCCCCAGTTTTCTAAGCAGCGCCTCGACGCCGCCAATTTGTAGCCTCTCGTGTGGCGCCTTGCTCGACACGAAGAGTGCTTCCGAGCTGTCTATTCGGGTTGACAGGTAATTCTCAATATGGACTTTAGTCTTTGCGTCAAAATAGACGATGCGGTCCTTATTTCCCTTGCCGTGTACGATGCACTCACGATTGATGGTGTCGATGGAGCTCCTGTCCAACGAGACGAGTTCGCCCACACGCATGCCCGTGGAGCGCAACAGGTCGATCAGGGCAAGGTTTCGGGGCGACCCGCAGTTATCGCAAAGAATCTCAACGACTTCATCGCTATACGTTTCCTTTATGGGTTGCGGGGCCTTGACTCTTTTAATGCGTCTAACCGGGCTCTTAATGATATGGTCCTCGTCTTCGAGCCATGAGTAGAAGCTTGAGATGATTCTTCGAACATTGTCGACGGTGACGCGACTGACGCCGGCTTTTTGCTGATAGTCGGAAAGATAGGACCTGATCTCTTCGGTTCCCAGGTCGCAAGCTGGCGTATCGAATGATTCAAGCATTTTATTGATGGTGGTTTCGTAGTAGGAGATGGTCCTATCCGAGCAGCCTTCGAGGCGTTTTGCAGACAGAAATAGATCTAGGAATGATTCGCTTTCACCGACGCGCCCGTCTTCAGCTAATTGGCTTTCATCGAAAAGGCAGTGCGATAAAACCTTTTTGAGCTGGCGGTTCTGCTGCGTGGTCAGGTAGGGGAGCATGAGGCGGGTAATTTCCCTGGCTGTTTTCGTGAGGTCCATGGCGGCGTCCTTCCTTGCGCGGTGGGTGGCGCTATTTTCCTTTGTTTACCCGTGCGTTATGGAAGGGATGCCGGGTGGCACTTCCGCTAGGCAGCGTCAAGGGGACCCGTGAAACCCCGCGCAGGCCTCTGCATCACTCCGGTGCGGCTTAGCCTGCAAAGCGAGATATTCAGAGGCGTTTTCCTAATGGGGGCATCTAAATGTAGAGCGGTATCCAATTCCGTAAGAGACTTTGCTGAAAGCAACGTACCAGCTTTCAGAATTCGCTGACATAATAACGATACGGTGACTTTTGACGAAAGGCGAACGATGAATGCCGACGCCCAGCTAGAAAAAGCAGTTGCGTTGATTGACGAACAGATTGCCTCTGCATTGCGAACGACTTGCAAATTCAGGGAGCACTGGAGTGGCGGAAAGCTTGATTTCCGGAGACAAGCCGGCGGTTTTGCGACGCTGATTCAGCCATCGCAAGAACAGGTTGAATACGATTTCTTTAAGGCATCCATTGAGTTTTCCGTTAGAAATAACATAGTCAATCCAATACTCGGATCCTTGTTCGCTCTCTATGATATTGACGCGACGTGGCCGAAGGGCTCGACTGTTGTTTGGTCGAATAATGAGAAACACGAAAGTGTGAACCCTATTGAGTTTCTAATTTCAACAAATTGCGAAACCGTAGGGTATCGATACACCTTTCCGGACTCGCTTACCGCAATGGAAGTCGATGAAATCCTTGATGCATGGGGAATCAGCAGGATTGTTGTTGTTGACTGGTCTGCAGCGGAGATTGAGGAGCTAAAACGATGCCCCAAGGAGCTGTGTGCCGAAGGGTTCGATAACGTATTCCAAATATCATCGAGCGGGTTTTTCAAAAAGTTCTTCCCAGAGGCGCTCTACGATGAGTTTGTTTATCGCATTCGAGATGCAGTTGTCAGGGTGGAGGATATTATCGGTCTCCAGGCCATTTCTAGCCTCTCCATGCCTCGCTTGGCGCCATTCAGGGCTTCGCTGATAGACGAGATTCATCGCACTGTTGACGGCTTTCCTGAGTCGAATTACACGGTTCAATCAAATCACACCACGTTCAGGCTTGTCGACGAAGATCAAAAAGTGCTCAATAAAGCTTTCTTCGATGATGGACTCGGACACTGCCTTGCTGGAACAAAGGGCTTTGCAAGATGTCTTACTACATCGGAGTACCTGCGCAGGTCTTTTTTGCGGGGCGGAGAGTTCGATTACACTTCAATTGTTTGTGGCTATATAAAGGCGGTTGAGCAGCTCGCATATGAGCTCATGCTTGCTACGCTAGGCGAGCCGGGATCAGAAAAACTCTTCATTGCCACAGCTAAGAAAGGAAATAGGGCAGTCGTATACAAGAGACCATTCGATTGGTCCCGGGAGGCTAAACACATCCAGTTCGTCGAATCAAATAAGCGGTGGTTTTCGACAACCCTGGTCGCTCTTGCGAATCTTCTCCATGACAATAAAGAGGCTTGGAGGATTAGCGACGAGGGAAGACATTTCGTGCTTCTCAAGATAAGGGATTTTGCAGGTAAAGATAGGAATGGCTATTTCCACAAGGATAACTTTACGGATTTGGATGAAGTTAATAGGATTAGGCAAGATGCAATTGCGCTTCTGTATTACCTATTGGGCGGTTATGTTATCCCAGGAAGTAAGGAAAAGGCGCTGGAAACGCTTGGATTGAAGCACGTTTCCTATAGCGAAATGTATATGAAGCTAGCCGAGATACCTTTGACTGACTTTGTTTTGGAGTTTGAGGGTCGAAATCCTGTGAAAGCAGTTAGGCCCTTCGAGCAACCTGCCATAGAGTATGACGGCTACGGTCTAGTCTCTTCGAAGGTGCTTTTTGTTAGAGTTGACAGCTATCGTGGCGCCCGTGAACGGGAATTGACTGAGGCTGCCAGCAAGGATGACCTCATCGTAGTTGGTCGCGATAATATGCCGTCTAAGCTGTTCTTTGTAAAACGTAACGGCGAACGGGTGCGGTTTTGGTAAGAAAACGGCACGCGAACGAGAGTCCGCGTGCCGACGCGCTTCCGTCGTTTAGCTGCTGGGCGTCTCGTTGCCGCGATACTTAAAGTATGCGGTTGCGATAGCCACAATAGCATCTATAACGGCGAGAACGACCTCATCGTTAGGCGTGTACTTCATCTTTTCCTCCTTTGTCGGGATTCTAAGCTGACGTATGCCAGCAAAAAGGAGGTCGTAAGCGCTAACGCTATGATAACCGATACTCATTTAGCTATTGTCTAATACCGCCAAATAGTGAAGGTGCACGTATTATTTGTGATAAGGACGCTAAAAGACTATTTGCCTTTTAGCTCTTTGCGGATACTGACCACGCGGCTTGCCCACAATCCCATCTCCAGTGTTTTGATTGACGGGGCAATTGCAGGCGATGTAAATAAGAGGGGACAACCGTAAATGAAAGCAACCGAAGCGAATCTGCTTGACCTTATGGGCGTGGCGAAGATGCAGTTCGTCATTCCCGTGTACCAGCGAGTTTACTCGTGGAGTGTAAAAGAGTGCGAGGTGCTTTGGGATGACGTTATGCGAGCGGGTCGTGATGGCATATCGCACTTCGTGGGGTCGATGCTCTATATCCCCGAGTCCGAGAGCTCTGCCACGAGCATTCGCGCGTGCTTCTGATTGACGGACAGCAGCGCATGACGACGTTTTCGTTGATGATCGCTGCCTTGGCTGAATATCTGGAGGATAATCCCGACAAGGCCGGCTTCCTTGGCGATCTCAAGATCTCAGCGCTGCGGAAGAACTATCTCTTTAACGATGATGACTACAACGGCCTGGCGCGCTACAAGCTGGTGCTCTCGCAGGACGATAAAGAGACGCTGTTCTCCATTGTGTCTGGGTCTCCCGTGCCAGATGAAAAATCGGATCGCATTGTCGAGAACCATGCATTTTTCTGCGAGAAGATGCGTGGTAAATCATTTGATCCGGCAAGGCTTTGGGCGGGTCTCAACCGTGTGCAGGTCATCGACACTAAACTCACGGCAGGTGTAGACAATGCCCAGCTCATATTTGAGTCCATGAACTCCAAGGGTAAGCCGCTCACGCCTATTGACCTCATTCGTAACTACGTTCTTATGTCGCTTCCTAACGATGAACAGACCAAGCTTTACGAGGGCTACTGGCATCCGCTCGAGCACTTGTTCGGAAAAGGCGGCGAAGAAGAGTTCAATGCATTTATCTGGTACTGGCTGTGGCTCAAGGTTCCCAATAGGATGCCGAAGGAAAACGAGGCCTACCACGAGTTCAAACGCTACTTCGCTGACGACTTCGATGGAGATACCGAAGGCCTGCTGAAGGAGCTTCGCGAATATGCGCAAAGATATGCCAGGTTGTTCCTTGGCAAGGAGAAAGACGAGGAGCTGCGCCGAGTGTTCGGCAGGATTGCCTGCCTTTATGTTAAACCGGTCAGACCTTTGCTGATGCTGCTTTACTCGGTTTATGAAGGTGACAAGATTGACCGCAATGCGTTTCTCCGTATCTGCGAGACTATCGAGTCGTTTCTGTTCAGGCGGGCGGTTTGCGGCAGGCTTACCACGGGCCTAAATAATTTCTTTGCCGGCATGTATCGCAACCTTGAGCAACAGGACGATATAGAGGAGTACGTTACGGCGATGCTCCTTATCCATAGCAGTGGTATGACTGCGTACTTTCCGACAGACGAGCATTTTGTCGAGGAGTTTAAGACGCGTGACTGTTACAACCGCTTCTCCAAAAAGCGCTATTACCTGGAACGCATGGAGAACTGGCACCACCCGAAGGAGTCCATCTCGGCTGACGATTACCAGATTGAGCACGTCATGCCCCAGACGATTGATGACGAGCACGGCTGGAAGGAATCGCTTGGCGAGAACTGGGAAGACATCCACGACAGGCTGTGCAACAACTTGGGAAATCTTACGCTGACGGGCTACAACCAGGAGTACTCAAACCGGTCGTTCTCGGACAAGCTCAATCTTCCGAACGTGGGACTTAAATGCAGCCCACTCTACCTAAACAAGTCGATCGCCTCGCATGAAAAATGGGGCGAGGAGGAGATTAAGCACCGCGCGGACGATCTGGCGAAAGAGGCGTGTGAGATATGGAAATATCCCGACCTTCCGGCAGACGTCGTCGACAAGTACCGTCCTTCTCGCGGGGAGTCTGACGAGGCGCCTATTTGGACCTTGCAAGAGAACCATCCAACCTTTGCCGAGGGCGGGCTTAATCAAAAATTGTTCGAGGAGATACGCGAGTCTATCCTCAACGCCAATCCTTCATGGGAATCCTATATGGCCAAGTACTACGTAGGATTCAGGTCGGGCAAACGGAAGCTGCATGCCGTGCTGGAAGGCAGGACTAGCAACGGCGGCTGGATTGCCGTTGGCTTGGCAAAGAGTGTGGATGATCTAATGGATCCAGAGGATATGTGCCAGGACAAGCGCACGCAGGGTGGATTTGGCCCGGGCCTACCGACCTATGTTGCCCTTCGGAATGCCGATGACATCCCCGCGGTGCTCGATCTCATAAAGCAGTGCTAGGTTGAAGGCCGGGAATCTAATTCCCGGCCCTTGCCAGCTCGGAATTGCCGATGGCTCATCCGCTCGCTTACACCCCCGCAATCCCGCGTGCCACACTCAGCAGCTCGTACTCCCTTTGGTCCCACTGGTGCAGCTCGGCCGCGCGCACGGCGTCGCGGCACAGGTCCAGGAACACCTCGGCTCCCTTGCAGAAGCACTCGCGGGCAAAGGCGCCGGATCCGTCCGCAACGCACACGCCGTCGGCGAAGAGCTTCCAGCTAGACGGCTCGCGCGAGTCGTCTCCAAGCAGCTTAATCTGCAGTACGTGCGGGTCACCGGCAGTACAGAGCTCTTCCTCGAGCACCTGCACCGTAAAGCGCATCTGGTGGGAGAGGCTGCTCTTGACCATGGCCGAGGCATAGCCGCTCGGCTTGTCCAGGAAATGCATTCGTTTTGGCTTGGTTGCCAGGTTGTGGAAGTTGCGCTCGTTGCGCACAGAGTAATTGTCCATATGGACTCCTTTCATCGATGTTGGCAGGGCCACCGTGCCTCTTGGCCGGTTGGCGTCGGGATCGTGGAGCCAACTCTCTACCCCGACTCTGGATAAAACGCGCCTGCTCCTTGCAGGCACGATGGAGTCTATCAGCACGCGCGGACACAAATCAAGCGCCGCCTGCGAAACGACGCGCGGACGGCGCTTGATTTCGCCGGCTGCTGCTAGGCTTAAATCCGAAAAAGTGTCGAAATCGCCCATGTAAAAGTATAGAAAAGTGTCGTAATGTACACTTTAAAACCTCGGAAAAGTGTCGAAATGAGCACCTAACAACCACGGAAAAGTGTATCCTAGTGCTAAAACAGCACGTAATAAGGGGTACGCTTATGCTACAGAGAAAAGCGAAGGCACAATTTGAATCTTGGCTTACCTCGTCGCCTAACAAGGCCCTTTTGGTCAAGGGCGCCCGACAGGTAGGAAAGTCATATTTGGTCAACGTCTTTGCAAACGAATCGTTCGAAAAAGTCGTGACGTTCGACCTTATTGCCGACGCGTCCGTGCGCGATTCGTTTTTGGCGGCAAAAAGTGCGGACGAACTTCTTATGCGCATGTCTATTGCTGCAACGCAGCCGATGGTTGCGAACAAGACCGTCGTGGTTATCGACGAGGTGCAGCGATGCCCCAACGTGGTGACGTTTATCAAATACCTGGTCCAGCGCGGCGACTTTCGATACATCCTTACCGGATCGCTCCTTGGCGTTGAGCTCGAGGGCATCGATTCCCTGCCGGTGGGGTATGTCGAGCAGGTCCAGATGTACCCGCTCGACTTTGAGGAGTTTTGCTGGGCAAATGGCGTTGGTGCCAGCGTGTTTGACATGCTCAGGGGCTGTCTAAAGGATGAAGGGGAGCTCCCCGGCTATCTGTATGACCGCTTGCTCGATCTGTTCCATCAGTTTGTGGTGGTGGGAGGCATGCCCGACGCGGTCAATTCCTTCTTGGCGACGCGCAATGTCGACGAGGTTCGAAACATCCACCGCGATCTTCACGTCCTGTATCGCGATGACATCGCAAAGTACGCTCCGCCCGAGCTACGCTTGGTTATTCGCGATATCTACGATTTGATTCCCAGCGAGGCTGGCTCCAAAAACAAGCGATTTAAGCTGTCGTCGATTAGCGGTGTTAAGCGTTTTTCGCAGGTGACAGACCATTTTCTTTGGCTCTCGGAGGCGGGCGTTGCGCTTCCCGTGTATAACGTGACAGCTCCGGTAGCGCCTCTTTTAATGGGGGAGCAGCGAAATCTGTTTAAGCTGTTTTACTTGGACACCGGAATGCTCATGTCGTCGTATTCCAAAAGGGTCGCCCAAGGGGTTTTTGATGGAGAGGCAGAAGAACCCTTTGGCATGAATATGGGGGCGGCATTCGAGGGCTTTGTCGCGCAAGAGCTCAAAGCCCACGGATTCAGATTGCGCTACTTTACGTCTAAAAAGGTCGGCGAGCTCGATTTTGTGGAGGAGACGCTCGATGGGGAGGTTCTTGCCATCGAGGTCAAGTCGGGCAAGAGCTTTAAGTCCCATGCGGCGCTCGACAACGCGCTCGCGACGAAGGGCTACGGCATCGACCGCGCCCTGGTGCTTGCGGAATGCAATTTGCATCGCGATGGAGACGTGCTGTATCTGCCTGTCTTTATGGCAGGGCTCTTGGAGCCGTAGCGCACCGCTGACTATGTGGTCGCCCTCAGCCCTCGCTACTTGTCCCCGTCGTTGGGGTCGCCCTTGAGGCTGTTGACGTCGAGGTAGTCTTTGCTCTCGTTCTCTTTTTGCTGTGTTGCCGATTCGGACTCGACGGGGCTGCGGAACAGCTGAAATCCCTCAAACGCAATGACGCCAAGTAGCACCACGACGATCGCTATAAAGATAATCTTTGCTGCTGGATTGAACTCCGAATAGCGCGGCGGCTCCTCCTCGGCGTAGTAGTCGCCATAACAATCGTCACTATCGGTGTGGTTATCGGTGTATGAGGATGTGGGTATAGCTTGCGCATTGTCGTCCGGCTCGTATTCGGAAGCGGACGCGGCGACAAGCGGATTTACCGGCTCGCCGAGCGTCGGCGCGCCGGCAGATGTTTCGTCCAGATCGGCATCAGCCCAGGAATCGAAGGCAAACTGACGGCTCGCAAAGTCATCGAGATCTGCAACAGGCGGTTTGGGCGCAACGCGTTGCGCAGCAGCGAGAAACGCCGCCGTCTCGGAAGGATCGCCCGCCGAAGGGGTTTTGCCGCCCATAATCTCGTCGCTGGTCCAGGGGTGATCGCCCATCACATCATCGAGGCTCAGCGCAAAGATGCTGTCTTTGCCCTCGTCAAATGTGCGGCGTGCGTGCGTACCGCTTGTCGGAGAACCACCGTGGCCGCTGCGCGATGCGTTGCTCGCCCCCATTTTGCCCCATCCTTTCGAACTGTCTAGCCCTTCAATTATATGGAACTTGCCTTGTCACCAATGCCCGGATTCGCGCATTCCAGAACTCGCGCCTGGGGAGAATGATTCAGGCGGGTCGTTTACTTGTCGTCGGCCTCTGCCTTGGCCTCGTTGAGGTAGCTGTAGAAGCTGTACTTGGAGATGCCAAAGAACTCGCAGGCGCGCTCGCTCGATTTGGAGATAAGGAAGGCACCACGACGGTCGAGGTATCCGATAGCGCGAATGCGCTCGTCCTTGGTCATGAGGGCCGCAGGCTTGCCCACGTACTGCTCGCACTCGCGCAGCAGATCCTCGAGCAGGTCGCCGATGTTTTTGGTGATGGGCTCGGGCTCGGTGTATCCCTTGTCGCCCGTGCCGGTGAGCGCTTCGAGCGAACGCTCAAACGCCTTCATGAGCGTGATGTCAAAGTTGATGCCCATAATGCCAACGGGGTTGCCGGCGTCGTCGCGAATGAAGATGGTCGACGATTTGAGAAGCTTGCCATCGGCGGTTTTGGTGAGGTACGGCGTGCGGTCGTGGACCTCGGTGGCATCCTCGTGCATGGACTCGAGCACGATGTGGCTGGGGCCGCCGCCCAGTTTGCGTCCGCTGACGTGGCCGTTTTCAATCGCCACGATAGAGTGGTCCATGTCCCCGGTCTCCAGATCGTGGACGACGATTTCACAGTTGGGACCAAATTGGAGCGCCAGACTGTGTGCAAGGCGCTTGTAAAACTCAATCTGTGCGGGGGTCATGGGTGCCTTCCTAAAAATTAGTTTGGGCTCACTGTGCCATAAACCCCACTTGTTCGCAAATAACGAAAGCGTCGCTGCGTTATAAGGCCGCCAACGGCCGGAACACCATCTTTATGCACCCGCGGCGCGAGTTATGGGTACGATGGCTTCAGGGGAGGTATCGACATGAAACTTGGATGCGTCATTATGGCTTCGGGCGAGGGCAAGCGGTTTGGATCTAACAAGATGTTTGCCGATATCTGCGGAAAGCCGCTGATTCAGCGGACGATTGAGTCGGTGCCCAA
>CATYJC010000066.1 GCA_958407555.1 uncultured Collinsella sp. | reverse complement strand
CGCGTTTTGTGCGCACCTAGGCGGCGATGTACTTGCCGTCCTGAATCACATAGGCTGTAGGTCGTATGTAGCGAGCATGTTTCCAATGTTTCCGCAGCGTTTCGGGGGTGCCGTTTTGTGCGACTCCTGTTGCCTGGCGAGCACGCGCCCTCGGTTCACGCTAGAATGCACTCAACCTTTAAGCGGTTAATCCATCTATAAGATGCACGAAGGAGCTATCTATGAGCGAACCCCTGCGCACCGTGAACGTCGGTCTGATCGGTCTGGGAACCGTCGGCGGCGGCGTGGCCCGTCTGATCAAGAGCCACCACGATGAATACCTGGCAGCCTACGGCATCGACCTTAAGTTGACCCGCGCCTGCGCGCTTGCTTGGGAGCAGGCCGAGGCAGCAGGCATTGAGCGCGAAGCCTTTACGAGCGACTGGCACGATGTCGTCACCGACCCCGCCGTCGACATCGTCGTCGAGCTGATCGGCGGCGAGCATCCCGCAACCGAGATCTTTACCACCGCCTTCGAGAACGGCAAGCACGTCGTCTCTGCCAACAAGGCCCTGCTGGGCCGTCATGTCGAGACGCTCGCCGAGAAGGCGCGCGCATGCGGCGTGCAGATTAAGTGCGAGGCCAGCTGCGGCGGCGGCATCCCCATCGTGAGCACGCTCGAGCACGACTTGGTGGGCAACAAGATCCTGACCATCGCCGGCATTCTCAACGGCACCACCAACTACATCCTGTCGCGCATGGACGCCGAGGGCGCCGATTACGCCGACGTGCTCGCCGACGCCCAGGCCAAGGGCTACGCCGAGGCCGACCCGTCCGCCGACGTCGACGGCTTCGACGCCGCCAGCAAGACGGCGATCCTCGCCTCCATCGGCTTTGGCACCCGCGTGACCACCGATGATGTGTACCAGCAGGGTATCCGTACCATCGGCACCGAGGACATCGCCCAGGCCCGCGAACTCGGCTACACCATTAAGCTGCTCGGCATCGCCCGCAACACCGACGCCGGCGTCGACGTCCGTGTGCACCCCACGCTGATCCCCGCCGATCACATGCTCGCCAAGGTCAACGGCGCCATGAACGCCGTCTACGTGGTAGGCGACGCCGTGGGCGAGACCATGTTCTACGGTGCCGGCGCAGGCTCCTTCCCCACCGCGAGCGCCGTCGTGGGCGATATCCTGTCGCTCTCCGAGCAGATCAGCCGCGGCGTGGCTCCGCTGCCCGAGATCGAGCCCTATGGTCACAACCTCGCCTTTAAGCCCATGGACGAACTCCAGACCAAGTACTATGTGCGCCTGAAGGTCGCCGACCGCGTGGGCGCCCTGTCCGAGACGGTCGACATCTTTGCCAAGCACAACATCTCGATCTCGCTCATCAACCAGGTCGAGGACGGCAAGTCGGGCGCTAGCGATACCTGCTCGGTCATCTTCCTGACGCACCGCGCGCTCGAGAAGGACGTCCAGGCTGCCGCCGCCGAGCTTGCCAGCGTCGACTGCGTGGCCGAAGTCGCCAACGTCCTGCGCATCGAGGACGTCGAGGCCTGGACCGAAGGCGTCATGGCCAACTAGTCCATCAATCGCCTAGCAATACGCGCTTTGAGGGCTCCCGTCCGATGTGGGACGGGAGCCCTTTTGTCTCCTGCCCTAAGCACAACGGCAGAGCACATTTGCGCGAGCCGCTCATCGGTAACGCGGGCTACCGTTCACCGATATGCAAACGCGGCCGATTCCGGCTACCGCTACGCTGTGCTGCGTATGTCCAACCCCCGAAGAATGGAGGCACCATGTTGCTCGAGGGCAAGAAAGCAATCATCACCGGAGGCACGCGCGGTATCGGCTATGCCATCGCCTGTCGCTTTATCGAGGAGGGCGCCGCCGTCACGGTCTTTGGCTCGCGTCAGGAGACTGCCGACGCCGCCGTTGAAAAGCTAGCCGCAGCCTATCCCGAGGCCAAGGTCTGGGGCCGCACCTGCGACCTCACCTCGCTCGAGGCCGTAACCGAGGCCTTTACCGAGGCAGCCGCCGACATGGGTGGCCTGGACACGGTCGTTAACAACGCCGGCATCTCCCAGCGCTCGCCCCTTTTGGACTACACGGCCGAGGAGTTCGCCAAAGTCATGGACCTCAACGTCGTCGCCGTCTTTAACGGCCACCAGGCTGCCGCCAAGATCATGACCGAGGCCGGCCACGGCGGCACCATCACCACCACGAGCTCGATGGTCGCCAAGTACGGTCAGCCCTCTGGCGTCGGCTACCCCACGTCCAAGTTTGCCGTCAACGGCATGGTCCAGTCGCTCTCGCGCGAGCTCGCCCCCATGGGTATTCGCGTCAACGCCGTCGCCCCAGGCGTAACCAAGACCGACATGGTCGCCAACCTGCCCGAAGAGGTCATCAAGCCCATCATCGCCACCATCCCGCTCGGCCGCATGGGCGAGCCCGAGGACGTCGCCAACGCCTTCGTTTTCCTAGCGAGCGACATGTCATCCTATGTCACGGGCGCCGTGCTCCCCGTCGACGGAGCCGCCCGCTCCTAAGGGACCACAAGCCTCAGCTCCCAGCCTCAATATAGTCCAACAAAGAAGGCGCGCCGTCTGCATCAACTGCAGGCAACGCGCCTTCTTCTGTTATGAAAGGGAAACTATGTCCCAGTATTTCGGATCAGAACGGGGCACGGTTTCCCCCAGGACCTCCTTGCGGAAACTGCGTCCCGTTTTGAACGCAGATTCTGGGAAGTGGTTTCCGCAACGGGTCTCTCGCGGAAAGCGCGTCCCACTCTGGACGCCCATTCCGGGACACCGTTTCCCAACGGCCCCTGTTTCGGAAACCACATCCCGTTTCGAGCCTTCAAAGCGTGACGCGACTCCCTTGAGAGACTATCGACTACTTACCGTCGTCGTCCTGGGCTTCATCGCGCGCGTAGAGCTCCAGCATGCGGCGGCGGTATTCGCGCACGGCGAGCTTGGCGCGCTCCAGGCGGCGGCGCTCACGCGGAGTCAGCTTGGACGGGTCGATCTCGTCGCCATAGGTCTTCTCGGCCAGCAAATGAGCGGCGTCCACGATACGGGCATCGATGTGCCCGTTTGCCGCCTCGGTCGAGAGGCGGTCGGCAATGGAATCAAGGGTAGGTATGCCGTCGAGCGAACGCCCATGGCCATGCGAGGTCAAAAGCTCATGCTCGCGTGCGAGCAGGCTCGCCAAATCGTGATGGGCGCGCAGAATGTCGAGCGCATCGGATGGATGCTCGGCAACCTCTGCCACGGCAGCGACCGGTGCAGCGTCGACCACGCGGTAGAAGAGCTGCGCGAGCAGTGGCATCAAGAACACCGTGATGGCACCGGCGGCAACCATGACCGACGCAATATCTTGCGACAGCGCGCCCGCGTTGACGGCCACGCTCGTTACGGCAACGATGATCGGCAGCGCCGTGGTGCAGTACAGGGCCACGGTAATGCGACCATACGCCGACACATCTCGCGTCGCAGGGCAAATGCTCATAGAGACGAGGATGGGCACGGCGCGAATAATCAACAACGCCACGATAAAGCCCGCGAGCAAGCCCGGGCGCGATGCCACGGCCGTCAGGTCGATCTTTGCGCCCGATACGGTAAAGAACACCGGAATCAAAAAGCCGTAGGCCAGGCCGTCGAGCTTGGTCTCCAGCGTATGGTTGCCCTCGGGGATGATGTAGCGCAAGACAAAGCCGGCGGCAAAAGAACCCAACACGATGTCGAGGTCAAAGACGGCCGAGAATGCCACAAGCGTGACCAGGATGAGCACCGTCAGGCGCACGAAGGTCTGCGACGTGGTATCGGCGCGCTCCTCGACAAACGCAAAGAAGCGGCTGCCGACGCGCTTGGAGCGGCTTGGGACCACGGCCAGCAGCACGCAGACTACAGCAAACAAGCCAAGGATTACGAGCGTTTGGATGCCAGTGCGAGCAGACAGCAGCACCGACATGGCGAGCACGGGACCGAGCTCGCCCCAAGTGCCATACGCGAGAATCGAGTCGCCCACACGCGTGCCGGTGAGCGAGCGCTCGCGCATGATGGGCACGAGCGTGCCGAGCGCCGTAGAAGTGAGGGCAAGCGTCACGGCGATACCGTCGAAATGGCTGACCGAGAACCACGGGGTAAAGCGCACGGCAAGCCAGGCAATACCAAACGTGACGGCCCACGTCGCCAAGCCGTAGCGCCCCTCCACACCCGTAATGTTCTTAGGGTCGATCTCAAAGCCGGCAAGCAGGAACAAAAAGGCCAGGCCGAGCTCTGACACGAGCGAGACCTCGGCATCCACATGGATAAGGCCGAGCATATGCGGGCCCAGCACTGCGCCGAGCACGAGCAAAAAGACCGTCTCGGGAACGGGTTTTCCAGGAATCGCCGAGGCGATGAAGGGGCTTGCAAAGGCCACGAGCGCGATGATGGCGAGCGAAACGAATGCCATGTGATGCCTTTCTCTTGTTTGCGCTTCACTGTAGCACCCTCGTCGTCCTCTACGCGCCGCGAGCTGTCGTATCATAGTGAGGTTTACAAACATGTGGCTCAAGGCGACCGCGAGGCTTGCCCCGTAAACCGACCGCTGCCGCATACCGTACCGTACGCCCAACCGATCAGGAAGGCAGGAACCAATGGTCTCTCGTATCTACGTGGAGAAGAAACCCGGGTTCGACGTCGAGGCTCAGCAGCTCAAGGGCGAGCTGACCGAGATTCTCGGCATCAAGGGCATCGAGGCCCTGAGGATCATCAACCGCTACGACGTCGAGGGCATCGACGAGGAGCTTTTCCGCTCCTGCGTGCCGACCGTCTTTAGCGAGCCCCAGGTCGATGTGACCTATGACGAGCTCCCCGCAAGCGATGGCGCCGTCTTTGCCGTCGAATTCCTGCCTGGCCAGTTTGACCAGCGCGCCGACTCCGCCAGCGAGTGCGTGCAGCTCATCAGCCAGGGCGAGCGCCCTGCCGTGCGTTCTGCCAAGGTCTATATGATCTCGGGCGCCCTGGACGAGGCCGCCATCGAGGCCATCAAGCACTACGTGGTGAACCCCGTCGAGGCGCGCATCGCCTCGCTCGACCTGCCCGAGACGCTGTACATGGAGACACCCGAGCCCCAACCCGTCGAGGTGCTCGACGGCTTCCGCGAGCTCGACGAGGCCGGCCTTGCCGCCTTTATCGCCGATCGCGGCCTTGCCATGGACGAGGCGGACATTGCCTTCTGCCAGCAGTACTTCCGCGATGAGGATCGCGACCCCACCATCACCGAGATCCGCGTGATCGACACCTATTGGTCCGACCACTGCCGCCACACCACCTTCGGCACCGTCCTAGATGACGTGACGATCGACGACGCCGTGGTGCAGCAGGCCTTCGACCGCTACATGGAGATGCGCCACGAGCTCGGTCGCGACGCCAAGCCCGTCTGCCTCATGGACATGGGCACCATCGGCGCTAAGTACCTCAAGAAGACCGGCGTCATGACCGATGTCGATGAGTCCGAGGAGATCAACGCCTGCACCGTCAAGGTAAAGGTCGATGTCGATGGCGAGGACCAGGACTGGCTGTTCCTCTTTAAGAACGAGACCCATAACCACCCGACCGAGATCGAGCCCTTCGGCGGCGCCGCCACCTGCGTGGGCGGCGCCATCCGCGACCCGCTCTCGGGCCGCAGCTATGTGTACCAAGCCATGCGCGTCACCGGCGCCGGCGACCCCACCGTCCCGGTTTCCGAGACGCTCGAGGGCAAGCTGCCGCAGCGCAAACTCGTGACCACTGCTGCCGCCGGCTACTCCAGCTACGGCAACCAGATCGGTCTTGCCACCGGCCAGGTCAACGAGCTCTATCACCCCGGTTACGTGGCCAAGCGCATGGAGGTTGGCGCCGTCGTGGGCGCTACCCCGGCAAACCACGTTCGTCGCGAGTGCCCCGCCCCCACCGACAAGATCATCCTGCTGGGTGGCCGCACCGGCCGTGACGGCATCGGTGGCGCCACCGGCTCCTCCAAGACCCAGAACACCGAGTCCATCGAGACCTCGGGTGCCGAAGTCCAGAAGGGCAACGCCCCGGTCGAGCGCAAGCTGCAGCGTCTGTTCCGCCGCGGCGATGCCTGCCGTCTGATCAAGCGCTGCAACGACTTTGGCGCCGGCGGCGTCTCGGTCGCCGTGGGCGAGCTTGCCGACGGCCTGTATGTCGACCTGGACACCGTGACCAAGAAGTACGACGGCCTGGACGGCACCGAGCTCGCCATTTCCGAGTCCCAGGAGCGCATGGCCTGCGCCGTCGCCGACGGTGACGTCGAGGAGTTCATGGGCTACGCCGCCGAGGAGAACCTGGAGGCAACCGTCATCGCCGAGGTTACCGCCGAGCCGCGCATGCGCATGGCCTGGAACGGCGTCGCCATCGTCGATCTGTCCCGCGAGTTCCTCAATTCCAACGGTGCGCCCAAGCACCAGGTCGCCCACGCCTGCGCCCGCAGCGTGTGGCAGCCCAGCTGGGCCGGCACCACGCTTGCCGAGCGCATGACCTCGCTCGTCACCGACCTCAACGTCGCCTCCAACAAGGGTCTTTCCGAGCGCTTTGACTCCACCATCGGCGCCGCGACCGTGCTCATGCCCTTTGGCGGCAAGACGCAGCTCACTCCGAGCTCTGCCATGGTCGCTAAGTTCCCCGTGGACGGCGAGACCACCACGGCGAGCGCTATGGCATGGGGCTTTAACCCCTATCTGATGGAGGCCGACCAGTTTGCGGGCGCCTACCTGTCCGTGGTCGAGTCCATCGCCAAGCTCGTGGCTGCCGGCTTTGAGCACAAGCGCGCCTATCTCTCCTTCCAGGAATACTTTGAGCGTCTGCGCACCGAAGCCGAGCGCTGGGGCAAGCCCATGGCAGCCGTCCTGGGCGCCCTTATGGCCCAGGTCGACCTGGGTGCCGGCGCCATCGGCGGTAAGGATTCCATGAGCGGCTCGTTTGAGGACGAGGCCGGCGAGCTCAACGTTCCGCCGACCCTGATCAGCTTCGCTGTCGCCGTGGGCAAGGCGGCCCGCGCCGTCTCCCCCGAGTTCAAGGGCCTCACGCATCGCGTCGTCCGTATCGCCCCCGCCACCTATGGCCAGGACTACCGTCCCGATGCCCAGCAGCTGCTCGCCGCATTTGACGCCGTCGAAGCACTCACCGCCACCGGCGACGCCCTGGCCGTCTCCACGCCCGGCTACGGCTGCGGCGCCGAGAGCCTCTTTAAGATGTGCGTCGGCAACCAGATCGGTATCGAGCTTGCCGAGGATGTGGACGTGGAGAGCCTCTTCACCCCGCTCTATGGCAGCTTTATCGTCGAGCTCGCCGAGGATGCCGAGCTGCCCGAGGTCGCCGACGGCGTTGTCGTCGAGCCCCTGGGCACCACCGTCGAGGGTTATGTCATCGATACCGGCTCCGAGGTCATCGAGCTCTCCGAGCTCCAAGAGGCCTGGGAGAGCGGCATCGAGGGCGTCTTCGCCTACCGCAGCGCCGGCGAGACTGCCAAGGTCGAGACCATCGACTTCCGTGCCAAGGATATCCACGTGTACAGCGGCGCCAAGATCGCCCGCCCGCGCGTGGTAATCCCCGTGTTCCCCGGCAACAACTGCGAGTACGATAGCGCTCGTGCCTTCCGCGCCGCCGGCGCCGAGGCCGACACCTTCGTGATCAACAACCTCACGCCCGAGGCCGTCGCCGAAAGCACCCACGAGCTTGCCCGCCGCATCCGTGCAAGCCAGATCGTCATGATCCCCGGCGGCTTCTCGGGCGGCGACGAGCCCGATGGCTCCGCCAAGTTCATCACGGCGTTCTTCCGCGCTCCCGAGGTCACCGAGGCAGTCCGCGACCTGCTCAAGGCCCGCGACGGCCTGATGCTGGGCATCTGCAACGGCTTCCAGGCCCTGATCAAGCTCGGTCTGGTGCCCTACGGCGACATCGTCGACGCCACGCCCGATGCGCCCACGCTGACGTTCAACACCATCGGTCGCCATCAGAGCCGTCTGGTGCGCACCCGTATCTCGTCCAACCTGTCCCCGTGGCTGTCGCAGTGCAGCCTGGACGACCCCTACACCGTCGCCATCAGCCACGGCGAGGGTCGCTTTGTCGCCAATGACGAAGTGCTCGCCCAGCTGATTGCAAACGGCCAGGTCGCCACGCAGTACGTGGGCGAGGACGGCAAGCCCAGCATGGACCTTTCCGTCAACCCCAACGGCTCCGCACTCGCCATCGAGGGCATCACGAGCCCCGACGGCCGCGTCCTGGGCAAGATGGGCCATGCCGAGCGTCGTGGCGACAACCTGTACCGCAACGTGCCCGAGCATGTCCCCGGCGATAAGTTCATGCCGATCTTTGAGAGCGGCGTAGCCTACTTCGCCTAAACCTTTCCCATCGGGTACAATCCCTTCGGGTAACAACACCCGCCATCGGCACGCCCGGTGGCGGGTTCTTTTTTGCTTCGCGCATACAGGAAGGACATCATGGAAAGCCGCAAGCCGTATCTCGCCACCCTGCCCGGACTCGTCCTGGGCTGCCTCGTCTGCTGCGCGCTCTGGGGATCGGCTTTCCCCTGCATCAAGATCGGCTACGGCCTCTTTGGCATTCCCTCGCACGACGGCGCCTCACAGCTGCTCTTTGCAGGTTTGCGCTTTACGCTTGCCGGCGCCCTGGTTATCGTTGGGATGAGCGCAGCCCAGCGCCGTCCACTCGTTCCACAGGCTCGCGACATCAAGCCCATCTTTGTCTTGTCGCTCTTCCAGACTATCGGGCAGTACTTCTTTTTCTACCTGGGACTCTCGCGCGCCAGTGCCATGTCGAGCTCCATCATCGAGGCCAGCGCCAACTTCCTAGCCATCCTCTTTGCCGCCCTGGCGTTTCGCACCGAAAAGCTCGATGCGGCCAAGGTGTTTGGCTGTGTGTTGGGCTTTGCCGGCGTCGCGCTCGTCAACCTTTCGGGCGCGGACGGCACCTTTGGCTTTACGCTCGACGGCGAGGGATTTATCTTGGCTTCCACTGTTGCAGGCGCCCTATCGACCTGTCTCATTGGCATCTTCTCGCGCGAGCATGACGGCGTCTTGCTCGCCGGGTGGCAGTTCTTGGTCGGCGGCCTTGTCCTCACCGCCATCGGCTTTTTGATGGGCGGCGCGCTCTCCCCCACGGCGATTGTCCCCGCCATCGCGCTCATCATCTACATGGCGCTTATCTCCGCCGTCGCGTACTCGCTGTGGTCGCGTCTGCTTGCCGTCAACCCCGTCAGCCGCGTCTCGGTCTTTGGATTTATGAACCCCGTCTTTGGTGTGGTGCTGAGCGCGCTGCTGCTCGGCGAGGGCGCTGGCACGAGCCCCGTTACCGTACTTGTTGCCCTGCTGTTGGTCTGCAGCGGCATCATCATTGTCAACAAACCTAAAAAGGCCTAGCGAGCTCACCTTTTTAGGGAAGGTGTTCGCACACTTTAGCTTAATGGAGTACATCGGTGAGCCGAGGGCCACCACGCACACTAGCGTTCGCCCCTTTTTTCTAGCGTATCTGGACGCCGGCTTTCTTTTTCTCGGCCTTGACGCGGTA
>CATYJC010000065.1 GCA_958407555.1 uncultured Collinsella sp. | reverse complement strand
CGGTCCTCGAAAGGGGACCGTTTTTGTTTGGGCCCGGTACATGGGATTCGAACCCGTCAGCACGTCTGTCGCAAAGGCCGTGGCCTTTGCAGATTGATGACAAAAAGGGTTCCAGACCGTCCAAAGATGCATCAAATGACGCACCGACAATCTGGAACCCGTTCAAACTGGCTATGTTTTACTCTCGCTAGACCAAAACGTCCGACAGGATCTCGATTAGGCTGTCCGCGTCGGCCTCTTCGCACACGAGCGGCGGAAGGAAGCGCAGCGTATGTGCGCCTGTAGCGTTGATCACGGCACCAGCCCCCAATGCACGGGCTACAACGTCGCGTGCATCACCCGCGGCATCGTCCAGATCGCAGCCGAGCATCAGGCCGCGACCACGCACCTCTACCACATGCGGAAGCTTAGCCAGCGCCTGCTCCATATAAGCACCCACCTTGGCAGCATGCTCGGCAAAATCGCCGCGCACGAGCGCAGAGAGCGTCGCGGCGCACGCCGCGACAGCCAAGCAGCTACCGCCAAAGGTCGAGCCGTGGTCACCCGGCTTAAACACGTCGGCGATCTCCTTCTTTGCCACCACGGCACCCATGGGCACGCCATCGGCAATGCCCTTGGCAAGGCTCATAATGTCGGGCTCCACGCCATAGGTCTGGAATGCAAACGGCTTGCCGGAGCGGAAGATGCCACACTGGACCTCGTCGGCGATAAGAACGGCGCCCACCTCGTGTGCCAAGTCGCGCGCCGCCGCCATAAACTCCTCGGTCATGGGGTGCACGCCGCTCTCGCCCTGAATCGGCTCGAGCATGACGGCGCAGACCTCGCTTCCCAGCTGCTTAAAGATCGAACGCAGTTCGTCGACATCGTTGGGCGTACAGGCCACAAAGCCACCCGGCAGCGGACGGAAACTGTCCTGTAGCCAATCCTGCATGGTGGCGGCAATGGTCTCGAGCGTACGGCCGTGGAAGCCGCCACGCATGCATACGATGGTGTTGCCGCCGTTACCAGCACGCTTGGCGTACAGACGCGCGAGCTTCATCGAGCCCTCGTTGGCTTCGGCGCCGGAGTTGGCAAAGAACGTCTCCCACACCTGCTCGCCCGCCGTCGGAGCACCGAGCGCAGCTGCCGTGGTCTCATCACCGGCGGCGATGGCATCGGCAATCACGCGTGCACTGTCCACGTCGTCGTTAGCGAGCTTGGACAGCAGCGCCGCGACCTGGCCACGTTGCTCGATGTAGAAGTAGTTAGACACATGCAGAAGCTTTTTGGTCTGAGCCTCGAGCGCCGAAAGCACTGCAGGATTACCGTGGCCTAGGCTACACACGCCAATACCAGCGAGAAAGTCGAGATACTCACGACCATCGTCACCGATGAGCTTCATACCGTGACCTTCGACAAACTCTACCGGCGAGCGACCAAAGGTATGCATAACGTAATGGGATTCGAGCGATTGCTGAGTTGCAAGTGACATGAGATGCCTTTCGTTGGGCGCCGTACGGCGCAGGGCTATGGGTGCAGGGACGCGACGACCGCGGGTCGGCTAGACCGTCTGGAGCTTCTCGACCTCGTCGAGGTTCTCGGTCAGACGCGCCGCAAACGTCGAAAGCGGATGCGGATGCGTATCGAACTCGTAGGCCGTCTCGGTGGAGTGGATCACGGTACCGACGCCAGTATCGGTCAGCAGCTCCAGCAGCAGCGAGTGCGGCGTCGTGCCGTTGATGATGTGAGCTCGGAACACGCCAGCAGCAAGCGCATCGACGGCGGCGCGCAGCTTGGGAATCATGCCCTTGTCGACTTCTCCGCCGTAGAGCATCTCGTTGACCTCGTCGAGCGTCAGGTTGGAGATGAGCGAGTCCTTATCACTAAAGTCCTTGTACAGACCGTCGACGTCAGTCAAAAAAATCGCCTTGTGCGCATGAAGCGCTGCCGCAACGGCGCCGGCGGCGGTATCGGCATTGATGTTGAAGAAGCCGCCGTCCTCCCCCGCCGCGACGGTAGCGATTACGGGAATGTACTCGCTATCGAGCAAGCGCTCGATAAAGTCGGTGTTGACGTGCGTCACTTTGCCCACGCGACCGAGTTCGGGGTCGAGCGGCTCGGCGATGAGCGTGCCGGCATCACTGCCCGACACGCCTACGGCCAAATTACCGTGGTGGTTGATGGCGGCGACCAACTCCTGGTTAACCTTACCGCCCAGCACCTCGCGCACGATATCCATGGTCGCCGGCGTAGTCACGCGCTGCCCGTTCTTAAATTCGACAGGGATGTCATAGTGGCTGAGTGCCTCGTTGATGGCTTTGCCGCCGCCATGCACGATGACGGGGCGCATGCCGATGATCTTGAGCAAAACGATGTCGCTCATCACGTCGCGGCGCAGTTGCTCGTCGACCATGGCGGCTCCGCCATATTTGATAACGACCGTCTTGCCGGTCAGGTTTTTAATCCACGGCAGCGCTTCGAACAGCAGCTGCGCGGTTGCTTCGTTGGATTCGCTCGAACGACAGTCGCGTGCGAATTTCATAATCTGCCTCGTCTTTCGTATCGTTATCACGCCGTGCTTCGCTGTCCGCAATGCGGCAAGATGCGCAGCGTGCCTGGAATCTAGGAACGGTAGTCGCCGTTGATGGAGATGTACTCGTGCGTGAGGTCGCAGGTCCACACGGTCGTTGCCGCGTCGCCTGCACCCAGGTCGGCCGAGATCACGATCTCAGACGCCTCAAAACGTCGCAGAGCCTCGTCCTCGTCAAAGGGAACAGTCAGACCGTCGCGACAGACAGGCATGCCCATCATGTCGATGGAAACGTCTTCCTGGTTAAACTTCACGCCGCACTTGCCGAGCGCCATGGCGACGCGGCCCCAGTTGCAGTCGTGACCGGCGATGCAGGTCTTGACGAGCGGCGAGTTGGCGACGGCACGGGCGGCGATATCGGCTTCCTCGTCGTTGGCGGCGCCGGTAATGTTAACCGTCACGAGCTTTGAAGCACCCTCGCCATCGGCCGCGATGTTGCGCGCCAGGCTCTCGCACACCTCGTGCACGGCAAAGGCCAGTTCGTCAAAGGCGTCAGTGCCCTCGACGATAGCCTCGGCTTCAGCGGCAGCAGCGCCAGAAGCAAGTATGATACAGGTGTCGTTGGTCGAGGTATCGGAATCGACCGTCACCTTATTGAAGGTCTGCTTAACGGTCGAGAGCAACAGGGCGTGGAGCGCCGACGGCTCGACGGGGGCATCGGTAGTAATGACCGCGATCATGGTGGCCATATTGGGCATGATCATGCCCGAGCCCTTGCACATGCCGCCCACCGTATAAGCGTTGCCCGCATGACCCGCAGCCTCACTGCGGTAGCGAACGGCATACTCCTTGGAGTGCGTATCGGTCGTCATGATGGCACGGGCCGCATCGGCACCGCCATGGGCAGAGAGTGCCTCGTAGGCGGACGGAACGGCCGTCTCAAACGTGTCGATCGGCAGAATCTGTCCAATCACGCCTGTGGATGCAACTAGGATCTGCTGGGGTTCACAGCCGATGACCTGCGAGGCGATGTTGCATGTCTCTCGCGCGCAGGCAAGGCCGGTCTCGCCCGTGGCGGCATTCGCGTTGCCGGAGTTGATTGAAACGCCGGCGATGATGCCATAGCCCTTGTCCGCACCGCCCAGGTTGGCACGGCTCACCTGCACGGGCGCCGCGCAAAAGCGGTTGCTCGTAAACACGCCGGCGCCGGGACAGGGCTTATCGGGCACGACGAGCGCATAGTCCAAGCGCTCGGGATTCTTCCGGAATCCTGCATGGATGCCTGCGGCCTTAAAGCCAGCCGCTGCCGTAACGCCACCCTCGACGGCGCGTATCTTGATATCAATCAGGTCGGTATTCATCGTCCCTACGGCTCCTTATATCAAATAAAAAAGCGGGCATCGGCTGGCACGCCATACCGGTCGCAACTACTAGACCAGCTTGAAAGCGGCGCCCAACTCGATACCCGACCACCAAATCGTTAACAATCGAATGTGCTACACCGGGCACGCCACTGTGGGCAAGCCTCGTCGCTCGTCAAAGCCAAAAACGATGTTGGCGCACTGGACCGCCTGGCCCGCAGCACCCTTGCACAAATTGTCGATAGCACCCGTCGCCACCAGCACGCCCGCACGCTTGTTGAGCGCAAGGCCGATCTGGGCAGCGTTGGTACCGACGACCGAAGCCGTCTTGGGCTGCTGACCGGCATCGAGCACGCACACAAAGGTGCGACCGGCGTAGAACTTCTTGTAATGGTCGACGACGTTCTCAAGGGCCAACGTGTCGAGAGCCTGCGGCGCGAGCGGCATCGTCACCGTGGAAAGCAGGCCGCGCTTGAGCGGTGCCAAGTGCGGAGTAAAGACGACGCGATCGGTCAGGCCCAGAATTTGCTCGATTTCGGGCGTGTGGCGATGTTTATCCACGCCATAGGCTTCCAGGTTCTCGTCCGCGCTGCAAAAGTGGGTGCGGGCGTTGCAGGACTTACCGGCACCCGTCACGCCACTGATGGCATCGACAATCACGGGGCCGTTCTCGGCCACCCAGCCCGCACGCACGGCAGGAGCGGCAGCGAGGCTCGTTGCGGTGGGATAGCAGCCGGCGCAAGCGACCAAAACGGGCTTTCCGGCGGCATGGCTGGAAGCAGCGGTCTCTAAGTCCTGGCAGAACAGCTCGGGCAGGCCAAAAGCGCGGGTCTTGAGCAGCTCGGGGCTCGTGTGCTCGGCGGCATACCATTCCTCAAAGACGGACGGGTCGCTCAGACGGTAATCGGCCGAAAGATCAAAGCAGGAAACGCCCGCAGCAAGGAGCGCGGGCACCTGCGCCATGGCAGCCGTGTGCGGCACGGCAAGAAAAACCGCATCGCAGCTTTTGAGCTCGGGGGCGTCATGCGTGGTGAAAACCAGATCGCTCACGCCAGCAAAGCTCGGATACACTGCGGACAGCGGCTGGCCGGCATCGGCGTTGGACGTAATGGCAACAAGTTCAAACTCGGGATGGCCGAGTACGAGGCGAATGAGCTCGGCTCCGGCATATCCAGCCGCGCCGACGATTCCAACCTTCAAAGACATATCAGACTCCTTGTCTGCGATTTATGCACCGATGCGCATTTCGCAGCGGTCGTTATGAGGTGGGTTGAAACTTTAGCACCAAAAGATGCATGAATACGTAAATAGCTTGCATGTTCATGCATTGAAACATTCCCGACACATTCGCTTGAAGGAATTGACAAATAGAGCGGGCCCCGTATTGACCGGCACTCCTTACGGTGCCGGGCAACACGGGGTCCGCCCATGCGAAAACTAAGTTGTTAGGATGAGCCAGCTGGCTAGAGCTCAACCGGCACCCATTCGTCATGATTGCAGATAAATGCCTCAGGATCCTCGACGCTAAAGAAGACGAGCGCGGGGTCGTTAGGCCCCTCATAGTGCTCGCTCAAGCGCTCAAGATGCTTCCATCCGGCCTCGCGCATTTCGCCCGAAGCCCGGTCTTCCAGCCCCGCACGCCCGCGCAGGATCAACCAACCATGGCCCGGCCACCAACTCGTGACCTCAAAGCGCTGGTTTTGCAGCAGCTCCTGCCACACATCTTTGGTGCGCGCCGTTACAAACCACAACTTGCCGTCCTGAATCTGTGCAAACGAGAACGGACGCACATGCGGCTGCCCGTCCACGCTCGTCGCCAGATACCACGCCGGCACCGACGTCAGATACTCCAGCACCGTATTCAATCCGTCCACGTTTCCTCCTGTCGCCTGACCAGTCTTTTTGGAATGGGTAGTCAATTTGGGTAATTAGAGCTCGAGGCGCTCTTCGCTGCCGTCGATATCGCAGAACCGCGCGGCGATGTTGCGGACCGAGAAGAACGCGAGGCGGCCGTCGTTGGCGCTATCGTGTTGCTCGCCAATGCCCACCATGTGCTTAAAGCCCGCCTGGCGCACCTTGTCGCTCACGACAGCATCATCCTCGAGCGCGGCCTCACCGGTTAGCACGATCCAGCACTCCCCGGGCTTCCAGCCCGATACCTCAAACTTGGGATTCGCGCTCAACTCCGCCCACACGTCCTTGTCGCGCGACGTGCAAAACCACAGCTTGCCATCATCGACCATGGCAAACGAAAACGGCCTCACGCGAGGCTGATGCCCGTCGCTCGCATCGGTCGTGGCAAGATACCACGCCGGAATGCGCCTGAGATACGAGCAGACGCGCTCAAGCTGAGCCGTGCGATCGATGTCGGTCATAGAAACCCCTTTCTTGCGCTCAAATCGAGCTTAGACGAGTTGAAGATTGATAACGACAACGCATGTCACCAGCAGCGCCATCGTCAGCGCTGCCAGCGCGTCCTCACGACCAAACGTAAGCGCATGCAGACGCGTGCGTCCCAGCTCGCCATGATAACAGCGCGCATCCATGGCGGCCGAAAGCGTCTCGGCATGACGGAACACGCCGGTGAACAGCGGAATCGAAACGCTGCCGAGCATGCGCACACCGCCGAGCGGACCGCCCGTCACGCGCGCGCCGCGGCTTGCCTGTGCATCGGCCGTCTGTTTCATCTCGGTGGCAAATTGCGGCATAAACCGCAGCGCGATACCCATAATCATACCTAGCTCGTGTGCCGGAAGCCCCACGCGCGCAAATGGTGCGAGCAAACGCTCAAAACCCGCGGTGAGGTCGAGCGTCGGCGTGGTGAGTGTAATGGCGCTCATGCCGGCCATCATCAACGTCAGGCGGCATGCAATAAACCCGGCGGAATGCAGCGAGCCCTCGCTCACCTGCAAAAAGCCAAGCTGCCACAGGATGCGGCCACTCTGATCGGAAAACAGGTTGAGCACCGCGACTACCACGACAATCGCCAGCAGTGGTGCCATCGATGATAGGACCCGGCGCAACGGCACCCGGGTCATGACATAGACCAGCACGACAAACATTGCGACCGGAACCAGCCCGCAAAAGTTACCGACTGTGAGCACGGTGATCAGAAATGCGAAACCTAGGAGCAACTTAGTGCGCGGATCCAGGCGATGCACCGCGCTATCCCCGGGATAGTAGCTGCCAAATGAGAACGCCTCCATTAGCAGCCCTCCTCTCGCGTGGCCGCCTTGGAACCAGCCCGACACGGAACCCTCAAAGGCACGTCCGCGCAGCCCAGCAGCAAGCCGGCCAGCTCGTCGGCCAGCGCCTCAACCGTATAAAGCCTGTCGCAGCGGAGCGGCACACCGGCCTGCGCGAGCGCCAGCGCCATACGCTGGGCGGCAGGAACGCCCAGGCCGATTGACTTGAGCTCGTCCGCATGCGCAAAAACCTGCGCGGGCGTTCCCTCGGCAAACACGGCGCCCTCGTTCATCACAACGATACGGTCACAGCAATTTGCCAGGTCATCCATGCTGTGCGAAACCATGACAACAGTCAGGCCCTCGCGATGAAGCCGATCGATGAGCCCCAGGAAATCTCTGCGCGCAGCCGGATCGAGCCCCGCCATGGGCTCGTCGAGCACCAGGACCTCGGGTTCCATGGCGAGCACGCCGGCAAACGCCACGCGGCGCTGCTGGCCGCCCGAAAGCTCAAAGGGGCTCTTGTCGCCTATCGCGGCAAGGTCGAGGCCCACGCGCGCAAGCGATGACGCGACACGGCGCGCAACCTCGTCTTGCGGCAGGCCAAGGTTGCGCGGGCCAAACGCCACGTCCTGCGCCACGGTCTCTGCAAATAGCTGACGCTCGGGATACTGAAACACCACGCCGACCTTGGCCTTAACCGCGGCGGCGTCTTTCTTGTTTGATAGGTCGAGCCCCAGCGCGCAAACGCTTCCCTCCTGCGGACGAATCAACCCGTTGAGATGCTGTACCAGCGTCGATTTACCCGAGCCGGTATGACCCGCCAGCCCCAGAAACTCGCCACGACGCACCGTCAGCGTAACATCACGTAGCGCCCAGGGGCTGTTTGGATCGTTGCCCCAAAGGGCCTGTTTGCTCGATGCGTCCGCAGTGGTCGAGCGCTTGCGCCAGCGACGGCGCTCGCGGGCGCTCAGCGAGTAACTATGCGAGAGGTGCGAAATCTCGATAACGGGCTCCGACGCGGCTATCCCGTCGGCCGCAGAGGATCCATTGTCAAGCACATGGGAATCGGATGCGGAAGGCCGCCCTGCGATGTCCGCCCCACTCCGCCCGGCATAAGCCCGTGCAATCTCGGCGACCATATCCGCCTCGCGCACCTGCGCGCAAACGGATACGCCCTTCGCGCGAAGTGTCCTACCCAGGCAGCACGACGCCGGCATATCCAGATTGAGCTGCGCAAGTTCGTCCGCCCGCGTCAAGATTTCCTCGGGCGTACCGAGCATGGCAACGCGCCCCGCCCGAAACACCGCGACACGATCGGCCTCGGCAGCCTCTTCCATAAAGTGCGTAATCATCACGATGGTCATGCCGCGATCGTGCAACGCGCGGCAAGCCTTCATGAGGCCCTTGCGTCCACGTGGATCGAGCATCGAGGAAGCCTCATCCAGAATGAGCACGCGCGGCTCCATGGCGAGCACGCCGGCAAGCGCCACGCGCTGCTTTTGGCCGCCCGAAAGCGCGTGGGTCTCATGACGCTCAAAGCCCACCAGGCCCACGCCCTTCAGCGTCTCGCGTACGCGCCGCGCAATTTGCGCCGATGGCACGCCAAGGTTTTCGGGACCAAACGCAACGTCATCTTCGACAAGCGTTGCCACCAGCTGATCATCGGGATTCTGGAATACCATGCCCGCGGTCGAACGGATGTCGTAGACCAGCTCGGGGTCGGACGCATCCATGCCGTTGATACATACCGTGCCCGCATCGGGCTGCAACAGCGCATTCAGATGCTTGGCAAACGTCGACTTGCCCGACCCATTGCCACCAAGGATGCAGAAAAACTCGCCATCCTCGATGTTCAGATCGACGCCGTCGAGTGCCGGCGCGGCACCGTCATAGCTAAAGGAAACGCCCCGACACTCAATCATGCGCGGCCTTTGACCTGGTCCTTCTTGGGCGTGATGAGATTAGAGACCGCCTTGTACACCGCGAGCGTCAACACCGAGTTGAGCACGGTCTTGATAAGGTTGAACGGCAGCACGGCAGGAATCATGAGTGGGGCGATCACATCGACCGAGCCATACCAGAACCATACGCCAATGGTAAGGTTTGCGACCATAGACAACGCCGTAGCAGCAATAACGCCGAGCACCAAGCCAATCACGGCACCCTTATAGGTATGCATCTTCTGGTAGACGATAGCCGCGGGCAGAATGTAGCCCAGCGTGGCAACCAGGTTCATAAGCGCACCGACCCAGTCACCCGTAGTGAGCGCATGGATAACGATCGCCATGGCGGCAACAGCGGTACCGGCACCAGGACTATACGCAAACCCGCACACCATCGCCGGCACCAGCGACGGATCATAGGTCAAAAACGGCGCCGAAGGAAGGATGGGCAGCTGCACGTACATAAACAGGGCGCCCAAGGCACACATCAACGCCATGGTAACGAGCTGTTTGGTGCTCCACCTATTCGTGTTCTCAAAATGGATATGCTGCGACTGTTCAGACATAAGATCACCTGCCTCTTTCATCCGGACTCTAACCGTTGGTACTGGGATCTCACCAGTTCGGCCGGCATGCGAACCAACGCACGCACGGGTCGCGGACTCATCGGCTCGACGCAGATCCTCGCCTGCGCCACGGCGCCCCTCTGGCACCGCCCGATTTACCGCCAGTGGGGAATTTCACCCCGCCCTGAAACAGCAATTGCAAGT
>CATYJC010000064.1 GCA_958407555.1 uncultured Collinsella sp. | reverse complement strand
ATAAGCCGGGTTCTGTCGTGAACGGTCATTTATCTTGTCTGCACGTTACCGTGCAGCTCCACGCACGCTACCCGAACGCGGACCGGGCCGGCCCATAGCGTTCCTATTCGCGCTTGCTCCGGATGGGGCTTGCCAAGCCGCCGTGTTGCCACGACGCTGGTGGTCTCTTACACCACCGTTTCAGCTTTTCCCTTTACGCCTTGCGGCGCAGGTGGGAGTCTTCTTTTCTGCGGCGCTTTCCGTCGGATCACTCCGCCCGGCCGTTAGCCGGCATCCCGCCCTCTGGAGCCCGGACTTTCCTCACGCGTGCTGCAAGCAGCACATCGCGCGACCGTCTGGCCCACTCAGCAGTGAAAGAGTGTAGCACACCGTTGCCGCAGGCAATGGCACAACACAAGCGTTCGACACGATAAACCAAGAACCACGCTATGCAGTACAATAGGGTCGTCGATGGGCAACGTCGTCAGTCGAGACGCGACCGCGCTCCGCACCCCTCCGTCTACTCGGTGCGTTCCCGCCTCCTCCCCGAGGCGGGATGTCGGCATTTTTTCATGCACCGACAACCCAATAGCCTGTGGACAGCCCGGCAGCATTGCGCATCTCGGCGCCAAATGCAAAAAGGGATCCGTCCATTACGGACGGATCCCTTAAACAAGTGATCGTCAAACCGATTTACTCGGCGTCGGTCTCCTCGTCCTTCTTCTCGGAGGGCAGCGGGGTAACCTCGATCTCGACGCCCAGAGTCTCAGCAGCAGACTTCATGGACAGGGAGATACGACGACGGTCGAGGTCGATCTCCATGACCTTGACCTGAACCTTGTCGCCCACATGGGTGACCTGAGAAGGCTGATCGACGTGCTTGTTGGCCATCTCGGAGATGTGCACCAGGCCCTCGATGCCCTCGCCCAGGTCGACGAAAGCGCCGAACGGGACAAGCTTGGTCACAGTGCCCTCGACGATGGCGCCGACGGGGTACTTCTTGACCAGTGCGCGCCACGGATCCTCGGTGGTCTGCTTGAGACCCAGGGAGATGCGCTCGCGGTTGAGATCGACGTCGAGAACCTCGACCTCGACCTCCTGGCCGACCTTGACAACCTCGGAAGGATGGTTGACGTGGTTCCAAGAGAGCTCGGAGATGTGGATGAGGCCGTCGATACCGCCGAGGTCGACGAAGGCGCCGAAGTCGACGATGGAGGAAACGGTGCCCTGGAGACGCATGCCAGACTTGAGCTTGGACAGGATCTCGGAGCGCTCAGCCTTACGGGACTCCTCGAGCACGACGCGACGGGAGAGGACGACGTTGTTGCGGTTGCGATCCATCTCGATGACGCGGGCCTCGATGCGGGTGCCCATGTAGGAGGTGAGGTCCTTGACGCGACGGAGGTCGACGAGGGAAGCGGGCAGGAAGCCACGCAGGCCGATGTCGAGGATCAGGCCGCCCTTGACAACCTCGATAACCTCGCCCTCGACGTTCTCGCCGGAGTTGAACTTCTCCTCGATGCGGTTCCAAGCACGCTCGTACTCGGCACGCTTCTTGGACAGGACCAGACGACCGTCCTTGTCCTCCTTCTGGAGAACCAGAGCCTCGATGGGATCACCGAGTGCAACGATGTCTGCAGGGTTAGCGTCCTTGCGGATGGACAGCTCGCGGACCGGGATAACGCCCTCGGACTTGAATCCGATGTCAACGAGCACCTCGTCATGCTCGATCTTAACGACAGTGCCGTTAACGAGATCGCCCTCATCAAAGTCGGTAATCGTACCGTCGATGAGGTTGTTCATCTCCTCCTCGTTGACATCGTCAAGAGAGAAAATGGACGAGTTCTGAATCTCACTCAAAGGTGGACCCCTTTCGAACTACGGGGCCCCGATTGCTAGGACCTACAGAAGGGTGCGACAAGCACACAACGTTTAGGAACACTCGGGAGCCGACAGATACTAATGTGACGCTTATGCAATCACGTTCGTATAGGTTACGGGGAAATCATTTCGATTTCAAGCGTGAACTGCGATTTTTTACTCGTATGGAGACTTTTTCGCAATCTTGTGGACGACCGTCTCCATAAGTTGACGATAGGCAGTTAGGCATACGGCTTTGGGGTAAAGTATCCGGAGCCAACGATTCTGGAACGATTTATCGAGAAAGGTGCCCGCGTGCTCAAAGCAGTCGTTTTCGATATGGACGAGACGCTTCTTAGCATCAACCTCAACGCGTTCATCCTTCGCTATTTTAAGGATGTCTCGTCGATGCTCGCGGATATCGGGCGCCGCAGCCGCGGTGGCACGATGGCACGCCTCGGCACCATCCTGGTCGACCTCAACGCCAACCGCCGAAGCGGCACGGACAACCGCACCAATCTTGAGTTTTACCGCACCGAGGTCGAGCGCCGATGCGGCATCTGCCTCTCCGATCCCCTCATCTACGAGGCGTTTACCTACTACGACCGCGAAGTGCTTCCGCACAAGAATGACGATGTCATCAACGCCCACGCCATGCCGGGCGCGCACGCCGCGCTTCAGGCCGTACAGGACGCAGGGCTGCGCTGCGCGCTCTTTACCAACCCCAGCTTTCCGCAGGGGGCCATCGAGTGCCGCATGGGTTGGGGTGACCTGGCCGACGCCCCCTTTGAGCTCGTCACGCACATGGGAAACACCACCCGCTGCAAGCCCGATGCCACCTACTATCTCGAGCAGCTGCAGGTGATGGGACTCGAGCCGCACGAGGTCCTTATGGTGGGCAACGATCCCAAGCGCGACTTCCCCAGCCCCGACTGCGGTATCCAAACCGCCTATGTTGGCCAGGGAAAACCCAGCCGAGCCACCTGGCACGGAACCATGGAAGACTTCGCCCGCGACTTTAACGCCGTAATCGAAGCCTTCTACGAACACCAAGTAGCCGACGAACTGTCATAGGACCCCTCCCACCAAACAAAATAGCGCCGCAGGTTGAGAAAAATGTGACAAATAGACCGTCCCTTTGTCACATTACAAAGACAACGCCGATGTTATGGCAACGACAGCGAAAGCCCGCCAGAGCGAGCAAGGTGCCTTGAAACAAGGCGGCATTGATCTTCTGATCATGCCGCCGAAGTTGAAAGGCAGATTGCCGCTCTGGCGGGCTTGCAGCGTCGACCGGTCCGCCGTTCGGTAGAACGGCGGAACCAATGAACTAACAGACTCGAGTCTTGCCGATCATGATGTTGAGGATCTCGACGTCGGTGTCCTTCATGCCCACACGGCCCACGTAGCCCATGCTGGCGATTGTCTGCTCGACGGTATCCTGGATCAGGCCCTCACCGGCGCGGAAGCCGCGGCCTTGCATGGCCATATCATGGCCCAGAATCGCCGCATCGACGGCAGCGGAAATCTTGGCGGCGCAGCTTGCCTTGGCGCCATCGCACACGATGCCGCCAACGTTGCCGAGCGTGTTCGAGACTGTCGCGCCGATCTGCTCGCGCGTGCCACCACACAGCCAGGTAATCGCGGCGCCGGCGCCGCACGCGGCGCAAATAGCACCGCAAAACGCCGAGAGCGCACCAATATAGCTCTTGATATGCACGGCGATAAGATCGGACAGCATCACGGCGCGCACCAGGCGATCGTGGTCGCAGCGCAGGTACTCGGCATACTCCATAACGGGCAGTGCGCAGGTAATGCCCTGGTTGCCCGAGCCGCACACAATGGCGACCGGCAGCGCACAGCCGTTCATGCGGGCGTCGGACCCGGCGGCCGCACGGGCGCGGGCACGGCAGGCGACGTCATCGGCACGAGCACCCAGCAGCGTGCGGCCAACCTCGGCACCCCAAGCGTGCGCCAGGCCCTCGGCGCTGATCGCGCCGTTCAGCTCAATCTGACGCTCAACGGCAGCGCGGGCACCATCGATGTCGCCGTCCTCGATAAAGTCGATGATGGACTCAATCGACATGGGCGTGTCAGCGCTATCTGCCGCACGCTCGGCCACAACGCGCTCGGCGCAGGCGGCACACTCCCCCGCCGACTTGCCGCATACCGGAATACCGTCGAGCGTATGGCACGTGACATTGGTGTGGCGGTCGGTAATCTCGACGACTGCGGTATGGCCCCCGGCTGCGGCAGTCACCTTGATGTAGAGGTTGGGCACACCCTCGACAAGCGACACATCGCAGTAACCGGCATCGGCGAGGAGCTCGGCCACGCGAGCACGGTCCTCGTCGTTAACGCTCTCGAGCACCTCGAGCGCGCTCTTGGCGTCGCCGCCCACGGCACCCAGCACGGCCGCCGCTTCAATACCGTGCATACCGCCCGAGTTGGGCACGGTCACGCTCTTAACGTTCTTGATGATGTTGCCCGAGCAGGCGACATCCATATGATCGGGTTCGCAACCGAGCGTCTGGCTCGCCAGCGCCGCTGCATAGGCAACGGCAATAGGCTCAGTGCAGCCGAGCGCACAGACAAGCTCGCGGTTCAAAACATCGCAAAACGCGGTATCACGAAGGGAATCGGCAGACATAGGTATCTCCTACTTGTATAACGGGCTGGACTCTCAAGAATAGTTAGCTCTTTTATTTGATAACAATGCATCAAAAACCGCAACCATGGTTCCGACGGACGGCGTTCAAGCGCAATCTGACGGCATTCATTCATGCGAAGCCGGTCTTGTCGCATGCTAAAGCGTTTGACCAAAAAACGCCCGAGCGTTTACGCAAAAGTCGCGCTATCATGCAGTCGAACGCGGTAAAACCTTTAGCAATTCCGCCGCACGGACCAGAGAGGAACCACTCATGAAGATTGGTATCGGCAACGACCATGCCGCCGTCGAGCTCAAGAACATCATCTCCGAGCACCTGAAGGAGCGCGGCTGCGAGGTCGTGAACTTTGGCACCGACACCTCCGAGAGCTTTGACTACCCCATCGCCGGATACAAGGTGGGTAAGGCCGTTGCCAACGGCGACGTCGACCTGGGCATCCTCATCTGTGGCACCGGTGTCGGAATTAGCCTGGCTGCCAACAAGGTCGAGGGCGTACGCGCCGTCGTGTGCTCCGAACCCTTCAGCGCTAAGCTCTCGCGCATGCACAACAATACCAACGTGCTCGCCTTTGGCGCCCGCGTCGTGGGCTCCGAGCTCGCCAAGATGATCGTCGACGAGTGGCTCGACGCCGAGTTTGAGGGCGGCCGCCACGAGCGTCGCGTTAACCTCCTCAACGAGATCGACCACACGCGCGGCCTCAAGGTCGTCGACGAGGCCTAAAGACCTACAAAGCCATACGCTAACGCCAGCCCCCGCCCGGAAGAAACATCCGGACGGGGGCTCTTTAGTAGATTTCTAAGCGGTTACCAAAAATCTACTGGAATAAAAAGGGCGCCGCGGATGGAATTCAGCGGCGCCAAAGCCACACGCTAACAGCTTTAAGGAGTCAAAGCTGGTTTAGCCAAAGAAGCGCTTGACCTCGATCTCGGCGTTCTCCAGGCAGTCGGAGCCGTGAATCACGTTGGCGTTGACATCGACAGCGAAGTCGCCGCGAATGGTGCCGGGAGCAGCATCAAGCGGGTTGGTAGCACCCATAAGGGTGCGCATCTTGGAGACAGCGGAGAGACCGGAAACGACCATCTTGACGACCGGACCGCTCGTCATAAAGTCACAGAGACCGCCAAAGAAGGGCTTGTCGGCCAGATGGGCGTAGTGCTCCTCGACGGTAGCGCGCTCGAGCGTGGTCATCTCCATGCGCTCGATGACAAGGCCGCTACGCTCAATGCGAGCGACGATCTCGCCGATCTTACGGTCACGCACGGCGTCGGGCTTAATCATGATGAAGGTCTTCTCGATAGCCATAAGGTAGCCTTTCAAGTAGGTTCGCGCGTGCCCAAGTCCCATTCCGGCACCCGCCTGGACTGCATCGTAACAGAGTTTTAGCTGCAGTTAAACAAAAAGCTGTATATTGAAACGCTACAATTTATTAAAGCGCTCCATATGTGTCACTTCTGTTTCGAAGCCCGATTAGAGTACCATCCGACCGCACATCAACCGCATCGAACCGAGCGGACGGTCGGTTGCCGCCCGTGAACGTACCCCCTTCACAACCTGCCCAAAGGTCCTACAGAAGTTCTCGACAAGCCCCTCCCCCATAGAAACAAAATACGGGCGCCCGCAACAGCAGACGCCCGTAAAAGCAAAAACGATTTATCAATAAATGGCCAAAGCCGCTTCAGCCAAACCCTTACTTTGCCCCGTGGCCCATCTCGACGACCTTAGTCAGCGATCCAAACACGCCCTCGTCGGCCACGAGCTGCGCCTCGGCACGCTGCAGCTGCACGGCAACGGCGGCAGGAGCGGTGCCGCCCTCGGTCGTACGCGCGGCGACAATCGACGGGATGTCGAGCGCCTCGGTAATGTCGTGCTCAAAGAGCGGGCTCGCCTCCTGGAACACCTCAAACGGCAGGTCCTCAAGATTGCAGCCGCGCTTCTCACACATCAGGACCAGATGACCCACCACGGCATGTGCCTCGCGGAACGGCAGACCGCGCTTGGCCAGGTAATCGGCAACATCGGTGGCGGCAAGGTGCCCCACACCGCACTCGCGCGCCATGGCGTCCTCGTTGACAGTCCAGGTCGAAATCATTCCGGCCATAACCGACAGGCACTGCATGAGCGTATAGGCAGTATCGAGGGCGCCCTCCTTGTCCTCCTGCAAGTCCTTGTTATAAGCGAGCGGCAAGCCCTTCATGGTCACGAGCAGCTGCACCAGGTTGCCATAGACTCGGCCGCTCTTGCCGCGGATAAGCTCGGCAAAGTCGGGATTCTTCTTCTGCGGCATGATGGACGAGCCAGTGGAGTACGAGTCGGAAAGCGTGATAAAGCCAAATTCGGAGCTCGACCACAGCACGATCTCCTCGGAAAGGCGCGACAGGTGCATGGCCATGACGGAACCGGCGTAATGCAGATCGAGCAGGAAATCACGGTCGGAAACCGCATCGAGCGAGTTGGGAATCACGCCCGCAAAGCCAAGTTCGGCAGCCGTCATCTGACGATCGAGCGGATAGCTCGTACCGGCAAGCGCGGCAGCGCCCAGTGGGCAGTTGTCGGCGGCGTCAAAGGCGGCCCGCAGGCGTGTAAAGTCGCGCGCGAACATCCAGGAATACGCCAGCAGATGATGCGACAGCAGCACGGGCTGAGCATGCTGCATGTGCGTGTAGCCCGGCAGAATCACCTTGTCATACTTTTTGGCCGCATCCACCAGCACATGGCGCAGTTCAAGATTGGCCTCCATGAGCTCCTTAGCCAGCGCCTTGACGCCCAGGCGCGTATCGGTCGCCACCTGGTCGTTGCGCGAACGCCCGGTATGCAGGCGCTTACCAGCCTCGCCGATGCGAAGCGTCAGCTCGCTCTCGATGGACATATGAATGTCCTCGTCGTTGATATCGAAGGTGAAGTTGCCGGCATCGATATCCTGTTCGATTGCGGTCAGACCCTCGGCAATCGCCTGCTCGTCCTCGGCGCTGATAATGCCCTGGGCCGCCAGCATCTTGGCATGTGCCTTAGATCCGGCGATATCCTGCTTATAGAGATGTTTGTCGACCGGCAGCGACGCGCCAAACTCCTGCGTGACCTCGGCCACGCCCGCCTCAAAACGACCGCCCCAAAGAGCCATGGAACCGTCCCCTTTCATCAAATACCAAAACAAGCGCCCAAAGCAATGCGCCCTGTCGCTAAAGCGATTTATCAACCGCTAGTTTTACACATTCCCCACCGTGCGCGGGGCCATGTAGCTAATTTGTAAAGAAGTGACGCGCCATGCACTTGGCGCCCAACGTCTCCCTCCGGATGTTGCCCTGCGAACCATCGATCCAGGCCTTCAGGCTCATAGGAACGTCCTCGACCTTTGCAACATCGAACTCGGGCGCGAGGGCAAGTAAAGCATGCGCGATAGCATGGAACATAATGGATACTCCTCATATATATAGGCGCAGAGCCGCCAAATTGATAGAAGGAGCCCCGCCGGACAACCCCGGCGGGGCTCGGACTCAGCCGCAGACGCGGCATCATATATGCGGGCGGAACGTAGGGGCCACCGATGTTAAGAAGTGTCAGCAAGCATAACGAAAGGTAGGGACCCCGTGCGCCCGTTATGTATCACGCGGATGGGCCGCGCGGATACCAAGGGAAGGAAGGCTTAAGCCTGAACGGCAGCGGAGCTGGGACCCTGGACCTTAGCCCACGTCTTGAGCGACAGCGTATCGATCTCGATAAAGCCGGCGCTGGCCTTCTCGTCAAACGTGGTGTCGCGGTCGTAGGTGGCCAGACCGTAGTCATAGAGGCTGAAGGGGCTCTTGCGGCCGACGACATGGCAGTTGCCCTTAAAGAACTTCAGACGGACGGTGCCGGTCACGAACTTCTGGGTGTCGGCCATAAAGGCGTCGAGCGCGTTTTTGAGTGGGCTGTACCACTGGCCGTTGTACACGGCGGTGGCCCAATCCTGCTCGAGCTTAATCTTAGTCTTGAGCAGGTCGCCCTCAACGCAAATGTCCTCGAGTGCCTTATGGGCGGTAATGAGCGTCAGGGCGCCGGGAACCTCATAGCACTCGCGGCTCTTGAGGCCCACCAGACGATCCTCGACCAGGTCGAGACGGCCAAAGCCGTTGTCGCCCGCAATCTTATTGAGGGCGATGACGATCTCGGAGAGCTTCATCTTCTTGCCGTCGACGGCGACGGGCTTGCCGACCTCAAACTCAATCTCGGTATACGTCGGGGTGTCGGGCGTGTCCTCGGGATTCTTGGTCATAACCCAGGCGTCGTCGAGCGGCTCATTCCAGGGGTCCTCCAGGTGGCCACACTCAATGGCACGACCCCACAGGTTGTCGTCGATGGAATAGGGGTTGTCGTTGGCACCCTCGGGAACCGGCACGTTGTGGGCGTGGGCATAGGCGACCTCGTCGGGACGGCACTTCAGATCCCACTCGCGAACGGGGGCGATAACCTTGAGCTCGGGGTCGAGGGCCTTGACCGCAGCCTCAAAACGAACCTGGTCGTTACCCTTGCCGGTGCAGCCGTGGGCGACGTAGGTCGCGCCAAACTCGTGAGCGACCTCGACAAGCTTCTTGGCGAGCAGCGGGCGAGACAGGGCGGAGAGCAGCGGGTACTTGTTCTCGTACATGGAATTTGCGGCGATGGCCTTAGTCAGGAACTCATCGGAGAACTCGTCGCGCAGGTCGAGCACCTGGCAATCGAGAACGCCCAGGTCGAGCGCCTTCTGCTTCTTGGCATCCAGGCCGGTCTCCTCCTGGCCCACGTTGCCGCAGACGCAAACGACATCGAGATTCTTCTCGTCCTGGAGCCACTTGACACATACGGATGTATCAAGACCACCGGAATATGCGAGAACGACTTTTTCCTTGCTCATGGCTGTTTCCTTTCGCCCTTGGTAGCTAGTTAGAACATCGGTCAGTTGCAAGTCATTTCAAGGTCATATACGGTGCAATATCAGGTTAAATAGCAAAAATCAGCACATACATGCCCTAGAAACATGCAGCAATGTCGTGCTAAAACCCAACGACCTCAAAATGACTCTGTTGAGGCAATTCGCCCCATGCGGACAGAGACGATTGTTATCGTCGTCGGGAAATTGCGCGCTGGCGTCGGATGGCATTGTCTGCAGTAGTGATGATCTTTACGAACTGCATCTGCCTCTCCTTTCACCTATCGCCGGGCGCAATTCTTATATCGTAAACGGTACCTTTTCCTCGGTAAACGGTTGTTTTTCCGTCTCCGTTTTCGATGGTCGCTATATTACGCTAAAGTGCCTGCTGTACAAGCGACAAATTCATATTTCTGAAAAGTTTTTTCATTACTTTGTGAATGAAGATGCAAACGCGCGCCAATCCTGCGAAAATACGCCTGACTACGAGTTGATGGTTATAACGTCTGAAACAATTTCGAAACGAAAGGCTCGCTTTTATGCAAACTTACGAATCGGA
>CATYJC010000063.1 GCA_958407555.1 uncultured Collinsella sp. | reverse complement strand
AATCCCTTTGAGGGCGGCTTTCCCTTTGGTGGCGCCTGGGGCCAGCCGCGTCGCGGGCAGGCTGCCTATAATCCCGAGAACGGCGCCAACGTGGTCGTCGATATCAAGCTCGACGCCAAGGAGGCCAAGGGCGGTGCCCGCAAGACTGTCCGCTATACGCGCTTCGATACCTGTGGCCACTGTGGCGGCTCGGGTTCTGTTTCGTCCGAGCATGCACATACCTGTCCGAGCTGCGGTGGTCGCGGCCACATCGATGTCGACCTGTCCTTCCTGTTCGGTGCCGGCACGTTTCAGTCGGTCTGCCCCGAGTGCGGCGGTTCCGGTAAGGTCGTCGCCGACCCCTGCCTCGATTGCGGCGGCAGCGGCCGTGTCCGTGTGACCTCCGAGCAGACGATTGAGTTTCCTGCCGGTACGCACGATGGCGACGAGGTCCGTATTGGCGGTATGGGTCACGCCGGCACCAACGGTGCCTCGGGTGGCGATTTGGTCGGTCGCGCCCATGTTGAGGCAGAGCGTCTGGAAGGCAAGGCTCGTACCGGTTTTTACCTGATGGGCATCGTGGCGCCATTTTTGGTGCTGTCGGCCATCTCGGGTGTGTTCTCGGCCTTTGCCGTGATGTGTTTTATTCCGTTTGCCATGGGCCTGTTCATGGTGCTTTCGGATGGGGTACTTCACCGTAGCCTGCTGTGGTGGAAGCGCGGCGCGATGCAGTTTGCCAATGGTTTTGCCAACGGATTTATGTTTGCGCTCGTGTCGGTTTGGTTTGCGAGCTGCTCGCAGCGTGCCATGCTTTCGCCTTACGGAATGCAATAACATCTAGCCCTCTGTTTGCGGCCGGCCCAGCTTGGGTATAGGACGCACTGTGACATTAATGAAAGTCGGAAGGATTCGGTCGTGTCGGAAAATAGGGATTACTACGAGGTACTTGGCGTCGACAAGGATGCCGACGCGCGGACGATTAAGCGCGCGTTTCTAAAGAAGGCCCGTACCGTACACCCGGACGTTTCGGACGACCCCGAGGCCGAGGCCAAGTTCAAAGAGCTCAACGAGGCTTATTCCGTTCTTTCCGACGAGCAGAAGCGTGCTAACTACGACCGTTACGGCACCGCGGACGGCCCTGGCGGCTCGGGCTACGTCGATATCAACGATATCTTTGGCGGCATGGGCATGGATGACCTCTTCTCGTCGTTCTTTGGCGGCGGTGCCGGCGGTGGCGCCCGAAATCGCCGCGAGCGTCGTCGCGGCCGCGATATGGCCATCTCCCTTTCGGTGACCCTTGAGGAGGCGGCACTCGGTTGCAAAAAGACGATCAGCTATGACCGCCTTGCTCCCTGCGAGGATTGCAACGGCACCGGTAGGGCCGAGGGTGCACAGGAAAAGCAATGCAGCCGCTGCCACGGCACGGGCTATGTCACGACGGTTCAGCGTTCGTTCCTGGGCCAGGTCCAGTCCTCTTCGCCTTGTCCCGACTGCCATGGCGAGGGTACGGTTATCGACCATCCCTGCGAGACCTGTGACGGCCAGGGCCGCACGCCTTCGCACGAAAAGATCGACATCGATATTCCCGCCGGCGTTTCGACCGGTCGCCAGCTGCGCGTGAGCGGCTTTGGCGAGGCCGGCCTTCGTGGTGAGCCCTCGGGCGACCTGATCGTCAACGTGCGTGTCGCCGACCACGAGCGTTTTAAGCGTAATGGCGATGATCTGTACTTGGTGAGCGATATCTCGATTGCGCAGGCCGCGCTCGGTTGCGAGATCGAGGTCGAGGGCATTATGCCCGATGAGGTCGTCAAGGTGTGCGTCCCCGCCGGCACACAGTACGGTGACACCGTGAGCGTCAACAATTACGGCATGCCGCGTATCGGCGGTGGCGGTTCGCGCGGTCGTCTGATCGTGCAGATGCGCGTGGTCGTCCCCACCAATCTCTCCAACAAGCAGCGCGAGCTGCTTCGCGCCTTTGCCGACGAGATGGGCGATGACGTCGCATCCGGTAAGAAGTCGGTGACCGACCGTATCAAGAGTGCCCTCGACGACATCCTCGATTAAGGAGCCCGCGTGCTCGCACCTCATATCTCTGTCGTCAACCTCGGCTGCCGTGTCAACCGGGTTGAGTCCGACCGTATCACTGCCGATCTCATGCGCCTGGGCTTTGCGATGGTGGAGCCTCAGGATGCTGAGCTGATCGTCATTAACACCTGTGCCGTTACGGGCGAGGCCGAGGCCAAGACCCGTAAGGCCGTTCGCCATGCGCTGGCCTATCCAAACGAGCCCTATGTGGTCGTGACCGGATGCGTGGTCAATTTGCACCCCGAGGAGCTGCTGGAGCTTTCGGACCGCGTGATCGCCGAGCCGTCCAAGATCGATGTCGCCGATCGCGTCTGCGAGGTGCTGGGCGTCGAGTCCGATAGCGTTCCCGCCTGCAGCGACGGCGAGGTGGTCGACGCGCTCGGTCGCTCGCGTCTGGGCGTGAAGATCCAGGACGGCTGCAACCATCGTTGCACCTATTGCATTGTGTGGAAGGCCCGCGGCCCCGAGCGCTCCGTGCCGGTCGAGTCCGTGCTCGAGCAAGTTCGCGAGGCTCAGGAGGCCGGCGTGCCCGAGGTAGTGCTGACGGGTGTGAACCTGGGCGCCTACGATGGCAAGAGCGCGACTGATGAACACGTCGAGATCGATGAACTGCTCGAGGCGATCATGGAGCGCACGTCCATTCTGCATGTGCGCATTTCCTCGGTCGAGCCCATGGATATCTCCGAGTCCCTGCTTAAGGTCATGGCGCGCTATCCGAAGCGCATCGCCCCGTTTTTACACCTTCCCGTGCAGTCCGGCTGCACCAGGACACTGCATCGCATGGGGCGTCCCTATAGCGCCGAGGCCTTTGAGGAGACGGTGCGCATGATTCGCACCAACTTGCCTCAGGCGTCCCTTTCGTGCGATGTCATCGTCGGTTTTCCCGGCGAGACGGACGAGGAGTTTGAGGAGTCGCTGGCGCTGTGCCGCCGCGTGGGCTTTTCGCGTATGCATGTGTTTCGTTACAGCAAACGTCCCGGTACTCTTGCTGCCGATATGCCCGACCAGGTGCCGCCCGAGGTCATGGCCGAGCGTAGCCGTCGTATGCGAGCCGCTGCGCAGGAGCTTGCCATTGCCGACGCTCGCCGTCGCGTGGGCACCGTCGAGCGTGCCGTACTTGAGTATGGCGACAACCTGACGCTCGGTTCGTTCCATCATGCCCGTCTTGACGATACCTGTGGACTCACAGCCCCGTGCCTGCTCGATGTTGCTATCATCGGAGTCGATGATTCCGGCTTGGTCCATGCACGCAGGGAGGTTCATGGAAGCCTCGAAGATTAGACTTACCGTTCCCGAGGGTATTGACCCCTCGCGCGTTTTGGGCGCCGGCGACGGCGTCCTTCGTCAGCTCGAGAGCTTGGTTCGCGCTCACGTGGTCGCCCGTGGCGACAGTATCGCCGTGAGCGGCGACCCGGACGAGGTCGAGCTCGTGGCGCGCTTTTTCGAGCATGCTTTTCGCGAGGCGGCCGCCGGACGCACACTGTCTGCCGACGATGTCTCTCGCTGCCTGGCCGTCTTGCGCGACGGTGAGCACGAGGCTACATCGCTTCGCGATGATGTGCTGCTTTCGTATCGCGGCCGTGTCATTCGCCCCAAAACGCTTGGCCAAAAGCGCTACGTGGATGCCATCCGCTCGCATACCATCACGTTTGGCCTGGGTCCTGCCGGTACCGGTAAGACCTATCTGGCCATGGCGCTCGCCGTTGCCGCGCTCAAGCGTCACGAGGTGGGCCGTCTGATCTTGACGCGTCCGGTTGTCGAGGCGGGGGAGAACCTGGGCTTTTTGCCCGGTACCCTCGAGGAAAAGATCGATCCCTACATGCGTCCGCTCTACGACGCCCTTTTTGACATGATGGATCGCGAGCGCACCGATGAGCTCATGGAACGCGGCGTGATCGAGATCGCCCCACTTGCCTACATGCGCGGCCGCACGCTGAGCGATGCCTTCGTGGTGCTCGACGAGGCGCAAAATACCACGCCCGAGCAGATGAAGATGTTCCTGACGCGCCTGGGCTTTAACTCCAAGTTTGTGATTACCGGCGACCTGAGTCAGCGCGACCTGGTGGGTCGTCGCGGCGGTCTTGCCGACGTCGAGCAGATTTTAGGTCGTGTCGACGATGTCGCATTTTCTCACCTCGAGCGTGCCGACGTGGTGCGTCATGCCTTGGTGGGGCGTATCGTCGAGGCATACGATGCTTATGATGATGTACGCGAGAAACGCGTGCGTGACCGAAAGGAGTCCCGTTGAGTGTATTGATCAGCAACGATGCCGAGCTCGATACGCTGCTCGACGCGCAGGAGGTAGAGCACATCTGCGAGGTCGTGCTTGCCGCCGAGGGCGTTGAGCGTGAAGTTGAGATTTCCCTTTCGTATGTCGATGAGGACGAAATGCACGAGCTCAACCACGAGTGGCGCGGTATCGACCGTACCACCGATGTCCTCTCGTTTGAATGCGACTCGGCCTTTGATGAGGATATTCCCGCCGACGAGACGCTCGAGCTCGGCGACATCATCTTGGCCCCGCAGGTCATTGCCCGTCAGGCCCCCGGCTTTGGCAATAGCCCTGCCGACGAGTGCCGCCTGATGCTCGTGCATGGCATGCTGCACCTGCTGGGATATGACCATATCGAGGACGACGAGGCCGAGGTCATGGAGGCCCGCGAGGACGCCATCCTGCGCGATCTGGCGCTCGAGCGCGGCGAGGACCCCAAGCTGGTCCACGTCGGCCCCATCACCAACCACGCCCACGACTAGGAGCCGTCTATGATTCCCGGATCGAACAAGGACCATCCGTCCTTCTTAAAGTCGTTCTCCTACGCCATGGAGGGCTTCGTCACCGCCGTTAAAACTGAGCGCAACATTAAGGTCATGCTCGTGGCGGGCGTGTGCACCGTCATTGCCGGCTGCGTTGTCGACCTCGACATTGCCGAGTGGGCCACAGTTATCATCTGCTGTGGCTTGGTGATTCACGGCGAGCTGTGCAATACCGCTATGGAGGCGATCGTCGACCTTGCGACCCAGGAACTCCATCCGCTGGCAAAGCGCGCGAAGGATATCGCCGCCGCCTCCGTATACGTGCTTTCCATCACCGCCGCGATTGTGGGATTGCTGGTATTTGCCCACGCGCTCGACTTTATTTAGAAAGGGATTTTCATGTCCGACAATATGCAGCCTATCGATGAAACTCTGGACGACGAGTCCCTGGATGCGGTGGATGCCGAAGCGACAGAGGCCTATGAGGATGTCGAGGAGTTCGACCCGTTTGAGGGCATGAGCGACGAGGAGCTCGACGCCCTGTGCGACGAGGACGACAGCCTCGCGGGCTTTGGCGACGTTGAGCCCGGTTTCCGCAGCGGCTTCGTGGCCCTGGTCGGCCGCCCCAATGCCGGTAAGTCCACGCTGCTCAATGCCTGCTATGGCAAAAAGGTTGCCATCACCTCGCCGGTGGCCCAGACGACCCGCCGTCGCATGCGCGCCGTCGTCAACCGTCCTGGCTACCAGCTGGTTTTTGTCGATACCCCGGGTATTCACAAACCCAAGGACGGTCTGGGATCCGAGCTCAACAAGAGCGCGCTGTTCGAGCTGAACGATGTCGATGTCGTCGCGTTTTTGATTGATGCCACCAAGCCGATCGGCAGGGGAGACGCCTGGGTTGCCGATCGCGTCAAGAGCGCCCGTTCCAAAAAAGTCTTGGTGCTCACCAAGGCCGATGAGGCTGATCCCGCACAGGTCATGGAGCAGCTTAAGGCCGCCCACGAGCTCATGGAATATGACGATGAGATCGTGACGTCGTCGGTCAAGAACTTCAACGTCGATGCGTTTATCGAGACCGTTGCGCACTTTTTGCCCGAGGGTCCGCGTTGGTTCCCCGAGGACATGGGTACCGACGCTTCCGATGAGACGCTCGTTGCCGAGTTTGTGCGCGAGAAGGTCTTGCGCCGCACCCGTGATGAGATTCCGCACTCCGTTGGCGTGATCTGCGATGCGCTCGAGCAGACCAAGAAGGTGCTGCGCGTGCACGCCACCATTTACGTCGAGCGCGAGGGCCAAAAGGGCATCATCATCGGCAAGGGCGGCGAGATGATCAAGCATATCGGTATCGACGCCCGCCGTGATCTTGAGCGCATCTTTGGCACGCAGGTCTTTTTGGATCTGGACGTGAAGGTCAAGGCCGGCTGGCGTGACGACGAGGCCCAGATTCGCCGCTTTGGCTACAACGCCGAAGATTAAGCCTCGGCGTTTATGGCAGGGTCTCGCACATATCGCTCGAAGGTGCTCGTCCTCGACAAGACCAAGCTCAAAGAGACGGACCTGATCCTGACGATGCTTGACGAACGGGGGCGGCAGGTGCGCGCTGTGGCTAAGGGCGCACGTAAGCCTGGCGGTCGCCTTGCGGCCCGCTGCGAGCTGTTCTGTACCGTCGATATGCTGCTCGCGCATGGACGGTCGCTCGACGTGGTTTCCCAGGCTGAGCTTATGGAGGCGCCGCTCGGCGCTGCACCCGATTACGAGACGACCTGCGCCGCAAGCGCGATCGCCGAGGTTGCGCGTGTGTGCTCGTTCGAGGACGCCGAGGACCCGTTTACCTTTGCCATAACGCAACGAGCGCTTGCCCTGGTCGGCAGCGGGCTCGACACGGCGCATATGGATCTACTTGTGGCGGCATATGTCTTTAAGCTGCTGTCGCATGTCGGCTATCGACCCGATTTTTCGGCCTGCGTGCTGTGCGGAGACCCCATGCTGTCGTATTTTTCGCCCCGGGCGGGCGGTCTCATGTGCGGGTCGTGCGCGTCGAGCGTTCCGGGTGCCGAGCTGGTGTCGACTGGTGAGGTCGCGTGGCTGCGCGCCCTCATGTCCATGACCTTCGATGCGCTCATGGCCGAGAGGATCGATCCCCATACTGCCGCCTTTTTGCTCGGGCTTTCCCATGTGTGGGCTGCGACGCACACCGATCAGCGCCTCCGTGCGATGGAATTCATGTTGGGTCGGTGATGATGCGCAGGCGCGGGCTGCTTGTGGTATCATACCGGCCTGTTGGTACCTCGACCTTGGTTGCTCGCTCCACCGGCGGCTTCCCAGTCCGAGGCGAATTGAGTCGCCCGCGGGCGACGTAAAACGAAAGGTGAAACAATGACTGTTTCCAAAGAGCGCAAGGCGGAGCTGACTGCCCAGTTCGGTAACACCCCGGTCGACACCGGCAACCCCAAGGTTCAGGTCGCCATCCTGAGCGAGCGCATCAAGGAGCTGACCGAGCACATGAAGTCCCACCAGAAGGACTTCCACACCCGTCGTGGCCTGCTCATGCTCGTCGGCCGTCGTCGTCGTCTTCTCTCCTACATTAAGAAGAACGACATCGTCGAGTACCGTGAGCTCATCAAGGCTCTGGGCATCCGCGACAACATCCAGTAAGGATTTGTACATGCTAAGAGCGTCCTGCGCAGCGGGGCGCTCTTTTTGTGTAAGGGCGCGAACAATCACGCTCTGAAGCGTGGCGGGGGCAGGGGGCCTGCGTCACATGAGAAGCCCGCAGGCAAGGGGCCTGTGGGGTAAAGGAGAACAATGACACTCGTATCCAAGACCTTTGAGCTGTACGGCAAGACCTACACCTTTGAGTCGGGCGAGCTTGCCAAGCAGGCCACCGGCGCCTGTCTGGTCAAGCAGGGCGACACCACGATGCTCGACACCGTGGTCGTCTCCAAGGAGCGCAAGAACTACGACTTCTTCCCGCTGACCGTCGACTTCAACGAGAAGATGTACGCAGCCGGCCGCATCCCGGGTGGTTACCTCAAGCGTGAGGGCCGTCCCAGTGAGAAGGCCACGCTCACCGCGCGCATGATCGACCGTCCGATCCGCCCGAGTTTCCCGGACGGCTTCCGCAACGAGGTGCACATCGTCGCCACCTCGCTCGTCGCCGACCAGGTCAACCCCTTCGACGTCATCAACGTCATGGGTGCTTCCCTGGCCATGACGCTCGGCGGCGTGCCCTTCGAGGGTCCGCTTGCCTGCGTGCGCATCGGCCGCAACGTGGAGACCGGCGAGTTTATCGTCAACCCCACCTACGAGGAGCGCGAGAACTCCGATCTGGACCTGGAGCTGGGCGGCTCTGCCGACTTCATCTCAATGGTCGAGGCCGGCGCCGAGGAGATCTCCGAGGACGACATGCTCGCCGCCATGAAGTTTGGCCAGGAAGCCCTTGCTGCTTTCTGCCAGGCTCAGGACGAGTTTGTCGCCGAGTGGGAGCAGGTCAACGGCCCCATCGTCAAGAAGGAGTACCCGCTCGACCAGCCCGTCGAGGAGGTCCAGGAGCGCATCTTTGCCCACTACGACGAGATGGCAGCCGCCCTGCGCGACGCCGACAAGCTCTCCCGTATCGGTAAGGTCGAGGCTCTGAAGGAGTCCATCCGCGCCGAGTTTACCGAGGAGGAGCAGACCGCTTGGGAGCGCGAGATCCCCGTGGCGCTCAAGAAGCTCGAGAAGAAGGCCATGCGCACCATGGTCGTCGAGACCGGCGAGCGCGTCGACGGCCGTGCCGCCGACGAGATCCGTCCCATCATGGTGAAGGATAACTACCTGCCGCTCGTTCACGGCTCCGGCCTGTTCCAGCGCGGCCAGACCCAGGTGCTCTCGGTTCTTTCGCTCGGCATGCTCAACGAGGGCCAGCGTCTGGATACCATCGAGCCCACCGAGGGCAAGCGCTACATGCACCACTACAACTTCCCGCCGTTCTGCACCGGCGAGACCGGCCGCATGGGCAGCCCCAAGCGCCGCGAGATCGGTCACGGCAACCTTGCCGAGCGCGCCCTGCTTCCGGTGCTCCCCGACGAGAACGAGTTCCCCTACGCCATCCGCGTGGTCTCCGAGGTCATGGAGTCCAACGGTTCCTCTTCGATGGCTTCGACCTGCGGTTCCACGCTCGCCCTTATGGACGGCGGCGTGCCCATTAAGCGCCCGGTCTCCGGTATCGCCATGGGCCTGATCCAGGAGGAGGGCAAGACCGTGGTCCTGTCCGACATCCAGGGTCTCGAGGACTTCCTGGGTGACATGGACTTTAAGGTCACCGGCACCACCGAGGGCATCACCGCCCTGCAGATGGACAACAAGGCCACCGGTCTTACCTTTGACATCCTGGCCCGCGCCCTGCAGCAGGCCAAGGAGGGTCGCGCCTTCATTCTGCAGAAGATGCTCGATGTGATCCCCGAGCCGCGCCACACCACGCGCAGCACCGCTCCGCGCATCGTCTCCATCCAGGTTCCGACCGACAAGATTCGCGACGTCATCGGTTCCGGCGGCAAGGTCATCCGCGGTATCCAGGACGAGACCGGCGCCTCGGTCGACATTCAGGAGGACGGCACCGTCTTTGTCGGCGGCACCGGCGAGTCCGTCGACCAGGCTGTCGAGCGCATCAAGCTCATCATCAAGGTTCCCGAGCCGGGCGAGGAGTACACCGGTCGCGTGGTCTCCATCCAGCCCTTCGGCGCCTTCGTGAACCTGCTGCCCGGTAAGGACGGCCTGCTGCACATCTCCCGCGTCGCCAAGGGCCGCGTGGAGAAGGTCGAGGACGTCCTCAATGTGGGCGACGAGGTCAAGGTCGTCGTTATCGAGGTCGACGATCGCGGCAAGATCTCGCTCGACCGTCTGGACAAGCCCGAGGCCCCGGCTCGCGCCGAGGGTGCCTCCGAGGGCGACGGCGAGCACTTCCAGCGCCGTGAGCGTCCGCGTCGCGAGCGCTCCGAGCGCTCCGAGCGCAGCGACCGCCCGCGCCGTCCCGGTGACAACGGAGGCCGCAAGCCCCGCCGTCACCACGACGCCGAGTAATAGCTACACATAAGCAGCTCAACAAGGGCGACTCCGGACAGGGGTCGCCCTTTTGCTATTCCCGGCGGGGGCCGCGGGTAAAGTTT
>CATYJC010000062.1 GCA_958407555.1 uncultured Collinsella sp. | reverse complement strand
CGCTCTGGCGGGCTTGCAGCGTCGAGCCGTTACGCGGTTTGGTAAAACCGCGTAACCCAACTAAAAACGGTTGCCGCGGAAGCCGCCGCCGTTGCGGCCGCCACGATCGCCACCGCGACCGCCGCGGTCGTTGCCACGGTTGCCGCCAAAGCCGCCACGGTTGCCACCGCGGTCACCATAGCCGCCACGGTTGCCGCCAAAGCCGCCGCGACCGCCACGGTCGCCACCGCGGTCACCAAAGCCGCCACGGCCGCCACGATCGCCACCGCGACCGCCACGGTCGCCACCACGGCCACCGCGATCGCCAAAGCCGCCGCGACCGCCACGGTCGCCGCCACGGCCACCACGGTCGTCACGACCGCCGCGAGGACCGCGGTCCTCGTCCAGACCCATGGCGACGAGCGGAGCGATAACCTTATCGAGAGCGGCCATCAGCTCGGTGGCCTCCTCGTAAGAAAGCTCGGGCAGAAGCTTCTCCTTCTTGTTGGCAAGCTCGACCAGGCCCTCAGCGGCATCTTCGGCAGCAAAGACAACGATCTTGCGCATATCGCCCTCGGCGTCGTCGATGCGACCGACCAGATCGGCAGCCTCGGCCTCGGCCATCAGACCATCGAGCTCACGAAGGCGCATGCCCAGCAGGTCGGACATCTCCTTCTGCTCCATCTTGGGCTTGAGGTCAAGGAGCTTGATGGCGCGCTCGATGTTCGCCATGCGCTCGGCCTTGGCCTCCTCCTCCTTGGAAATAGCAAAGCGACGGCTACGCAGCAGGCGGGCGGCCTTCTGCATCTTGTCCATCAGCTCTTCGTCATCGTAATCAACGGCGGCCTCGACAACCTCGGCCTCCTCCTCGGCGGAAACCTCGTCAGCAGCCTCAACCTCGGCAGCTTCGGTCTCCACGGTCTCGACTGCCTCAACCTCGGCAGCCATGGTCTCGTTCTCGGTCTCGTTCATGATCTCTTCGTTCTCAGACATGAGACTCCTTCTTGGCCCTCTCGGGCATCATCGCCCCATTCGCGGGGCCCGTCGCGCACTCTTTGCGCTTTAAACATTCATGCCTCTCGGCAAAACGTCCATTAGTTTATGGTGTCGCCCGCTAATCTAGCTGCAGAATCTATGTGCACACATTAATGCGACATGTCGCGGTATCATGACCAGAACCAAACGTGTCCACCTTAAGGAGCCCGCCATGATCAAGCCCATCATGAAATCCGAGTTCTTTTTGCGCCTGCCTTCCGAAGACGCGGGACCCGACGATGCCGCGACCGGGCAGGACCTCCTGGATACGCTCCACGAGCATGAGCACGAGTGCGTGGGCCTCGCCGCCAACATGATCGGCGTGCGCAAACGCATCATCTGCGTAAAAGACGGCAACAAGACGCTCCTGATGTACAACCCTCAAATTCTTGAGCAGGTCAATGCCTATCAGACGAGCGAAGGATGCCTCTCGCTGATCGGCGAGCGTCCCTGCACCCGCTATCGTCGCATTAAGGTTGAGTATTTGGACGAGAACTTCGTCCACCGCATCAAAAACTTCTCGGGCTACACCGCCGAGATCATCCAACACGAAATCGACCACTGCCAAGGAATCGTTATATAGTTCCGACGATTCAAGAAAGCTCCCCGCAGCCAAGCAGCTGCAGGGAGCTTTCGATTGTATGGAGCCTCTATCCCTTAGCTCTGTCGGTAGTGATCAAAGAAGTCGGCGAGGTCTTCGAGCGACTCTTTGAGCACTTCCATGCGCGGCAGGTACACGATGCGGAAGTGGTCGGGCTCGGCCCAGTTAAAGCCGCCGCCGCGCGTGATCAGGATCTTCTTCTCGTGCAGCAGGTCGAGGGCAAACTGCTCGTCATCGGTGATGTTGAACTTCTTCACATCCATCTTGGGGAAGATGTAAAACGCCGCACGCGGCTTAACCACCGAGATGCCGTCAATCTTGTTGAGCGCCTCATACACAAAGTTGCGCTGCTCGTAGACACGACCGCCAGGACGGATGTAGTCGTTGACCGACTGATGGCCGCCGAGCGCCGTCTGGACGATAGACTGGGCCGGCACGTTGGAGCACAGGCGCATGTTGGAGAGCATGTTGATGCCCATGATGAAGTCGCTCATGCAGCGCTGGTTGCCCGAAAGCACCATCCAGCCAATACGATAGCCCGCGATCATGTGCGACTTGGAAAGGCCGCTAAAGGTGACGCAGGGCAGATCGGGAGCGAGCGAGGCAATCGAGACGTGCTCGTAGCCGTCCATGCACAGACGGTCGTAGATCTCATCGGCAAAGATCATGAGCTGGTGCTTGCGCGCAACCTCGACGATGCCCTCGAGCACCTCGCGCGGGTAGACCGAGCCCGTGGGGTTGTTGGGGTTGATGATGACGAGGGCCTTGGTCGCGCTCGTGATCTTGGACTCCATATCCTCCAGGTCGGGATACCAATCCGCCTGCTCGTCGCACAGATAGTGCACAGGATGGCCGCCGGCAAGGGTCGCGCACGCCGTCCACAGCGGGTAGTCGGGGCTGGGGATCAGAATCTCATCGCCATTGTCGAGCAGCGCGTTCATCGAAAGCTGAATGAGTTCGGACACGCCGTTGCCCGTGTAGATATGCTCCATCTGAACATTGGGCAGGCCCTTGATCTGCGAATACTGCATGATCGCCTTGCGCGCAGAGAACAGGCCGCGCGAGTTGGAATAGCCTTCGCAGTCGGGCAGCTGCTGGCGCATGTCCTTGATAACCTCGTCGGGCGTGCGAAAACCGAAGGGCGCCGGGTTGCCGATATTGAGCTTGAGGATGCGCTCGCCCTCGTCCTCCATACGGGCAGCCTCGTCGACGACGGGACCGCGCACGTCATACAGGACGTTATCAAGCTTGGTGGATTTAGAAAAAGTACGCATGGTGGTGCTCCTTGGAATTTGAGCTGAGGGATGGGGTTCGGGCTTGGAATCGTTGCGGGGTGATGATGCCTCGCCTTGATCGGCGTCGCCGGCAAGCAGCCAGGTAACATCGACCTCCAAAATACGGGCGAGCAGCTCAGCCACGTCGCGCCGCGGGATCGTCTTGCCGCTCACATATTGGCTCATCTGACTCTTGCCGAGTTTTTTGCCGAGCATCTCCGATGCGCGGATTACGTCCGACTGGCGAACGTCGCGATCGGACATAGTCTGTCGCAGGCGATCGCTAAACGTCTCTTGGGCCACAGGAACCTCCTTGCTGGCAAAGTTCAATTTATAGAACACGAATTGAACCTGAGTTCAATTTAGGCAGCAGTATAGCGCGGCACATTATCCGAAAGTTCAATTTCACAAGAAAATGTACCGAGCCTCGAGAATTGTCCCAAAGTGGACAACAGGTACGCGCTTTTAGAGATATTCAAGGAAACGAGCCGCCGCAAGCGAAACGTCAGCGGTGCGGTATATGGCGTTGATCTGCCGATGAGGACGTCCCTCGAGCGGGCGCACGGCAACATCGAACTGGCAGCGGCGCAAGATGAGCGCCGGAAGAATGCTCACGCCCAGGCCATCCTCGACCATGGCCATAATCGCATAGTCATCCCAGGTCGACAGCTTAGAGCGTACCGCCAGGCCCGCGCGGCGAAACAGCGGCGTAATCTCGTCGTCGCTACCGCGTTCCAGCAGAATAAACTGCTCGTTGGCCAAATCGGCAAGGGAAACGACCTCCGCGGTGGCAAGCGAGGAGTCCGCTGGCACCACGGCCATCAGCTCGTCTTGCACCAACGGCCGCGACGCCATGCCGGCGCCGCGTGGTTCGCGCGGAATAAAGCCCAGGTCGCAGCGACCTTCCGCCACCCATTGCTCAATCTCGGAGTAATCACCCATCAGCAGCTCGTAATCGACGTCCGGGTGATCGGCGCGAAAGTGCGCAATCACCGGCGGCAGCACGTGGGTCGCCACGCTCGAAAACGTACCGATGCAGATTTTGCCGCGCATGAGCCCACGCATCTCATCCACCCGTCGCTGCAAGCGAGTGAATTCCTCACAGAGCGCCTCGACCGCCGGCATAACTTGCCGCCCGTCGGCAGAAAGCACTACGCCCTCGCGGCTTCTATCAAGCACTTTAAAGCCCCAGTCGGCCTCAAGATCGGCCACCATACGGCTCACGCCCGACTGCGAATAGCTCAGCCGCTCGGCGGCGCGCGTAAAACTGCCGGCGCGCACGGTCTCGAGCAGGACCTGCATCTTTTGAACATTCGTTTCCACGGCGCCCCTCCACCTTTGCATGATTTTTTGTCATGTTATCTATGCATTATATTCGCTTTTCTTCTAAAGCCAGTTCACCCATAGTGAACATGGTCGGATATAGAGGGGATGGAAGCGCATGAACAACGGGCTGTTTACGTACTTAGCAGCATTGCTATTGTTTGGCTCCAACGGCATCATCGCCGCTGCCATCGCGCTGCCGAGCTCCGATATCGTGCTACTACGCACGTTTTTGGGCGCTCTCTCGCTTGTCACCATCCTCGCCATCACCCAACGCCATAAGTTGCAGGCGCCATCTCGTCCCCGCGAAGCCGCAGCCCTCCTCCTCTCGGGAGCCGCGCTGGGTGCCAGCTGGATTTTTCTGTTCCGCGCCTACCAGACGATCGGCGTCGGCGTATCCTCGCTGCTGTACTACTGCGGCCCCATCATCGTCATGGCGCTCTCCCCACTCATCTTTGGCGAAAAGCTGACCGGCGGCAAAATCGCCGGGTTTATCGCCGTCACCTGCGGTGCTTTTCTCATTGCGGCACAAGGTCTAGGCGGCAATATGCCCATTGCGGGTATCGCTTGCGGAATCGCCTCGGCATTTTGCTATGCGCTGATGGTCATCGCCAGCAAGGGTGCGCCACACATCGAGGGTCTCGAGAACTCCGCGCTCCAGGTGAGTGCCGCCTTTGTGACCGCGCTGGTCCTCACGCTCATCACGCAGGGCGCTCCCTCATTCCTATCCGCCGGCGTCGCCGCCAGTATTGATTGGCGCGCCGTCGTCATGCTCGGCGTCGTCAACACCGGCATCGGTTGCCTGCTCTACTTTAGTGCCGTCGCCAAGCTACCCGTCCAGACCGTCGCCGTCGTCGGCTACCTCGAGCCGCTTTCGGCGGTCGTGTTCTCGGCCGTCCTTTTGGGCGAAGCCATAACACCGGTCCGCCTGATGGGCGCTGCACTTATCATCGGCGGCGCGCTCTTTTGCGAACTCGCCGGCAAACGCGCAGGTGCCAAGACCGGCATCGCTCAGGCAGCACGCGCCTAACAGCCCCTGCTTTGAAATGTTATCTGCGCAAGCAACTGCTCCCCAGATGGGGATTATTGTCTAAAACACCCCGATGTGCCAAACTGCTCTTATATGTATAAAGATGGCATAAAGGTCTGCTGCCCTTTGCAGAGGCTAAATGTCCAAGGGAGTCCACGTGGCACACAACAAACTGGAGGCAAGCCCCCAAGACCAGCGTGGTCAAGGCGGGCATGGAGCCATTCCCCTCTCCGCTGGCATGCTGCTCGTTACGCTCGGCGTCGTATACGGCGACATCGGCACGAGCCCCATGTACACCATGAAATCAATTGTCGCCAACAACGGCGGCATCGGCACCGTCAGCGAGGACATGATCCTGGGCGCGCTTTCGCTCGTCATCTGGACCATGACGCTCGTGACCACGGTCAAGTACGTGGTTATCGCCATGAAGGCCGATAACCACAACGAGGGCGGCATCTTCGCCCTGTTTAGCCTGGTGCGCAAGGTAGCACCGTGGCTAATCCTTCCCGCCATGATCGGCGGCGCGGCGCTGCTCGCCGACGGCATCCTCACCCCCGCCGTCACGGTCACCACGGCCATCGAGGGTCTGCGCACCATCGAATGGGGCCATGCGCTGCTGGGCGACGGCCAGACCAACGTCATTATCATCACCATCATCATTATCTGCGGGCTGTTTGCCATGCAGCGCGCCGGTACCTCGTCGATCGGCAAGCTGTTCGGCCCGCTCATGACGCTGTGGTTCCTGTTTTTGGCTGGCGCCGGCCTGTTCAACATGCTCGGCAACCTGTCCATCCTGCGCGCGCTCAACCCCATTCGCGGCATCATGTTCCTGTTCTCGCCCATCAACCACTCGGGCATCATGGTGCTCGGCTTCGTCTTTCTGTCGACGACCGGCGCCGAGGCGCTCTACTCGGACATGGGCCACGTGGGCAAGGCAAACATCTATGCATCCTGGCCGTTTGTTAAGGCGGCCCTTATCCTCAACTATCTGGGTCAGGGAGCTTGGCTGCTCGCCAATAACTCCAACCCCCAGATGCTCGCGATGGATATCGTCAACCCGTTCTACATGATGCTTCCCGAGCCCCTGCGCCCCTTTGCCATCGTGCTTTCGGCCGTAGCGGCCATCATCGCCTCGCAGGCGCTCATCACCGGCTCGTTCTCGCTGGTATCCGAGGCAACCCGTCTCAATCTCATGCCGCACCTGCGCATCCACTACCCCAGCGACACCAAGGGCCAGCTCTATATTCCGCTCGTCAACAACATCATGTGGGTCGGCTGCATCTTCATCGTGCTGCTGTTCCAGAACTCCGAGCGCATGGAGAGCGCCTACGGCCTCGCCATCACCGTGACCATGCTCATGACCACGACGCTTTTGACGAGCTACATCGCCGGCATCCTCAAGCACAAACTGGGTGCCTGCGTCTTCGCACTGCTCTTTGGCGCCATTGAGCTGTGCTTCTTTGCCTCGTGCCTCACCATGTTCTTTGACGGCGGCTATGTCATGATCTTCTTGGCCGCGCTGCTGTTTGGCCTTATGTACGTGTGGCGCCGCGGCACCGCCATTGAGCGCACGCAGACCATCCTGCTGCCCGTCTCCAAGTACATTGACCAGCTCGACCGCCTGCGCAACGACGAGACCTATCCCGTGCTTGCCGACAACCTGGTGTTCCTCACCAACAGCCCCGACCCGCTCACGCTCGACCGCGATGTGCTCTATTCCATCTTGGATAAGCATCCCAAGCGCGCCAAGGCATACTGGTTCATCAACGTGTACGTTACCGATGAGCCCTATACGCACGAGTATTCCGTCGAGACCTTTGGCACGGACTTCCTGTTCCGCGTGCGCCTGGACCTGGGCTTTAAGGTCAACCAGCGCATCAATGCCTACCTGCGCCAGATCGTTGGCGACCTGATGGCATCGGGTGAGCTGCCGCCGCAGCATCACACCTACTCCATCTACGAGACACGCGGCAACGTGGGCGACTTCCGTTTTTGCATGCTGCGCAAGATGCTCGCCCCCGAAACGGACATCAACCGCAACGACCACCGCGTGATGGCCATCAAGTACGCCGTCCGCCGCGCCTGCGGAAGCCCGGCACGCTGGTACGGTCTAGAGAACTCGGCCATCATCATCGAGTACGTGCCCCTCTTTGCCCGCATGCGCCCGGCAGTCAAACTCGTGCGCACCCAGGTGCCGCTCGAAGTTCAGATCGAGGAAGCCGAGGAAATGGAAGTCGACATCTTCTCGGACGACTTGGTCAACGGCAACGAGGCCGGTAGAAACATGAACGTCGATCCCACCGAGCTGCTCGAGAGCGTCGCCGATACGCCCGAACAGCAACAGCTCGACGGCCTCGAGAGCGAACAACTCAACGACGTCAACTTCTAGTGACGTCACAAATCAACGACAGCGGCCCTGCACCTCACGAGAGGCGCAGGGTCGCTTTGCATTGCAGTAAAGCTAACGGCTACGAACGACGCGGCTCGGGAACCACGAGCCTATCGGGGCTCGCGCCCTCGGCATCTGTCAGACTCACGTAGCGAATCGACGGATCCTCATACATCGCATAGTAATAATTGCCCGTGCGCGCGCTAAAGCATCCGGTGTAGATAGTCTTTTCGAACTTGCCATCGCCCATCCTGGACGCCCCCTCAATCATCACCACGCCCTCGAGCGAGCGGAACATACGGACGACGTTTTCGGTCTCGCTCTCCTTTTGCGGGTAATTGGCATTGAGGTACGCCGCCTTTACAAAACGGCTCGGTGAATAGCAGTCACCCGGAACACCGCGCATGCCGGCACCCGCGCCATAGGGCTTGAGCTCGGCGCCACGCCATGTCGCCGTCTGCGGAAAATCGCTTGTGGCAGTGATATAGGTGCGCAGGTTTTCCATGTGCCACGGGAAGGTCGGCTGATTGGCAAGGGTGTCGACCGGATCGTCGTATACATGCAGGCCGTCAGCCATCATCTCGACCACGATGCTGCGCTGGCTGTCGCCGATAATCCAATGGAGCAGCGACACGCCCAGCCCCTCTCCGGCAGATTTGGCGACAATCACCGTGTCGCGCAGCGCGACCTCGACCTCATCGACCGTCGAGAACGTCGCTGCCACCCACAGGGGAAACTCATAGGCCGCGATATTGGTCTTGCCATCAACCGGGCCCTCGGCATACTCGGCATAGCCGGGAAAGTTGAGCCCCGCCACAGCCAGACCCGCATCGTTACCGCAGTCGAAGAACATAGGGTAGTTCTTGTAATCGATGCACATACCGATCACCGCGTGTGCCGCTGTCGCGTCGTCGATAAACGAATACGGAATGTGGAACCCGCGCGGCATCACGCGAACCTGTTGGCCGTAGTCAAAGCTCCAGTCGAGGTTGCGGCCTAGATACATGTGGCCAGAATTATCGGTAAATCGAATGCTCGTACACATGGCGCCTCCTAGCTCTACGTTCTTTCTAAGCTTATTGTCACCAATCAAAGAGGCGCTAAACAAAAAAGCCCGGACATGACAACAATGTCACGCCCGGACTATTCAAGCAGGATCAACTCAACCAAGTTAACCCCGCAGGTCGTCTAAGGGGTCAAAGTGCCGCAGATTGCCACGAAAGAGGAGCGAAGCGTACTTAAGGTACGCGAGCGACGATTGGGCGGCAAGGTGCGGTGCTTTGGTCCCCTTAGACCAACTTTCCTAGACAGTGATCAATCATGTGTTGAATCATCTGCGCCTCGAAGCCCGCGTAGTCGCGGCGGCACTCCTTCATCTTGCCGTCGACAATCTGGTCAAAGGCAACCTTGCACTTGATATAGCGCGTGGACTTGGTGATCTCGTCGTGCGTCAGGCAGCTCTCCTCCATCTTGTTGGCACCCAGGCCAAACACCAGACGGGGGTTGTAGAGCACATGGGGCTCGCCGGCATCGTCCAGGTAGACGCAGACCTTCTTGGTGACGCCGATCTGGTTGGCGGCAAGGCAGCCGGCATCGTCGAGCGACTTGATGGTATCGATCAGGTCCTGTGCCACCGACTCGTCCTCGACGGTCGCGATCTCGCAACGCTGGGACAGAATAGCCTCGTCGTGGCAGAGCTCTTTAATCATACGTTCCTCCATAGGGGTCGTTGTAACTGCTTAAGTATACGGTACCCACACATTTTCATACGGAAAATACCGCCCGTCCGTTACAAAGCGCCGAACATCAACATGTGAGGAACAGCAAGGTTGTAAAGGCGATATAGTAAGTGAGTTCGTGTCAATCGGCCTAAACTCGGGGCCGAACAAGGAAAGGGTATGCATGGACGAACTATTTCACGTCAGTGAGCGCAAGTCCACAATCGGGACCGAACTTCGCGCTGGACTGACAACATTCCTGGCGATGGCCTACATCATCGCCGTCAACCCTGCGGTGCTCTCGGGCGCCGGCATCGATGCGGGAGCGCTCGCCTGCGCCACCTGCCTGGGCGCTGGTATCATGACCATCTGCATGGGCATCTTCGCAAACCGCCCGCTCGCCTGCGCGTCGGGTTTGGGCATCAACGCCATGATCGCGGGCATCGCCACCACCATGTGCGGCGGCGACTGGCACGTGGCCATGAGCGTTATCTTCCTCGAGGGTATCGTCATCTTGCTGCTCGTCCTGTGCGGCCTGCGCGAGGCCATCATGGACGCCATCCCTGTGGTCCTGCGCCACGCCATCTCGGTTGGCTTGGGTCTGTTCATCGCCATGATCGGCCTGTGCGATGCCG
>CATYJC010000061.1 GCA_958407555.1 uncultured Collinsella sp. | reverse complement strand
TCATTGCTCTCGCAGACCATATCAGCCTTGCTTTGGAGCGCGAGCGCAAGGGCGTCCCCTGTGAGAATCCGTTGCTACTCGAGATCCAGCAGTTCTATCGCAAGGAGTACGCGCTTGCGGGCCGTGCGCTGCAGATTATCAAGGAGTATATGGGCATCCAGATGAGCGAAGAAGAGCAGGGTTTCATTACGCTGCATATCGTCAACGCCACCATGCCGCAACGCTCCGATCGTCTGATTGTTTCGGTCCAGCTTGTTCGCGACGTGCTCGCGATTGTTTCTGAGCGCTATGCTACGACCCTCGATGACACCTCGCTGCCTTACGAACGTTTCGTTCGTCACCTGCAGTTTTTCGCACAGCGAGCGCTCGATCCTACGGCCGGGCAAATCAACGGAGACGCGCTGTTCCGAATCGATGAAACGGCGTATCCGTGTGCATTCTCGTGCGCGGACGCCATAGCCGCTCACTTGTCGTCTATCTATAACGTTGTCGTTACCGATGCCGAAAAGAGTTATCTCGCATATCACATTGTTAACCTGCTTGGAGAACCTGGTCTCTAGGCATAACGTGCCCACACATCGATTGATATAAGGCAAGGCTCACGGTCTTGTCTAGGGCACATCTGTCTTAATTTGCGGAAAAGGAAGGGGAGTACCGCTATGACCGCAAAAAAGAAGTTCAATTTCAAAGCGCCGTTGGAGGTGTTCGCGAAGTCGATCGTCCAGCCGATGATGTATCTCTCGGTTGCCGGCATCCTGCTCATCGTGGGCATTATTCTGACCAACAAGACCATCTGCGCTTTGGTCCCCGTACTGGGCTCCGGTCCGTTCCAGCTTGTGGGCGCCGTTGTCTATCAGTCGCTGATGTTTATCATCAACAACCTCTCGATTCTGTTCTGCGTGGGCATCGCCGGCGCCATGGCAAAGAAGAACAAGGGTCATGCTTCGCTGATCGCCCTGATGTCGTTCTTCCTGTTCCTGCAGGCTAACAACATCGTGCTCAACGCCACCGGCTCTCTTGCCGATGCGAGCGGCATGCTCGGTCTTACCGGAACCGGCCAGGCCACCGTTATGGGCATCCAGGTACTCGATACTGGCGTGTTTGGCGGCATCATTCTCGGTTGCATCACCGGTGCCGTGTTCAACAAGTACTCGAACAAGCAGTTCCCCATTGCCCTTTCGATGTTCTCGGGCGTTCGCTTCCCGTTCCTGATTATGATCATCATCTCCTGGATCATGGGCGCTGGCTTCTGCATCGTTTGGCCTCCGGTTCAGGGCGCCATCTCCTCCGTTGCCGGCATCATTAAGGAGTCGGGCAACATCGGTCTGTTTATCTACGGCATGCTCAACAAGCTGCTCGTTCCCACCGGTCTGCACCACCTCATCTACACCCCGTTCCAGTTCTCCGATGTGGGTGGCACCCTTACGCTGGGCGATCAGGTTATCGCCGGCGCCTATCCCATCCGTGTTGCCGAGATGGCAATGACGGGCCAGCCCTTCTCCGATAGCACCTATTTCAACAGCTACACCTTCAACAACCTGTGGCCCTACATCGGTATCGGTCTCGCCTTTATCGTCACCGCTTACAAGGGGAACAAGGATAAGACCAAGGCCGTTATCATCCCGCTGATCATCACCGCCGTGCTCTCCTGTGTCACCGAGCCCATGGACTTCCTCTTTGTCTTTGCCGCTCCCGTGCTCTTTGTTGTTCACTCGGTTCTTTCCGGCATCTTCCTGGTCCTGCTCAAGGTCCTCTCCGTGCCCGCTTCGACTGCAGGCGGCATCATCAACATCGTGGTTTCCAACCTGGTCCTCGGTGTCGACAAGACCAACTGGCCGGTTATGCTGGTGCTTGGAGTCGTCAACGCCGCTCTGTACTTCTTCCTCTTCACCTTCCTTATTAAGAAGCTCAACCTCCACACGCCTGGTCGCGAGGAGGAGTCCGAGCTCGCCGAGTCCGTTGCCGAGGGCGAGGCCGCCGCGTCTGTCGCGGTGAAGCAGGGCGCTGTTGCCGCGGCTCCCGCAGAGGGCGTCGATGCAGGTATTGCCGACCTGGTCGCAGGTCTTGGTGGCAAGGACAACATCGAGGAGCTCGAGAACTGCTTTACGCGTCTCCGCGTGAACGTTAAGAACCCGGACCTCATCAATGAGGACCTCATCAACCACGTGCCCAACAGCGGCATCAACCGCAACGGCAATAATATCCAGATCATCTTTGGCATGAAGGTCGCCGAGATGCGCGACAAGGTCGAAAACGCAATTGAGAAGGAGCAGTAAACAATGATCATTACTCTGTGTGGTGGCGGATCCACCTTTACCCCCGGCATCGTCAAGTCCATCGCCCTGCGCAAGGACGAGCTCGACGTTGACGAGATTCGTCTGTACGACATCAACGAGGAGCGCCAGCGCAAGATCGGCGTGCTCGTGGACTGGATTTTGCACGAGGACCTCGGCCTGGACATCAAGCTCACGGTGACCACCGACAAAAAGACGGCTTTTACCGACGCGAGCTTCGTGTTTGCCCAGATGCGCGTGGGCGGCTACGCCATGCGCGAGCAGGACGAGAAGATTCCGCTGCGTCACGGCTGCGTGGGTCAGGAGACTTGCGGTTGCGGCGGCCTTGCCTACGGCATGCGCACCATCTTCCCCATGGTCGAGCTGATCGATGACGTTGAGAAGTACGCCAAGAAGGACTACTGGATTCTCAACTACTCCAACCCTGCCGCCATCGTCTCCGAGGGCTGCCGCGTGCTGCGTCCCAACGCTCGTATCATCAACATCTGCGACATGCCGATCGCGATCATCGACGTGGTTTGCGCCGCGCTCGATATCGACAAGAAGGATGTCGAGTACGATTACTTTGGCCTCAACCACTTTGGTTGGTTCACCTCGATCCGCCACAAGGGCGAGGAGGTGCTCCCGCAGCTGCGCGAGTACATCAAGGAGCATGAGATTCTGCTGCCCGACTCTTACCTCAAGGGCATGGGCTCGCTCATGGCAAAGAAGCCCGAGGAGGCCGTCGACGAGCACCCCGAGCAGAACCGCCACACCAAGGGCAGCTGGTACTACGTCTGGAAGGGCGAGTACGAGATCATGGAGTGCTTCCCGGAGTACCTGCCCAACACGTATCTGAACTACTACCTGCAGCAGAAGGAGTTCGTCGAGCACTCCAACCCCGAGCGCACCCGTGCTAACGAGGTTGAGGAGACGCGTGAGAAGAACCTCTTTGATGGTATCGACCATTACGAGAAGACGGGCGAGATCGACGAGAGCACGTTCTATGCGGGCAGCCACGGCGACTGGATTGCCGATCTGGCTATCGCTCTGAAGAACGACACCAAGCAGCGCTTCCTGGTCATTTGCGAGAACAAGGGCGCCATCCCCAACATGCCCTACGACGCTATGGTCGAGCTGCCTGCCTACATTGGCAAGAACGGCCCCGAGGTCATCAGCCGCGACAACATTCCGCTGTTCCAGCAGGGCCTCATGATGCAGCAGCTGAACTCCGAGAAGCTCATTGTCGAGGCTACGATCGAGGGTTCGTACGAGAAGGCGCTTAAGGCCTTTACGCTCAACAAGACCGTGCCGTCGATGAAGGTCGCCAAGGAGGTTCTCGACGACATGATCGAGGCCAACAAGGGTTACTGGCCCGAGCTTAAGTAAAAGCAACAGGGTCGCTGGCCGCATGCCTGAAGCAATGCCCCGCCCACGTGATTGCGTGGGCGGGGCATTGTCGTTTGGTAACGCGTTTTATCAAATATGGCATTTATCTGCGATAATGTTCATTTTCACCGCTGATGGTGACATTTCATACCGCCTGCCGAACTGCGTGGAGACCTAACAACTTTATAGGTCAGTGTTGTGCGTGTAGCAATTTCGCCCGGCCTCGCCTCCGGGCTGCCATGTGAGAGGGGATCTTATGGCTCGACTGCACGTAATGGAACGCAGCCACGCTCAGGCCGTCATGGACGACCTGCACGATGCACTCGGACGTCGTCTGGCGGTGAGTTCACTCGCCCCGTGCCCCGTCGAGTTTACGGCGGCGCTCGTCAACCTGTGCTCCACCCAGAGCTGCGGCAAGTGCACGCCCTGCCGCGTGGGCCTGAGCGCGCTGAGCGACCTGCTCGCCGATGTGCTCGAGGGCCGCGCCGACGAGTCCACGCTCAACTTGATTGAGCGCACGGCCCGCACCATCTACCTTTCGAGCGACTGCGCCATCGGCTACGAAGCTGGCGCCATGGCACTCACGGCCATTCGCGGCTTCCGCGACGATTTTGAGCACCACATCCGCGAGCACTCCTGCGGCTTTGACCGCGAGGCTCGCGTCCCGTGTGTCTCGGGCTGCCCGGCGCACGTCGACATTCCTGGTTACATCTCGCTCGTCGAGGCAGGCCGTTATGCCGACGCCGTCAAGGTCATCCGCAAGAACAACCCGCTACCGCTCGTCTGTGGCCTGGTGTGCGAGCATCCCTGCGAGATGCATTGCCGCCGTGGCATGGTCGACGACCCCATGAACATCCTCGCCCTCAAGCGTTTTGCCGTTGAGCATAGCGACCTCAACGACCACAAGCCACATGTAGTGGACAACACCGGTAAGCGCGTCGCCGTGATCGGCGGCGGCCCGGCCGGCCTTTCCTGTGCCTACTACCTGGCCGTGATGGGCCACAAGGTGACCATTTTTGAGCAGCGCCACCACTTGGGCGGCATGCTGCGCTACGGCATCCCCAGCTATCGTCTGCCGCGCGAGCGCCTGCAGGCCGAGATCGACTGGATCTTGAGCGCCGGCATCGACGTGGAGCTCGACCACTCCGTGAGCGGCGAGGAGCTCGCCCGTCTGCGCGACGAGTTCGATGCCGTCTACCTGGCCATCGGTGCCCACAGTGACAAGAAGCTCGGCCTTCCGGGTGAAGAGGCGCCCGGCGTGGAATCGGCCGTCAAGATGCTGCGCGCCATCGGCGATGACGAGCTGCCCGACCTGAGCGGCCAGCGCGTGTGCGTCATCGGCGGCGGCAACGTTGCCATGGACGTGGCACGCTCCGCCGTGCGCTGCGGTGCCGAAAAGGTAAGCATCGTCTACCGCCGTCGCATCTGCGATATGACGGCCCAGGACGCCGAGATTGCCGGTGCCCAGGCCGAGGGCTGTGAGGTGCTGGAGCTCACGGCGCCGCTCGCCATCGAGACGGGCGAAGATGGTCGCGTGAGCGGCCTGCGCGTGCAACCGCAGATTATCGGCGAGCCCCGCCGCGGTCGTCCGGCTCCGCGTGCCGCCGCTACGCCCGAGCGCGTCATCCCCTGCGAGCGCGTGTTTGTCGCCATTGGCCAGGACATCGATTCCAAGCCGTTTGAGGACATGGGCATCGCCTGCAAGTGGGGTTGCGTGGTCACCGACTCGGACGGTGCCGTGCCCAACTTCGATGGCCTCTTTAGCGGCGGCGACTGCCAGACCGGCCCCGCCACCGTCATCCGTGCCATCAACGCCGGCCGCGTGGCTTCGGCAAACATCGACCGCTATCTGGGCTTCGACCACAAGATCAAGCTCGACGTGGAGCTGCCGACCGTTCAGTTTAAGGGCAAGCACGAGTGCGGCCGCTGCGAGCTGGGTGAGCGCGAGGCCGGCGAGCGTATTCACGATTGGAATCTGGTCGAGCAGGGCCTTACCGAGGAGGAGGCGCGCCAGGAGGCAAGCCGCTGCCTGCGTTGCGACCACTTTGGTTTTGGCGCGTTCCGCGGAGGGAGGAACCTGGAATGGTAGAGCTCAACAACCCCACTGTCAGCGATAACACCGAAAGCGGAGCACTCAATATGGTCAAGCTCACTATCGATAATTGCGAGGTCGTGGTGCCCGAGCACACCACGATCCTGGACGCGGCCAAGTCCGTCGGCATCCAGATTCCCACCCTGTGCTACCTGCGCGATCTGAACGAGATCGGCGGCTGCCGCGTGTGCGTGGTCGAGGTTGAGGGCTGCGACCAGCTGGTTGCCGCCTGCAACAACTACGTGCTCGATGGCATGGTGGTCCACACCAACAGCCCCAAGGCCCGCGAGGCGCGCCGCACCAACGTGCAGCTGCTGCTTTCGCAGCACGATTCACGCTGCACGAGCTGTGTGCGCAGCGGTAACTGCAACCTGCAGACCATTGCCAACGACCTGGGCATTTTCTATCTGCCGTATCAAAGGCATTTGGCGGGCGAGGGCTGGGATTTCGATTTCCCCATCATCCGCGAAAACGACAAGTGCATTAAATGCATGCGCTGCATCAAGGTGTGCGAGAGCGTACAGGGCCTAGGGATTTGGGATCTGACCAACCGCGCCACGCATACCGCCGTGGGCACCCGCGGGCGCGTGCCGATCGGCAAGACCGATTGCGTCGCGTGCGGCCAGTGCATCACGCATTGCCCGACGGGCGCGCTGCGCGAGCGCGACGACACCGAGACCGTGTTTGACGCCATCGCCGATCCCGACAAGATCGTGCTGGTGCAGATTGCGCCGGCCGTGCGTAGCGCCTGGGGCGAGGAGCTCGGCATTCCGCGCGATGAGGCCACCGTCGAGCGCCTGGCCTGTGCGCTGCGCCGCGTGGGCTTTGAGTACGTGTTCGACACCGATTTCTCGGCCGATCTCACCATTATGGAGGAGGGCTCCGAGCTGCTCGAGCGCCTGGGTAAGGCCGCCAAGGGCGAGGGCGACAGCCGCAGCTGGCCCATGTTCACGAGCTGCTGCCCGGGCTGGGTACGCTTTGTGAAGGCGCGTTACCCCGAGTTTGTCGACAGCCTGTCCACGTCCAAGTCGCCGCAGCAGATGTTCGGCGCCATCGCCAAGACCTACTACGCCAAGGTGCTGGGCGTGGAGCCCGAGCGCCTGTTTGTGGTGTCCGTGATGCCGTGCACGGCCAAGAAGGCCGAGTGCGCGCTGCCGAGCATGGTGGGCGAGGGCGGCACGCCCGATGTGGACGTTGCGCTGACGGTGCGCGAGATGGTGCGCATGGTCCGCGCGAGCCACGTGAGCGTGGATACGCTAGTTGAGGAGCCGCTCGATACGCCGCTGGGCTTTGGCACGGGTGCGGGTGTGATCTTTGGCGCCACGGGCGGCGTGATGGAGGCCGCCGTGCGCTCGGCCTATTACCTGGTGACGGGCAAGAACCCCGACGCCGACTTCTTTACCGATGTGCGCGGCCTGGACGGCTGGAAGGAGGCCGTCGCCGATATCGATGGCACTAAGGTGCGCGTCGCCGTGGCACACGGGCTGGGCAACGCTGCCCGTCTGCTCGACGCGATTCGCGACGGCCGCGTGAGCTATGACTTCGTTGAGGTTATGGCGTGCCCGGGCGGCTGCGTCGGTGGCGGCGGTCAGCCCATCCACGACGGCTGCGAGCTGGCAGCCGAGCGTGGCCAGGTGCTCTGGGGCCTGGATGCCGCTGCGGACATTCGTTTCTCGCACGAGAATCCCGATGTCCAGGCGTGCTACCGCGAGTTCTTGGGCGAGCCGCTCTCGCCGCTGGCTGAGGAGCTGCTGCATACCGACCATCACGCATGGACGATGCCTAACGAGGGGACGTGCTAGCGATGCGCGCGTTTGATTTTGAGATGTCGCGCCGGGGGTTTGCCTCGGCGCTTGCCGCGGGTGCGCTGTCGCTCGCACTCGCGGGCTGTGTCGGCGGGGCTGCCGGTGCCGGGTCCGCCGCGGGCTCGGCTGCCACGGACGGCGCCGGTGCTGCTGCAGAGCCGGTCGAGGTGCGCGTCGCCTCGCTCAAGGGGCCGACCTCGATTGGTCTGGTGCAGTTTATGGACCGGGCAGTCGATGGCGAGACGGACAATGAGTTCGACTTTGCGATCAATACTGCCGCCGATGAGATTGTGCCCAAGGTCATTCAGGGCGATATCGACATTGCCCTGGTGCCCGCCAACGTGGCGAGCGTGCTCTATAACAAGACTGAGGGCGCGGTGCAGGTCATCGACATCAACACGCTGGGCGTGCTGAACGTTGTGACGGGCGACGCGAGTGTGACCTCGTTTGGCGATTTGGCGGGCCATACCGTCTATATGACGGGCAAGGGCACCACGCCGGAGTACGTCATGAACTACCTGCTGGGGCGCGCGGGCCTGGCCGGCCAGGTGGCGCTTGAGTTTAAGAGCGAGCCCACCGAGGTGCTGTCGGCCCTGCTTGCCGATCCTTCTGCCGTGGGCGTGCTGCCCGAGCCGTTCAAGACCGCTGCCATCGCAAAGAGCGAAGGCAGGCTGTCGGCTCCGGTAAGTCTGACCGATGTGTGGGATGAGCTGGCAGGTGACACGGGTTCGCGCCTGCTGACGGGCGTGACCGTGGTGCGCCGTGCCTTTGCCGAGGAGCATCCCGAGGCCGTGGCGGAATTCCTGAGCTGCCATGCTGCGAGCGTTGAGGCCGTGAACGCGGCGCCGGCGGACTGGGCTCAGGCCGTGGTCGATGCGGGTATCGTGGATAACGCCGCGATTGCCGAAAAGGCGATTCCAGGGTGCATGCTCGTGTGCCAGACGGGGAGGGATATGAAGGCGGCGCTCGGTGGGTACCTGCAGGTGCTGGCCGATGCGGACGCGAGCGCCGTGGGCGGCAAGCTCCCGGCTGACGATTTCTACTGCATGGAGTAGCCCGTGCGTGCGTTTGCTCGACAAATGACAGAGCGTATGAAGGCGGTGGCGGCAGCAGGTGCCGTTGCCGCCTTTTGGCTTGCCGTGTGGGTGCTGATGGCGGGTTTCGTGGCGCAGCCGTTGATTTTGCCGGGGCCGGGCGCCGTCGTGGTGGCGTTGCTGCGACTGGTATGCGATGCCGGCACATGGGCGATTCTGGCAGGCTCGGGTGCGCGAATCTTGGGCGGGCTGGCGCTTGCCGCGGTGTGCGGCGGCGTACTGGCGGGAGTCTCGGTGCGATCGCTGACGTTTGCCCGCTTGGTGGCGCCGGCGCTTTCGTTTGTTAAGGCGACACCGGTTGCCTGCGTGGTGGTCCTGCTGCTCATTTGGTTGGGGTCGGCGCGCGTGAGCATTGCGGCGGTCTTTTTGATGGCACTTCCGGGCGTGTATTTTTCGTTGGTCGAGGGTTTGACGCAAGCGGATAAACCGCTGGAGCAGATGTTTCGTCTGCATGGCGTGCGGGGCTGGCGACTGTTTTGCGCCCATACCTGGCGCGAGGTCCTGCCGTTTGTGCTTTCGTGTGCGCGTGCCGTGATCGGCATGAGCTGGAAGGCCGGCGTGGCGGCGGAGCTCATCGGCATGGCGACGGGCACCGTGGGCGAACGCATCTATCAGGCGAAGCTGCTCATCGAGACGGCTGATCTGCTGGCGTGGACCGTGTTGGTCGTTGCCGCCTCGTGGGCGTGTGAGCGCGTGCTGGTGTGGCTGCTGCGGGTTTCGGGACCCGTGGCGTGGCGCGCGGCCGTGCGGGCACATGGGCATGGACTGCGCGGGCGTGCGGGCGGCTCTGCTGGTGGCGGGGCTGCGGCGGAGCTTGCGCTCGCCGTGGGCGACCGGGCACCCTGGGCTCCGGCGCTGGATGGTCTGGTGCTCAACGTGCCCGCGGGCGGGCGTATCTGCGTGATGGGAGCTTCAGGCGTGGGCAAGTCGACGCTGCTTTCGTTGACAGCGGGGGAGTGCGCGCCGTGCTCGATGGTGTTTCAGGATACGCGCCTGGTTGAGGACGCCTCTGCTTTGGATAACGTGCTGGTGTGCGCCGATGCACGCGTGAATGCCTCGAGTGCCGCTGCCTTGTTGCGCCTGCTGGTACCGGGGATCGATGTGCATGCCCGCGTGGCCGAGCTCTCGGGCGGGCAGCGCCGTCGCGTCGAGATTGCCCGAGCCCTGCTGTGTCCGGGCGGCGCAGTGATTCTGGACGAGCCCTTTACCGGTCTAGACATCGCTGCGCGCGACGCATGCGCCGAGGCCGTGCTCGACTTGCTCGACGGCCGTATGCTGTTGCTTGCCACGCACGATTTCGCTGACGCTCGGGCCCTCAATATCTCGGACATCATCACGCTCTAAATACTTACCCAGCAACAAAATGATCCGTTTTTCTCCGTCTCCATAGGGCCGGGTATGGTATTCTATCTGCGGGGTAATACTTAGGAATACCAAGTAATACCAACGCCGTAGAAACAAACTCCAGATGCGGGCCAATCGGGTTGCCTTCACAGCCCGTCGCCCAG
>CATYJC010000060.1 GCA_958407555.1 uncultured Collinsella sp. | reverse complement strand
CTTTCCGAGCGAGCCCAGGACCTGACCGAACGAAAAACTTACCCGCCTCGCCCGGCCAGGTCCTAGGGTGACTTGCTTGCCGCCTGGATGGCGTCTTGGCATCTAGATACTTGGCTGATTTTTTGGAATGAAGGGGGCTCCTTGTTGGCAAGGAGCCCCCTTCTGGTTTTGATTACTTTGGGATTGTGGGCGTGCCCTTATTTGGCGTCTGCCCAGGTCACTCCAGTCGAAGCTTCGGCGATGAGGGGTACGCGTAGGTCTACGACGTGTTCCATGACGTCTTGGACCATGGCGGTCAGGCGCTCGACTTCGTCGATGGGGCACTCAAAGTCCAGTTCGTCGTGCACCTGCAGGATCATGTGGGCGGCAAAGTCCTCTTCTTCCAGACGGCGGCTCACGCGGGCCATCGCGATCTTGATGATGTCGGCGGCGGTGCCCTGCATGGGGTGGTTCATGGCCGTGCGCTCGCCAAAGCCGCGGAGTTGCGGATTTTTGGCCTTGAGCTCCGGAATGTGGCGACGGCGGCCGTACATGGTCTCGGCGTAACCTGTCTGCTTGGCACGCGCCACCACGTTGTCGAGGAACGTGCGCACGCCCGGGTAGGCCTCGTAGTAGCGGTCGATCATGTCGCGCGCCTCGGCCATCGAGATATGCAGCGACTGCGACAGACCGTAGGCCTGCTGACCATACACAATGCCAAAGTTCACGGCCTTGGCGCGACTGCGCAAGTCGGGCGTTACCTCGGACACCGGCACGCCAAACACGCGTGCCGCCGTCTCGGCATGGAAGTCCTCGCCCTCGTTAAAGGCGCGTACCAGGTGCTCGTCACCTGAAAGATGTGCCAGCAGACGCAGCTCGATCTGCGAGTAGTCCACCGCCAAAAAGACGCTTCCCTCGCCTGCCGAAAACGCCGTCTTGACGGTACGGCCCAGCTCAGAGCGCGTCGGGATGTTCTGCAGGTTCGGGTCGCTCGAGGACAGACGACCCGTTGCCGTGATGGTCTGGTTGTACGTGGTGTGCACGCGACCGTCACCGCGGCGCAGCGGGCCCAGCGTGTCCAGATAGGTGGACTTGATTTTGGACTTCTCACGCCAATCCAAGATCAGGCGCACGATTTCGTGGTCACGGGCAAGATCGCTCAGCACCTTGGCGTTGGTCGAATAGTAACCGCGCTTGGTCTTTTTGAGGCCCTTGGTCGGAAGCCCCATAACGTCAAACAGCACGTGCGAGAGCTGCATAGGGCTACCGATGTTAAACGTCTCATCACCCGCCAGGTCGCGAATGCTGCGCTCGACCTCGGTAATCTGGGTTGCCAAGCCCTCGGACAGACTGTGCAGGCGGTCGGGGTCCACGAGCATGCCCGCGCGCTCCATCTTGGCAAGTACCGGAACGAGCGGCATCTCGATGCCATCGAACACGTTGGCGGCGTTCTCGCGTGCCATGCGGTCGCGCAGAGGTGCGACCAGTGCCAGCGTCAAGGCCGCCGTGCGAGCGGCGGGCGCAGGAGCATCCTCGCCGGCACCCTCCGCACCGCGGACCGCGGACAGCGTCATCTGCAGATAGGTATCGGCCAGATACGCCTCGTCAAACTCGGAGCGGTCGGAATCCAACAGGTAGGCGGCAACCACGGTATCGAAGATGCGCGTGGAATCGACTGCCAGCGGATCCATGAGCTCAAACTCGGAAGAGTCGATGGGCGAAAGCTCATGCAGCAGCGCTTTCATATCCGGGCTCGCCACGCGGCCCTCCATAAACAGGCGCGCAAGCACGCCGGCAATCACGCCGTGGGCGAAGTTGAAGCCATCGGCCACGGCAGGCGCACCGCTGTCGCCCTCCTCGAGCGCGAACAGGCCCTTGGACGTCGCCAGCCACAGCGTGCGCGTCAGGCCAAAAAGCGCGCCCTCCTCCTTGTCATCGTCCACCACGGCGGCAATCCACTCGCCTGCCTCGATCGCACGAGCGATCTCGTCGGCAGCAGCAGCGAGCGCCTCGGCATCGCCGGCGGCAGCACGCATAACGGGGGGAATCTCAAACGTGCTGGCAGCGGCCGCAGACCCACCCTCGCCACCAATCAGTGACAAGAAACGGTTCTGCATGGCCGTAATGCCGAGTGCGCCCAGTGCCGCGGACAGTTCATCAGCAGAAAACGCCGGGAAGGACGTCGCGTCAAAGTCGAGCTCGACAGGCGCATCGGTGCAAATGGTCGCAACCTTGCGGCTCAGCAGCGCGTCGTCGATGTGAGCACGCAGGTTCTCGCCCATCTTGCCCTTGACCTCGTCAGCATGCGCGATGACCTCGTCCAAGCTGCCGTACTGCGCAATGAGCGCGCTCGCCTTTTTGGGGCCGATGCCCGGTACGCCGGGAATGTTGTCCGACGTATCGCCCTTCAGGCCGTAAAAATCGGGCACGAGCGCCGGCGTAATGCCGTGATACAGGTCATCCACGCTCTCGGGCGTCATAATCGCTACGTCGGACAAGCCCTTGCGGGTCGAGACCACGTTGACGTGCTCGGTCACAAGCTGATACATGTCGCGGTCGCCGGTCACCAGCAGCATGTCGCAGCCTGCCTCCTCACCCAGGCGCGCCATGGTTCCCAGGATATCGTCGCCTTCCCAGCCCTCGGACTGCAGAATCGGCACGTTGAGCGCCGTGAGCAGCTCCTTGATCATCGGAAACTGCACGTGCAGATCGGGATCCATGGGCGGACGCTGCGCCTTATACTGCGGCAGCATCTCCATGCGTACGCGCGGCTTGCCCTTGTCAAACGCCACGACCACACCGTCGGGGTTAAAGGCGTCGATCATCTTGAGAAACATGTTCAGAAAGCCAAAGATCGCGTTGGTGGGGCGACCGTCCGGCGCGTTCATGGTCGGCGGCACGGCGTGGAAGGCGCGGTGCATGAGCGAGTTGCCGTCAATAACGGCAAAGGTGCGGCGCTTGTCAGACATATTGAATACCTCGCTTTGGGCTGGGCACGGTTTGCTCACACCAGTTTACACGCTCCCTGCCCCGCGGCCACCACACATCAAGCTCCCCTGCCACCGTGAGCCCGCGCGTGATACGATGGCTCACGGTACATCAACCAGCACGATCGATCCGAAAGGAGCCTGCGTCATGGAGCGTCCCTGCGCATGGAAAAAGTACACGCCACAGCAAGTCGAGGAGCTCGAGGAGCTTTGCCGCGGCTATAAGCAGTTTTTGAGCGAAAACAAGACCGAGCGCCTGTGCGTCAAGACCGGTATCAAGATGGCCGAGGAGGCGGGCTACGTCAATCTGGAGACCGTGATCGCCGAGGGCCGCGCGCTCAAGGCCGGCGACAAGGTGTACGCCGCCAACCACGGCAAGGACCTTATGCTCGTCAACCTGGGAACCACCCCGCTCGAGCAGGGCTTTAACATCCTGGGCGCCCACGTGGACTCGCCGCGCCTGGACCTCAAGCAAAATCCCGCCTTCGAGGCCGGCGACATGGCCTACCTCGACACGCACTACTACGGCGGCGTCAAGAGCTACCACTGGGTGGCCTCCCCGCTTGCACTTGTAGGCGTCATCTGCAAAAAGGACGGCACCACCGTCGACATCAACATCGGCGACAAGGCGGACGACCCGGTCTTTACCATCTCCGACCTGCTGATCCACCTCTCGAGCGAGCAGATGTCCAAGCCCGCCAAGGACGCCGTCGACGCCGAGATCCTCGACGTGATCGTGGGCGGCCGTCCCGTCAAGTTTGACGAGGACGACAAGGACGCCCCCAAGGAGCCCGTCAAGCAGATGTTCCTAGACATCCTCAAGGAGCAGTACGACGTCGAGGAGGAGGACTTCCTCTCCGCCGAGATCGAGGTCGTGCCCGCCGGCCCCGCCCGCGACATGGGCCTCGACCGCTCCATGATTTTGGGCTATGGCCACGACGACCGCGTCTGCGCCTACCCCTCCATGCTCGCCCAGATCAATGTGGCCAATGTCGAGCGCACGAGCATCACGCTCATCGTCGATAAGGAGGAGATCGGCTCCGTAGGTGCCACCGGCATGACGAGCCGTTTCTTCGAGAACACCGTCGCCGAGATCATGACGCTCGCCGGCGAGGATAGCCCGCTGACCCTACGCCGCGCACTCGCCCGCAGCCGCATGCTCTCCTCCGACGTGTCTGCCGGCTTCGACCCGGGCTATGCCGGCAAGTTCGAAACCAAGAACGCCGCCTTTATGGGTCGTGGCCTGTGCTTTAACAAGTACACGGGCAGCCGCGGCAAGGGCGGTTCAAACGACGCCGACGCCGAGTACGTGGCCCTCGTCCGCGACATCATGGACGAGGCCGGCGTGGACTTCCAGACCTGCGAGCTCGGCCGCGTCAACGCGGGCGGCGGCGGCACCATCGCCTACATCATGGCCAAGTACGGCATGAACGTCATCGACTCCGGCGTTGCCGTCCTGTCCATGCACGCCCTGTGGGAGGTCGCTAACAAGGCCGATATCTACGAGGCCTATCGCGGCTACAAGGCCTTCCTCGAGCGCGCCTAATCCACCCCACCCGTAACTTGCGGTGGAATACGGATTGATTTGGTCTTTCAATAGCCCAAACAGGCCGTATTCCACCGCAACTTCCTTCTTTGGCAGAGGAGCGTCCATGCTGCAGGTCATCATTTCGCCCGCCAAGCAGATGCGCGCGGCCCAAGATGCTTTTGAAGTCCTGGGCATTCCACCTTTTGTGCACGAGGCGGCTCGCCTCCACCGCGCGCTGCTAGATATCGAACGAAATGAAGGTAGCGGCGGCCTGCAGGCGCTATGGAACGTGAGCGACAAACTGCTGGGGCCTTGTCTCAACACCCTGCATGAGTTCGGGCCCATCCTGAAAAACGGCGATCTCGACAATCCCGCACTCGCCCGTCACCTCTCCCCTGCCGTCATGTCCTACCACGGCATCCAATACCAAAGCATGGCGCCCGAGGTCATGGATGCCGCACAGCTCGACTGGCTGCAAAGCCATCTCTGGATCCTCTCGGGACTCTATGGATGCGTGCGCCCCTTCCACGGTGTGTCGCCCTATCGGCTCGAAATGGGAGCGAAGCTCTCCGTCGACGATGCCCGAGACCTCTATGCGTTTTGGGGCGACAAACTTGCATGCGCCATTGCGCCGACCGGCTCCAACACCACGGTCGTCAACCTTGCCAGCGTGGAGTACGCCAAGGCCGTTCTACCCCATCTCGCAGGCGACGCCACAACCGTCACTTGTCTCTTTGGCGAAGGTGTCCGCAACGGCAAGCCCATCCAGCGATCGACCGCCAGCAAAAAGGCACGCGGCTCCATGGTGCGCTGGATGGCAGAAAACAAGCTCGAGGATGTAAGCGGGCTCACCGCGTTCGACGTTGGTTATCGTCACCTTCCCGAGCTTTCAAATAAAAACACTTTGGTCTTCCTGAACGAACAGACCTTGTAGAACCACCGCTACTTTTGAATGTGCTGCCTAGGCACGGCGTCTATTCCGCCAAGCCGTCGGCTTTGGCAATTTCATTTGTCGAACCGTCCTGATAGGCAATCTTGACGTGCTCGACCTCGGACACCGCAACACCCGTCGGAGGCTCCAGACGCCATTCCGTCAAGGCGATATCCATGGTCGTGGGCACATCCCCTTGATCTTTGAGCTCAACCAACAGCGTCTTAAGCGACGCATCGAAGGTCACGCGCTCGATTTCTTCACCTGGAATGGACCCACCACTCAGCTGCAACTGCACAAACTCATCGCGCGGGTACCAATAATCGCCCGGCGCGGCAACGGTATTGCCGCCCGTGACCTTCACTGTCATGATCGGCAGGCTATCGTCCGCCTCAAACGCCCAGGCAGCTCCCCCACGCCCGCCAAACGTCCAGATACAACAGGCGATCGCCATCACGACAAGGATCGCAAAACCAATTGCGACCAGCCCATGATGGGCACGGCCCTCCTCGGCCGACACATCCCACTGCGTCTCCCGATATAGATGCTTGTCTTCCATGTTCGCCTCCCCACGGGCATGCTCATCGCGTCAATCGTACCCATTCAGGCTATACTTGAGCCCACCACATAAACGGGGAGCTTGCAGGACAAGACGGTAGGCTGAGACTGGGCGCGCCCGCCCTGACCCGCAAACCTGATATGGGTAATGCCAACGAAGGGAGCCGTGCCAATGAGCACACAGACCGAGCCCAAGCTCGTCACGCAAATCGACTTCGCCCGCGCCGGGCAGATCACGCCGCAGATGAAGGAGGTTGCCGAGCGCGAGCATCGCGACCCCGAGTACATCCGCGAGCGCGTGGCAGACGGCCGCATCGCCATTCCCGCCAACATCGTGCATATCAAAAAGGGCATGCGCGCCTTTGGTGTCGGCGAGGGCCTGTCCACCAAGGTCAACGTCAACCTGGGCATCTCGGGCGACAAGGCCGATGCCGCCGAGGAGTGGAAGAAGGTCAAGATCGCCGAGGACTTTGGCGCCGACGCCATCATGGACCTCTCCAACTCGGGCAAGACGCGCCAGTTCCGCCAGCAGCTCATCGACGAGACGCCGCTTATGGTGGGCACCGTCCCCATGTATGACACCATCGGCTACATGGAAAAGCCGCTGGTCAAGCTCACCAAGGACGATCTGCTCGAGGTCGTGCGCGCTCATGCCGAGGACGGCGTGGACTTTATGACCATCCACTGCGGCATCAACAAGTCGGTCATCAAAACCTTTAAGGAGACCGGCCGCCTCATGAACATCGTCAGTCGCGGCGGCTCGCTGCTGTTTGGCTGGATGGAAGTCACCGGTAACGAGAACCCCTTCTACGAGTTCTACGACGAGGTGCTCGAGATCTGTCACGAATACGACGTGACGATCTCGCTCGGCGACTCCTGCCGCCCGGGCTGCCTCTACGACTCCAACGACGCAACCGAGACCGCCGAGATGATCGAGCTGGGCAAGCTGTGCAAGCGCGCTTGGGCCGCCGGCGTCCAGGTTATGGTCGAAGGCCCGGGTCACATGGCGCTCGACGAGATCGCCGCCAACATGAAACTGCAGAAGCGCCTGTGCCACAACGCCCCGTTCTATGTGCTCGGGCCGCTGGTGACCGATATCGGCGTGGGCTACGACCACATCACCGCTGCCATCGGCGGCGCCATCTCCGCCAGCTCCGGTGCCGACTTCCTGTGCTACGTGACGCCGGCCGAGCACCTGTGCCTGCCCAACGCCCAGGACGTGCTCGATGGCCTCATGGCCACCAAGATCGCCGCACACGCCGCCGACATCGCCAAGAAGGTGCCGCACGCCCGCGACATGGATGACAAGATGGGCCAGGCACGCCGTAAGCTCGACTGGGACGCCATGTGGAAGTGCGCGCTCGACCCGGTCACCGGCAAGAAGCGCTACGAGGAATCCCCCGCCGCCACCGAGGGCACTTGCACCATGTGTGGCAAGATGTGCGCCGTCCGCACCGTCAACAAGGTGTTCGAAGGCACGACGATCGACCTCGGTATTGAGGACTAACGCGTCACCGAAGCCACAATCGGTAACAAGGTGTTCGACAATTGTTGACGCGTGAACATTTGCTTACATTTGCGTAAAGATTGCATCGCCCGCCCGGGTTCGGAATACAGCCGGCCCGGGCAACTTTATAATGCAGACTTAAAGACCCATTTGAATCCGACCGAACAAGGGAGCGAACATGGATCGCAGTAAGGTACCCGCCGTTCTATCCATCGCAGGATCCGATTCCAGCGGTGGCGCCGGCATTCAGGCCGACATCAAGACCATCACGGCGCACCGCCTGTATGCCGAGACGGCCATCACAGCCATCACCGCACAGAACACCCTGGGCGTCACCGGCGTGCAGAACATCTCCCCGGATATTGTCGCGGCGCAGATCGATGCCGTTTTTGACGATATCCGCCCCAGCGCCGTCAAGATCGGCATGGTTTCCTCTGCCGAGATTATCGAGGTTATCGCCGACCGCCTGAGCGCCTGGGACGCACAAAATATCGTCGTCGACCCCGTCATGATCGCCACCTCGGGCGCTCGCCTGATCGCAGAGGACGCCGCCGAAGCGCTTACGCGCCGCCTGTTCCCGCTGGCGACCGTCATCACGCCCAATATTCCCGAGGCCATGGCGTTGCTCGATTATGAGGTCGATTCCGAGCGCACGCAGCAAAATGCCGCCATGCTTCTCACCCGCCGCTTTGGCTGCGCGTCTCTCGTTAAGGGCGGGCATTTTGTCAACGAGGCCAACGATGTGCTAGCAGAGCCCGCGCCGCTCGATGACGAGGGCAACCATCTGGGCGATCCGCTCACCACGTGGTTCCGCCACAAGCGCATCGAGACCGGCAACACGCACGGTACTGGCTGTACGCTTTCGTCCGCCATCGCCTGCGCGCTGGCCCAGGGCATGGATCTTGCCGATGCCGTCAACGCCGGCAAGGCCTACCTAACGGGTGCTCTCGCCGCTGGCTTTGACATGGGCAAAGGCTCCGGCCCCGTCAACCACATGTGGCAATACTAAGCCCCATCCCAAACCGCCACAAAGGGGACAGGCACCTTTGTGGCGGTTCCCACAAACATCTCGATCTGTAACAGTTAGAGTCCATTTTTCGGCCCACCTGTTACAGATTGAGACATTCAAATTCCACTGAGAAGAAAATCTCGATCTGTAACAGTAACTCGGCAAAATCGACCCTAGATGTTACAGATCGAGACAAACGACCGATATCGACCTAAATAATCTCAATCTGTAACATCTAGCCCGTTTTCGGCCTTACAGCTGTTACAGATCAAGACAAACCAACGAAACAAGCCACCGCAAGGGGAACTTTTGTACTGCTTTGGGCCGTACTACTCTCCGAGCATCTCTTTGAGCTTGGCTGCCACGGCATGGCCGAGGCTCTCGTGGCTTTCCGGCATCATGTGCAGATAATCGATATCGCCCGGCTCGGCAAAATCGGCGGCATTCAAAAAGTCGCAGCCAAACTGTTCGGCAACATACGCATAGTATTCGGCAAAATGCTCCGAGGCCTCGACGGAGTGCTCGTCAAAGTCGGTCATATACACATCGGCGATCTGCGGCTTGATCTTGATAGGAGCCATCAGCAGAATGCGCGGACAAGGCGCAGCGTCGGTCCACGGAAACGCGCGGACAGCGCGAATCAGCGCCATGGCGCCACGGGCGATATCGGAAGCTGTCACGTTAAAGACCGTCTTACAGTCGTTGGTGCCCAGCATAATCACGATCGCATCCAGCGGCTTATGGGCCTCGAGCAGCATCGGCAACGCGCGAATACCGTTGAGATTAGTATCCAGATGGCACATATCGTCGCGCACCGTCGTGCGGCCGTTTAAGCCTTCCTCAATTACGTGCCAGTCCTCGCCCAGGTCACGCTGTGCCACGCCGCACCAGCGCACATCGTGCGCATAGCGCACCGCGGTGCCGTCGCGCATACCTGCCGGATCGTAGCCATAGGTATTGCTGTCACCAAAGCACAGAACGTTTTTCATCGTAAGCCCTTCCTTTAGTAAAAAGCCGACGGGAGCAGCCCTCCCGCCGGCTCGACCTATCTGTCGGCACGTACCAATTACAGGTACTTGTGCCAATCGTCCTCGTCCTCATCGTCCTCGGCAGCAGCCTGGGCCTGCTCGGCGGCGCGAGCAGCCGCAGCGCGAGCGGCAACCTGGGCATAGGACTCCTCGTTGCGCTCGGGGAAGTTTGCCAGCACGTGCTCGAACTTGGCAAAGTCTTCGTCCCAACGCGTAGAAGGCACGGCAAAGAAGACCTGCTTGACCTTGAAGTCGCCCGACGCAAGCTCCTTGCGGAAGAGCTCAGCCACGGCCTCGGCGTCAAAGCCGTTGTTGTCGCAGCCCCAAGCGCCCAGCACGAGCTTCTCGCGACCCAGCTCGTCGCAGATGGCAAGCACGAAGCGGATGCGATCGCGCAGGGCGTCCAGCAGGGCATCGTCACCCACGCGATACTCCTGGCGAGCGCGCTTGGCGTTGGGCGCGGCGGCAACGATCACGTCAGCATATGCATGTACGTGATTGCGGTCGAAGCGCACCGCAGGCACCACCAGCGCACGGTTGCGGTAAAGCTCGCAGTTGATGTTGCGGCGACGGTTCTCGCCGTACCATTTGCGCTGCTTATCGAGCACGTTGTACAGGTACGAATCGGCACAGAGCGTGGCCTCCTGGCCCAGATAGCCCTGGATGTAGCCACCGCCCGGGTTGGTGAACGAGGCAAAGGCAAGCACGGCCATGTCACAGAACTGCGCGTAGCCTCGGCCGTTATCCAGAATGGCCTGCGTGGCAGAGGCATCGA
>CATYJC010000059.1 GCA_958407555.1 uncultured Collinsella sp. | reverse complement strand
GCCAGGTCGCCGCCCTGCTCGCGCATGAGCGCATTGGGCGTGTACTGGTTCATGACCGAGATCGGCACATCGCCCACCGTCTGCCACACCAGGTCCAGCACGCGACACGAATCGTCTGCATGTCCCGGCAGTACCAGATGGCGCACGATCATGCCGCGCTTCATGAGCCCGTCCTCGTCCACCAGCTCTCCCCCGCGGCGCTCAATTTCGCGCGCCATCTGAGCCAGGCCCGACACGGCCACACGCGGGTAATCCTTAATGTGGGAGAGCGACTGCGCAAGCGCCGCATCGGCATATTTAAAGTCGGTAAGCCACACATCGACCAGATCGCCGAGCGCCGACACGGCACTCGCACGCTCATAACCGCTCGTGTTGTAGACGATTGGGATGACCAGCCCGCGCGCCCGTGCCGCGGCAATCGTAACCGGCAGCAGGTGCGCGTAGTGCGTCGCCGTCACCAGATTAATATTGTTCGCACCCTGGTCCTGCAGCTCCAACATAATCTCGACCAGACGCTCGGGCGAAATCTCAAGCCCAAAATTGCCCGTCGAGATCTCGTGGTTCTGACAATAGACGCATTTGAGCGAGCAGCCGCTAAAGAAGATTGTGCCCGAACCGGCCTCGCCCGAGATAGGCGGCTCCTCCCACATATGAAGCGCGGCGCGGGCCACCTTGAGCGTGTCGTTAGCACCGCATACGCCGTGCGCGCCCTCATCGCGCGCCGCACCGCAGCGGCGCGGACACAAATGGCAGGCGGGCGAAAAAAGTTCGGTCAACGACGTCGGCATAAAAACATGCTCCAAAACAACGATTCAGCAGCTCAAACGCAAAAGGGCCAACCGCACAGACGGCTCGAGCCCAAGGCGCCGTAATCGTCCGACACGATTTTTGTAATGTCAAGACTGGAATCCACAAAGTGCCGTTTTATGATGTAGGTATTCCGCCCCCCGCGGAGCAACTGGGTGAACCGTCGCGTTTATTTAGGGAGCCCACACAGTCGTACCTAGTACAGGTATCCTTCGTTGTTAAGGACGCTGGAACAGTCGATGAGGGCACCCACCTGTTTTAGGTGGGTTCATTTTCGTAACGTGGGGGGTGGTTTTCTTTTGCCGAAAATCGCCATTGCAAATCCCGCCATGATCCCCAAAAGGCACTAGGCGGAACCCCACTATCACTCGAATATCTGGTAAGCGCGTGATTATCGCCCCGTGCAATTCCTCACACCCTCCTTGGTCGAGTATCATGGATCAGCTATACCCTTTGCGGCGTGGCATCCTTTGACCTTTTCCTTCGACGCTTGGCGGTTTATCGATTCATGGCTTCCTCCACGAGCTTCATACCGTACCTATGCGTGGCGGTCGCGGCTTTTATCACGACCTTCCTTACGGTGCCCCTGGTCAAGCGCCTGGCAATCAAGCTCGACGCCGTCGACTATCCTTCCAAGCGCCGCATCAACACTAAGCCCATCCCGCGCATGGGTGGCACGGCGGTCTTTTTGGGCCTCGTCGTCGCCTGCATTGTTCACATCCTGGGCACCTGGTACCTGGGCTGGCCGCCCGTTTTGGTGCCCCACCCCCGTCTGCACATCAGCTACCCCATACTTGCGCTTTCTTTTACCGTCATCTTTGTGACCGGCGTGATCGACGACGTCTACCAGCTCAAGCCCAAGCAAAAGCTGGCCGGCCAGGCCCTCGCCGCACTCATCGCCTGCGTGGGCGGCCTGCGCATCGGCGTCATCGTCAACCCGTTTGCTCCTGGCGAGATCATGCTCGGCTGGCTCGCCTACCCCATCACCATTGTCTACCTGGTGGCGTTCACCAACATCATCAACCTTATCGACGGCCTCGACGGTCTGGCCACGGGCATCTGCGGCATCGCGTCGTTCACGATGTTTTCGGTCGCCGCGCTCTCGGGCCGCATCGACGCTGCCGCGCTCTCTATCGCGCTCTTTGGCTCTTGCCTCGCCTTCTTGCGCTATAACTTCAACCCCGCGAGCATCTTCTTGGGCGACTCGGGGTCGCTGCTTCTGGGCTTTGCGCTGGGTTCCATCTCGCTGCTCAACGTGAGCCGCACCGCTGCGCTTACCTCGCTCATCATCCCGCTCATCGTGGCCGGCGTGCCCATCATCGATACGTTCAGCGCCATCGTGCGCCGCAAGCGCGCCCACATTAGCATCGGGCAGGCCGACAAGGGTCACATCCACCATCGTCTCATTCAAGAGGGCTACAACCAAAAGCAGGCCGTACTGCTCATCTACGCCTGGTGCATTTTGCTTTCGGCCGGCGCCGCCGCCATCAATCAGGTCGAGGTCCCCATGCGCGTGCTCATCTTTACCGTGCTCGCCATTGGCTCGGCGGCCTTCGCCAAGCACCTGCACCTGTTTGAGCCCGTGCTGCGTCACCATTACAACAAGCGCACGCACGAGGACGAGCTGGTAACCCCCGACGACCCCGCTTTTAAGCAGGAGGAGCAGGCGGCCGAGGAACGTAAAGAAGAGCGCCACCACAAGCTCTAGGATAAGCTGCCGAGGATATGCCCCGGCGCCGCTGACCAAGCGCAGCCGGGCCGCACCCAGCGCGCAAGCCGCCTCCCCTCCCGCCCCTCCAATAAACGCGTTATCATCTTGACCCATGAATATACGTTAGGAGCAATCATGCCAAACGAGAACAGCTACGAAGTCGCGCTGCAAAAGAGCAACGCCATTCGCGAGGGCCTGGCCAAGACACCCGAGAAGTTCACCATGCTTACCGGCGACCGCCCCACCGGCCGTCTGCACCTGGGCCACTACTTCGGCACCCTCAAGGGCCGCGTCGAGCTGCAGAACATGGGCGCCAAGACCAACGTGCTCATCGCCGACTACCAGGTCATCACCGACCGCGACACCACCGAGCATATCCAGGACAACGTGTACAACATGGTCATGGACTACCTTGCCTGCGGTATCGACCCCGACAAGACCATGATCTACGCGCACTCCGCCGTGCCCGCCGCAAACCAGCTCATGCTGCCGTTCCTGTCGCTGGTGTCCGAGGCCGAGCTGGCGCGCAACCCCACGGTTAAGGCCGAGATGGAGGCCTCGGGCCACGAGCTCACCGGCCTTCTGCTCACCTACCCGGTGCACCAGGCCTGCGACATCCTGTTCTGCAAGGGCAATGTGGTGCCCGTCGGCCGCGACCAGCTGCCGCACATCGAGCTCACCCGCACCATCGCCCGCCGCTTTAACAACCGCTACGGCAAGGTGTTCCCCGAGGTCGATGCGCTGCTGTCCGAGACCCCGCTGCTGCCCGGCCTGGACGGTCGCAAGATGAGCAAGAGCTACGGCAACGCCATCAACATCTCGATGACCGCCGAGGAGACGGCCAAGCGCATCAAGAAGAGCCAGACCGATTCCGAGCGCATGATCACGTTCGATCCGGAGAACCGTCCCGGCGTGTCCGGCCTGCTTTCGACGGCCGCCATCTGCACCGGCCGTTCCGAGGTCGAGATTGCCGAGGAGATTGGCATGGGCGGCTCCGGCCAGCTCAAGAAGTACGTGACCGAGGCCGTCAACGAGTACTTCGCGCCGATCCGCGAGCGTCGCCAGCGCTACGAGAACGATCTGGACTATGTGAAGGACGTGTTGCACGAGGGCAACCGTCGCGCCAACGAGATCGCCGAGCAGACCCTGGCCGAGGTTCGGGACGCCATGGGCATGGTGTACTAGACCGATCTGCTGGCTTGAGCTTTCGATTGCTATAGGGCGGACGCTACGGCGTCCGCCTTTTTTGTTGCCCGACCGGTTCGGCTCCGGCCACCGCACTCCCCCGATAAACAGGAACGGGCCCGCCGGCAGTCAGTTGCCAGCGGGCCCGTTCCCGAAGTACACCGTTGAATCGCACAGAGGGGAGGAATGCGAATCAAACTCAACAGGGCAGGCTTTTTCATCGCCTAATGCCTGCTCCGTTGCTGAATACAATATAGTTCACCGTGGTTTACTTTCTTGCGTCAATATGCGCCGCCACACCTTCTCCATAAGTTAGCCCCGGTAAACCTACAACGGAAAACCACCACAAGGGGGACAGGCACCTTTGTGGTGGTTTTGGCCACGGCAGAACTGTTAGAGTCCAGCTGGCCAGCGACAGGCGGCCAAGTCGACGTGCATGGGATCGATAAACGCCACGCCCTCCCCCATTAAGAGCTCGCGCTGAGCATCGGGACCGCCAAAGGCAAAGCCCTCACAGATACGGCCGTCGGCAAACACCACGCGATGACAGGGAATTTGACCAGGGCGTGGGTTGCTATGCAGCGCATACCCCACATAGCGTGCACTTCGCGCGCGACCGGCGAGCAGCGCCACCTGACCGTACGTGGCGACCATCCCCTCGGGGATCTGCTCGACCACCTCATACACCTGCTCAAAAAAGCCCTCAGACGCCATCGCTCGCTCCCTTCTCCGCATTAACAGCATAAAGAAATGATCCCTTGGGGACGGAGGAAAACGGATCATTCGCGGCCTCCGTGCGGTCGATGATCCGTTTTCCTCCGTCCCCAAGGGATCATTTGTTGGCAGGTTGGTTAGTTGGCGGGCTGGAAGAAGGCTACGGCTACGGCACCGGGGCCTACGTGGGTACCGATGGTGGCACCGATGGTGTGAACGGGCAGCTCGCCCTCGGTGTGGCCAGCCCACAGTGCCGCGCTGTCCTCGATATACTTCTTGAGCACCGCATCCGAAAGGCCCGTATAGCCGAGCGCCAGCGGCATGGAAAAGTCGATGCCGCCCGCCTTTTCGACCTTTTGGTTCAGCAGGTTGCGGCCGTTCTTGGAACCGCGTGCCTTGCCCAGCTGCACGATCAGGCCGTCCTCGACAGCTACCACAGGCTTTACGTTGAGCAGCGTACCCACGGCGCCGGCAGCAGCAGACAGGCGACCGCCGCGCACCAGGTACTCCAGCGTCTCGAGCAGGCCGATAACCACCACGCGGTCACGCACGGCCTCGACCGCCGCTGCGATCTGGGCCGCGCTACGGCCCTCGTCCACCAAGCGCAGCGCATACTCAACCAGGATGCGTTCACCCAGGGTGACGTTGTTGCTATCAACCACGTACACATCGCCGCCCGGCGCCTCGGCTAGTGCGGTACGGGCGCTCTGATTGGTGCCCGAGAGCTTAGCGCCCACGGTAATAATCACAGCCTCATCGCCGGCTTCGCGAACCTCGGCGATAGCCTGCGAAAACGCGTACGGGTTGACCTGGCCGGTCTTGGGTAGCTCATCGCGCTCCACGAGCATCTCGTAAAAGCGCTGGTGATCGATGTCGATGCCATCCATGTACACATCGGTGCCAAAGGTGACGGACAGCGGCAAAACGGCCAGTGCCGGATGCTCCGCCGGCGACATATCGCTTGCGGAATCGGTAATAATGCGGACGGACATAGCGAATCCTTTCTTGCGCAGGTCCCGCGCAGGGAATTTTGACAGCAAGGCCCCGGCACGGTATACGCGCTCAAACAGGACTATGCAGTTGTTAATTGGAAGCAAATGCCCAGGCGGCCCTACAGCTCGCGCAAGGTGTTGAGAATCGTACGCAGCGACGCATACATCTGCTCACGCTGCTCCACGCCCATGGCCTTGCCGGTGGTGTCGAGCACTTCACGAATAATGCAATCGGCCTCGTTCATGCTCTCGCCGCCCAACGTGGTCAGTCGAACCGGGGCGCGATACTTAACGGCGGCATCGCCCGAATCGTCGACTTCGACGTAGCCACCCTCCTCCAGATGCGCCAGCGTGCGCGAGACGGCAGCGCGGGTCACGCCAGCCATGCGGGCGAGGTCGGCACCAGTCAGGCCGTCCTTGCTGCGCTCAAGATAGTACAGGCACATGATGTCGGAGCCCTTAAGGCCCAGCCTTGCGCCCTCAGATGTCTTAATGCGCTGGATCTCCTTGTAGAGTCCGCTGATCAGTCCGACAAAGTCCTCGAAACGTGTCTCGTCGCTCTGCTGCATGGGAGACGACCGCCTTTCGCTTGCATAATGCTAACGGGTAAACATCTTAACCGTACCCAGCGGCCGCCAGCACTGCGCACCCTATTTGTTAACTCATCAACATAAAAACCACCACAAAGGGGACAGGCACCTTTGTGGTGGTTTTGACCGGCGAGTATGATTTGCAGAAGTTGCTACAGCTCCACGCGGGGATTGTCGCGGGTCACAAGCGTCTTAACGACAACCGTCGCCCCCAGATAGCGCTCAAGCAGCTCGGCTAAGCGATCGATGGCGGCCTGACAGTCCCCCATGCGCTCGGGCTCTACGCACTCAATCGCCAAAAACGCGTCGGCCGAATCGTCGGATAGAGCCGTTCGAACGCCGTCGCGCCAGTTCCAGCAGCGGCACACGGCGCCCGCATCGTCAATGTAGGCGAGCTCGCCGGGCAGCGTCGGGTCGTCCGCTTCCTCGCCAAGCGGCAGGAACGCATCCCCGCCGTCGGTCACCTTCAAGCGAAGGTCTCCCTCAATCGCATGCAGATCCTCGCCTCCCACGGGCAGTGCATAGGACAGCGACACCGTGTTATAGATATCCACCGCGGGCGTAATGTGGCCCACCGGCTTGCCCTTGAGCACGCGCTTGAGCAGGTTCTCGATTGAACAGCGCGCGCCCTTTTTGGTCTTGAACAGACGATAGGCCTCGCGCCACGCCTTGACCGGTGCGTTCTCGCTGATTGTATCGCTGGTCAGATGACGCTCCGCATCGATATTGGCACGGTCGAGCAGCGCCGCTATCGCGTCCACATCCTCTTGAGGTATCTGGGCCGCGGGCTTCATACCCTCCACGACCACAACACCGACCGCCGCCTGAGGAAACAGCTCCCAAAATGAATCCTCGGCAATAAAGCTCTTCATACATGCTCCCTTCACGATTCGCGCCCGAGCGAGGGCACCCAAACAAAAAGCGCCCTTACGACGGCCACCTTCAAAGTCCTACGGTGCCGCCACAAGAGCGCTTACGCTGCCCCCATCCGGAGAAGGGGGCGATATGTCAGGCGTATTGTAACCCGAGTCATCCGCGCGAGCAAAACCACCACAAAGGTGCCTGTCCCCTTTATGGTGGTTTTGGGTCTGAGGCGACGCTAGTGGCGGAGCCCCAGCAGGCCGCGTCCGCGATGACGGGCGTCGGCGTGCACCTGAGCGTGCGGACCGGCGGCCTTGACGGACTCGGGCAGGTGCGAGTACTTCTTCTCGAAGTTCTCCTCGAACATCACGGCCAGGTTGTGCGCGGCCTCGTCGTAGCGAGCGGTGCTCTGCCAGTACTGGCGCGGCACCAGAATACCGTCGGGCACGCCATGGCACGTGGTGGGAATGTCGACGTTAAAGATGTCGTCGTGCACGAACTCGCTGTCCTCGATGGTACCGTCGAGAGCGCGGGCCACCAGGGCACGCGTGTAGGCAAGCTCGATGCGATGGCCCACGCCGTAGCCGCCGCCAATCCAGCCAGTGTTGACCAGATAGACGCGGGTGCGACCGTCGGCGATACGTTCGCCGAGCATCTTGGCATAGACCATGGGATCGAGCGGCATAAACGGCTCGCCAAACAGCGAGGAGAACGTGGGCGTGGGCTCGGTGACGCCGACCTCGGTGCCGGGGATCTTGGCCGTAAAGCCCGTCACAAAGTGATACATGGCGGCATCGGCCGTCAGGCGCGAGATGGGCGGCAGCACGCCAAAGGCATCGCAGGTCAAAAACAACACGACACTCGGGGTAGTACCCATGCCCTTGGTCCACGCATTGGGGATATGCTCGACGGGATAGGCCACGCGCGTATTATGCGTAATGGAGACGTCGTCGTAGTTAGGCTTGCGATTCTCATCGAGCACTACGTTTTCGCAGATGGCGCCAAAGCGAACGGCATTGAAGATCTCGGGCTCGTGGAACGCGTCCAGGCCCTCGCACTTGGCATAGCAGCCGCCCTCGACGTTAAAGATGCCCATGTCGGACCAGCCGTGCTCGTCGTCGCCAATCAGCAGGCGCGTGGGGTTGGCCGAAAGCGTGGTCTTGCCGGTGCCCGACAGGCCAAAGAACACGGCCGTCTCGTGCGTGACGGGATCCATGCTGGCCGAGCAGTGCATGGGCAGTACGTCGTCCTCGACAGGCAGCAGATAATTCATGACGCTGAAGATGGACTTTTTGATCTCGCCGGAGTAACCGGTGCCGGCAACCAAAATCACGCGCTCCTGGAAGTTGATGACCACGGCGGCGCTGGAGTTGAGGCCCTTGATGGCGGGGTCGCACTGGTAGCCAGGTGCCGCGAGCACGCAAAAGTCCGGCTCGCCGGTGCGCGCAATTTCGCGGGCGAGCGGACGGGCGAGCATCTGCTTAATAAAGAGCGCCTGGCTGGCACGCTCGCAGGCGACGAGCAGGCGACGCGTGTGGTTGCGGTCGGCGCCGGCCATGCCGCGAGTGACGAACACATCGCGCTCGTTGAGATAGTCGACGATGCCGGCCTTGATGGTCTCGTAGCTCTCGATCGAAAGCGGTCGGTTGACGGCGCCCCAGGCAATCTTATCGTGGACATCGGGGGTGTCAACGATAAAGCGATCGTTGGGAGAACGACCAGTGCGCTCCCCCGTCTCGATCACCAGCGCGCCGTTGGATGCCATGCGGCCTTCTTCGCGGCGGATGGCGTGCTCGACGAGCTCCGCGGCGGGTAGATCGACCAACAGGCGGGGCTGATTATCGGCGGGATCTTCGACCAGCGTAATGCCAAGGTTGGACAAAACTTCTGCAGGGGTAACACCAGGCATGGGGCCTCCTTTAAAAACGCGACACGCGGACGCGGCGCGCACTTTACTCACGTAAAGCCCGTTGTACCCGATATGCAAAAACGTTTTTGCGGCAACGGCGAAGCGCCCGCCCAACGGTCAAAAATCACAGGCAAGCGGCCTAGCCATTGGGGACGCTCTTGAACAGGCAATAACCAAGGAGCGTTCCTAAGTGCCGACTACTGAATGGCACCGCCTACAATATTGAACAACCTGTTCAAAAACACGAGCAAACGCCGTCGTGTCTATACTAGAGCGCAGCAATAGAAAGGACTCCGCCTTGAGCATCTCGCCTCTCGATAGTATTCGCCGCGCCATCGCCCGCCGCAATGGCGCCGCCGACCCCGCCGTAGCGAGCAGCGACACTGCAAAGGCCCAAGGCGGACGCATCGAGAACGGCCTCTTCCCTGCCTCCCACACGGCCGAGGAGCTCGCACGCATCCAGGAGCTGAGCCAGCGCAACGCCGGCGGGCCCAATAGCGGCCAAGCCACACGTCGCCGGCGCGAGGGCGATCGCGAGCCCGGCCCCGTCCGCCGCATGGTGAACGCCTGGTGGAACCGCCTGCTCGGCGCTGTCTACGGCGGCGGCTTCTCCACGCAGGAAGCCGAATACGAGGAACACGCCACCCGCCGCGACTATCTCTGGAATACCCTGGGCACCGCCGTGTGGGGCTTCGCGTTTCCGCTGCTCACCATCGTGTCCACGCAGCTTGTGGGCGCCGAGGAAGCCGGTAAGTTCTCCATCGCCTTTGTCACTGGCACGCTCATCATGATCGCGTGCAACTACGGCGTGCGCAATTTCCAGGTCTCGGATATCGACGAGAAGACGTCCTTTGCCTCTTACCAGCTCAATCGCTGGCTTTGCGGAGCGCTCGCCCTAGGCTGCGGCCTCATGTACAGCAGCGCCCGCGGCTACGATGCGCAGATGGCGACGATTGGCCTGGGCGTCTACCTGTATAAGGTGATCGACGGCGTCGCCGACGTATACGAGGGTCGCCTGCAGCAGGCAGATAAACTTTACCTGGCCGGCATGAGCCAAACGCTACGCTCCGCCGGCGTCATCGCGGTCTTTAGCGTGGCGCTGTTCCTTACGCGCAGCATGCCCATCGCGGCCATGGCCATGGGTGTCACAGCCATCGCCTCGCTCGTGCTGGTCACCGCGCCGCTCGCCCTGCTCGAGACCGAAAAATCACGCCGCATGAGCCTGCGCGAGGTCGGCCACCTGTTTGTCCAGTGCGCTCCGCTCTTTGGCGCGCTCTTTTTGTTCAACCTTATCGAGAGCATGCCCAAGTTTGTTATGGAAGGCACGCTGGCTTACAAATACCAGCTGTACTTTAATGCCCTGTTCTTTCCGGCGCAGGCTATTTTGCTGAGCATCGGATTTGTCTATAAACCGCAGCTTTTGCGTCTGTCGAGCATTTGGGCGAACCCGCGCAAACGCCGCCGTTTTGACTTGATTATTATTGCCGTTATGGCACTGATTGTGGCCATCACCGGCGTGTGCGCCGCATTTATGGCCGGCCCCGGCATTCCCCTCATGAGCTTTATGTACGGCCT
>CATYJC010000058.1 GCA_958407555.1 uncultured Collinsella sp. | reverse complement strand
GGCAAAATGATCCGTTTTCCTCCGTCCCCAAGGGATCAGTTGAACAGATTGCCGATGGGATCGGGGGCGGAACTGGGGAGATGGCGGATTTCTAGCTCTATACCGAGCTTTTGCAACTCTTTGAAGGCGGCGATGTCTGTATCGCCTACGGCAACGGCAGGCGTTGCAGAGCGCTTGCCCTCCCCCGCCCGCATATGGCCGATACTAATCTTGGTTATTGGCACACCGCCCTTAACCAGCGCGAGCGCATCGGAGGGTGAGGCCACCATGATCAGAATCCATTGACGCGGCGTTGCGGTATGAATGATGTCGATGGCCTTTTGTACCGAGAAAAACCGCGTCCAAACGCCTTCTGGCGCCGCCACCCTCATGGGTGCCCATTGGCGCGAATCTGCCGCGATCTCATCGTTGACGATTAGGACAAGGTTGGAACCCACGGCTTCGTTCCACAGCTCAACGTCTTGTCCGTAAATGAAACGGTCGTCGATACGTGTGAGAAGGATCTTGGGTTGAGCCATCGCTGCCCCATTCTGTTTGAGACCCGTAAGAGCAAGACATCGCGTCTCCAATATTAGTGCATTTAAAGTGAGAAAAGCCGTCAGAACACTTGCGCGGATGTGCGATGTCCCGTATCATAGACAGCCGTTGACGCCTCAGTTGCGTCACCACATGGTCGCCAGCGTAGCTCAGTTGGTAGAGCACCGCTCTCGTAAAGCGGGGGTCACCGGTTCGAGCCCGGTCGCTGGCTCCATTGCACAAGATAGCCGCCTTCGGGCGGCTTTTTTGTTGCCGATTTTGGGCGCGCATCCGCCAATCCAAGCACAACGCCGCCGGAAACTCCCCTACTCAACAAAAGCCCCGCCAACCGCAATCCCCAAAGGAACCGCGATCAGCGGGGCCCAAGCGAACTCCCCCAAGGGATAACGCTCGCAACACGAACAGCTCAGCCGAGCAGCGCGCTACTCCTCCCAGTAAGCATCTGCAAGCAGCTTAAAGCAAATCTTCTTGACCGGCTGCGCGCCATCGCCCGGGAACTCGAGCGTGGGCATGTGAGGCTCGCCGGCAACAAACAGCGCAAACTTGTCGTCAGCAAGATCGCCGGCGATCGAGGCGTCGGAATCGACCAGATCGTAGTCGTCCTTCTCGTCGAACTCCTGGACCAGCGTCAGGCTGCCCGTGGCAACCTTAAAGGCCTCGCGACCCTCGACGTCGATCTGCAGGTCGTGATAGCGCTGATGCGTCTCATAGTGAGCCTCGGCTTCGGGACGCGTCGTGGGAGCCATGACGTTCGCAAAGACCTTGTCGCCCAGAATCGGATGGCTGCCGACCTCGAGCTTCGCCGGATCGTTCTCCTCGAGCCAATCGATCAGCACGTCGAGGCCCTTGAGCATTCCACGGTACTCCTCGATATCGCCCAATGCACCGTAAATCATCTAAATCCCCTCTCGGATCGTTTCTTTGGCGGCTACTCGGCAAACGCATTACCGACGCTGTTGCCACCCACATGCGTCTCGACCAGGGTAAGGTCGGGATTGAACACGACAGTGTCGGCGTCGCGCCCCGGCATAATGCTACTGCACTTGTCGTCGACATGAGCTAGCAACCGATGCCGGGGCCGCAGCACAAGCTCCTACAGCTCGGTCACGACAACGCCGTTGTAAACCTCGTCCCAACGATCCATAACCAAGTGGCCAGTCATGGGATCCATGGCATTGAGCTTGCCGCAGGTGTTGGCGGTACGCAGCACCGTCTCGTCGTCGGCGCCGGCAGCAATCGCATGTGCGAAGCCGGCAATGGTCGAATCGCCAGAGCCCGTAGCGTTAACGGCGGGGATATCGGGGGTCTTGGCGCGGAACGCACGGCCATTGTGGAAGCCAACTGAGCCGGCAGCACCCATGGATACGACGACCCAGGGGATATCGGAGAAGCGGGCGTCAGAGGCGAGCGCGGAACGGAGCTCGTCCACATCGTCGGTGGTAAAGCTCGTGCCCAGAAGGCCGTTAATTTCGGTCAGGTTAGGCTTAACCAGCTCAGGCTTGACCTCGGACTTGAGCGCAGCCTCGAGCGAGGCGCCCGAGGTATCGAGCAGCACCTTGGCGCCGGCGTTCTCTGCAATGCCCGTGATCTTGGCGTAGTAGTCCGCCTCGACGCCGCGGGGCAGCGAACCCGATATGGTAACGACATCGGCCTTGCTCGCAAGCTCGGCGAACTTGGCGGTAAAGGCATCGAGTTCCTCGGGGGCAATCGTCGGGCCGCTCTCGAGCAACTCGGTCTGGTTGCCAGCATGAAGGATGTTGAGGCAGATGCGGGTCTCGCCCTTGATGGGCACAAAATCATTCTTAATGCCGTTGGCATCCATGAGCTCGGCCATATAGGCGCCCATATGACCACCAAGCAGGCCGGTTGCCACGACATCGTCGCCCAGCTGGCCCAGGACGCGGGCCACGTTGAGGCCCTTACCGCCGGCGGTCTTTTCGGGCGTCACGCGGTTGACGTCGTCGATAATGAGCTCATCGAGCTGATAGCGCGTATCGACGGACGGGTTCATCGTAACGGTGAGGATCATTTCTAGCTCCTTATCTCGCAGGCTCCTTATGCCTTGCAAAACGAATTGGCTACATGCGACTACAGAATCTCGATTGTGAACGAGCGCACGATAGTTTCTTTGGGCTTGGCGATAAGGCAGCCGCGCTTGTGCTCAAGCACGTCATCCTCATCGGAACAGGTCGAGAGGCCGCCCCAGGGTTCAACTGCCACAAAATCACCCTCGGGCTTGCTCCACACAATGAGGTACGGGAAGCCCTCAAAGCTCAGGCGAACGCCCTTGTCCTCGCCCTTTTTGGAAAGCGTGACCTGACGGCTCTCGAGCACGTCAAAGATGGTCTCCGCAAAATCGAAGAGCTCATGCGACAAAGGCAGCGTCTTTCCCACCATGGGGTTCTTGGAGCGCCTGTCCACATCAATCAATCCGGTCGAGGGAACGGCGGTGCAGAGCTCCGCAGCCTCGTCTTTCTCAAAACGCAACTCGTAGTCCGTATAGGACTCACCCTCGTCGAGCGGACACCTAAAGCCGGGGTGTCCACCGATAAAGAAAGGCATGTCCTCGGTGCCCTCGTTGGTAACCTCAAAGGAGACACGCACGGCGGCGTCCTCGAGCGTATAGCGGGCGACAAGCTTAAACGGATACGGATAATCGCTCAGCAGCGCGGCGTTATCCTCGGATGCCAGGCACATAGCCAGCTCGTTTGCGCTTTGGCTCAACAGCTTCCACTCCTGCTTGCGCGCAAAGCCGTGGCGGGCGAGCTTCACATGATGTCCGGCAAACGTCATGGCGCTGTTATCGCGCAAACCTCCGCAAATCGGGAAGCAAATCGGTGCCTGGCCGGACCACACTGCGGGATCGCCCTGCCACAAGTACTCGCGATCTCCAGCCTCAATCGAGGTAAACGAGCCGCCGGCCGTGGAGACCTTGATAGAAATCGAATCGTTGGAGAGAGCGTATTCCATTGTCCATCCTTTCGAACAACTGCTTTTTGCTCGCAAGAACCCGTCTCGGCCCTGACCAAAGGACAAACCCGCACGTTCATCGATGCGTCCGGTTTCCCAGGCATGCAACGGGGTACCATACAGACATTGATGCAATTACAGCTGAAAGGCCTTCTTATGCGAACCATCATCCTTTATGCCTCACGCCACCACGGCAATACGAAAAAGCTCGTGGACGCCATCGTTGAGGCACATCCCGAAATCGATACCCTCGACGTGAAGTCACTCGGTAAAAACGAGTACCCCGACCTGCACGAATACCATCTGATCGGTGTCGCCACGGGCATCTATTACTCCGAGATCGACAAAGATATGGCGCGCGTGCTCACGAACGTGCTGCAGCCGCAGGACAAGGTGTTTGGCCTTATGACCTACGGTGGCAAAAACAAGTGGTACGGCAAGGATATCGATGGCATCTGCCGCATGAGGCAGGCCATCTTTATGGGCGTCTACGGCTGTCCCGGATTTGACACGTGGGGTCCGTTCAAGATTACCGGCGGCGTCCAGAAGGGACACCCGACCGCTGAGGAAATTAAGGGCGCCGTCGACTTCTTCGACAAGATCGAAGACGAGTATGGCGACATCATCGTCGAAGAGTACGCAAAGCGCGAGAAGCGTCTAGCATACGAAAAGGAGCATCCCGCGGGGGGTCTTGTGGCCGGCGTCAAGCGCACGGCAAAGAAGATCGCTAACAAGCTGTAACTGTTAAGGTGCTTTTGAGCGTTTAACCCATACGGCGGGTCCGAGCAGATTCGGGCCCGCCGTCTTTTTCTATCGTTACTCGGTAAAGGCGTTGCCGACGCTCTGGCCGCCAACATACGTCTCGACGAGGGTGAGCTCATGGTCGAACACGACAAAGTCGGCGTCGCGACCCGGCATGATGCTGCCGCACTTATCCTCGATGTGCGCGGAGCGTGCCGGCACCTCAGTTGCCATGCGAATGGCGATATCGGCGCTGGCGATGCCCCAGTCGACGATGTTCTTGACGCCCTGGGCAAGCGTGAGCACCGAGCCGGCAATGCTCTTGCCGTCGGCGAGCCAGCACAGGTTGTCCTTCATGATGACGTCCATGCCACCACTGGTGTAGCTGCCCTCGGGCATGCCGCCGCAGCCCAGGCAGTCGGTGATGAGCACCGTGTGCTGCCAGCCCTTTGCCTGCAGCAGTGCCTTGATGGCGGCAGGGTTTACGTGCTTGCCGTCACAGATGATCTCGGCGTAGGTCTCGGGCGTGGACATGGCAGCACCCACGACACCGGGCTCACGGTGATGCAGACCGCGCTGGCCGTTATAGGTATGCGTAAAGCAGCTGGCACCGGCATTGATAGCGGCGATGCACTCATCGTAGGTGGCGTCGGAGTGACCGATGCTGGTCACCACGCCCTTGGCGTTCAGAGCAGTCGCATAAGCAGCGGCACCGTCGCGCTCGGCGGCCATGGCGCTCTTAACGATGCGACCGCCCGCAGCCTCCTGCCACTGGTCGAAAACCTCCTCGGAGGGGTCAATCAGGTAAGCGGGGTTCTGCGCGCCCACGTGCTTCATGGTAAAGAAGGGGCCCTCCAGGTAGATGCCCTGAATGCGGGCACCGCAGAAGTCGGGGCCGCGGCCCTCGTCCGCCTTGGCGATAGCAGCGCAGGCGTCCTTGATCTGTTCGACGCCATCGGTGAACGTCGTGGGCAGCCAGCTGGTGGTACCGCGACGGGCGAGCTCGGTTGAGCTGATATCGATGCCCTCGGGATCGTTATCGGTAGTTGAGTGGTTGTAGAAGCCATGGATGTGAGTATCGACCATACCCGGTGCGATCCACGATCCCGTGTAGTCCTTAATCTCGCAAGAGGGCTCGTCGGCCTGCCAGGCGCCAAAAACGCCATCCTCGACCATAAGATAGCCGCCCAGTTGCGGGCCTGCCGGCAAGAAGAACTTGTCAGCCTTAATTGCGTACGTGCTCATATGCACTCCTCGCTTCTAAAGCAGTTGACTGTGGTAATGCTTATACCCAGCTCACGTAAAACAAAAAGCGCCCGCCCGCCGTTATGAGCGGACGGGCGCCCTTACAGGGGGACGCGATTAAGCGGTGAAGGGGTGAATCGTCACGCCCTTAACCACGCGGTTGACCGTGCCGGTGGGGCTCGGCGTATCGGGCGTGTTGCCCACGCGGACGGAGTTGAGCAGGCTGATAGCCTGGGCAAACATCACGAACGGCAGAGCAAGGTAGCCCTCGGGAAGTGCCTCGTAGCCCTTAAAGGTGAAGGACTCACCCTCATAGACGGTGGCACCTTCCTGCTGAACGGCGATGGTGTGCTGAGCGATCTCGTCGCCACCGATCTCGTTGAGGATGTCGATGTCGTACTGACGGGTGTAGGCGTCGTTGTTGACGAACACGAAGACGAGCGTCTTATCGTCGACGAAGGACTTAGGTCCGTGACGATAGCCCATGGAGGTGTCGTAGGAAGTAGCGACCAGACCGTGAGCGAGCTCGAGGATCTTGAGCTGGCTCTCCTGAGCAAGGCCACCGAAGGAGCCAGAACCCAAGTAGGTCACGCGGTTGAAATCGCCAGCCAGGTAATCGGCGATCTCGGGCTCACGGGAGATGACCTCCTCGCCCATCTTGGCAATCGTCTCGACCCACTCGGCCTTCTGCTCGTCAGAGGCAGTGTCGAAAATAAGGGTGGAGAGCAGGGTCATGCAGGAATAAGAACCGGTCATGGCGAAGCCCTTGTCGTTGGCGCGCGGAATGAGCAGCGTCAGCGCATTGGGATCATCGGCGGACTCGACGGCAAGCTTGCCCTCGGGAGCGCAGGTGATGTTGAGGAACTTGACGTTGTGGACGAGCTCCTTGGCAACGGCAACGGCGGCAAGGCTCTCGGGGCTGTTGCCAGAGCGGGCAAAGGAAACCACGAGCGTGGGATCCTCGGCGCGCAGGAAGTCGCGCGGGGCGCTCACGATGTCGGTCGTGGCGATGGGCTTAAAGTCGTAGAGATCAGTGTTGCCAGCGTGACGCAGGTACGGGGCGCAGGTATCGCCAACGTAGTCGGACGTACCGGCACCGGTGAAGACAACGGACAGACGACCCTCGCCCATAGCGCGAGCCTCGGCCAGGAAGGCCTCGATGGCCTCCTTGTTCTCGCGATAGATGTTGAGCGTATCGCGCCAAAGCTCGGGCTGCTGAGCAATCTCGGCCGTGGTAATCTGGGCGCCGAGCTCGGTGAGCTCCTCGACACTCTTCTCGAACATTTCTAATACCTCTCTCTAGAAGTAATCCTCTGACGTGCAATTATACACTTCGGTTGGTTATCTGGTAGTAACCAGTTAAATGCAAAGAATCCCCATATGGAAACGATGCGAGCACTAGTTGCTGCGCTGGTGGTAAACCTTGTATTTAAACTGATCGGCACGAGCAACCGAGAGTGTGTACTCCACTACCTCGTTTGACTCGTTATACGTAGTCCTGACCAAATCGAGCACAGGCGAGCCCTCGACAATTCCCAAAAGGTGGGCATCGGTGGGACGGGCTATGCTCGCATAGAACTCCTCTTCGGCCACGCGAATCTTTTGCTGAAAGTCCTGCTCAATCACATCGTAAAGCGGCTTACGCTCCAGCAGCGGTCGCTTTAGGGACAGAAATTGACGAACCGGTAGATAGCTGCGTTCGACCATCATGGGCATGTTATCGGCAGAGCGAAGGCGCTTGAGCTTAAAAATGCGATCACCGATGCGCAATCCCATATGCTCGGCCAGATTCTTATCGGCCTCCATCTCGCAAAACTCGAGAATCGTGGTCTCGGGTTCTCGACCCATCGCGCGCATCTGCTCGGTAAAGCTGTAGGACTGCATAAGATTGGTTGCCTTTGCCGAACGGTCGGTCACAAAGGTACCGCGACCGTGCTGCCGAACCACCAGTCCTAAACGCTCCAGTTCCTGCAGAGCCAGGCGTACCGTAGTGCGCGAGAGACCATAGCGCTCCGAAAGTTCGCGCTCGGAAGGAATCATGTCACCGGCGCGATATTCATGGTCAATCTTTTCGGTCAGAATATCGACCAGCTGATCGTACAGCGGTTGCTTACGCGCTCCGATCGCCATCCTATCCTCCCTTTTGCTCGAATTCGGCTAACTACCTAGGGTGTTATGCATTATCTGTCTGCCACACCCGAATCATTAAGAAAACAAAAGCCGCGCGCTCTTTCGAGCACGCGGCTTTTAACATACACATGGCTTAAGGGGTCGGGGTGTGAGCCGCGTAGGGACACACCCCTCAAGCTAGAGCCTTACCAGATGCTCGGCCAGAGACCAAGCGGGCCAGCGCCCAGGATGCCAAGGACGAAGAGCAGGAGAATGCCCTTGGTCGGGGTCCAGCTGTGCTTAGCGAACATGTAGTAAAGCAGCAGCGTAAGCATAAGCGGGACGAGCTTCGGGACGATGGTGTTGAGGGTGTCGGCAACAGAGAAGTTGACCGGATCCTCGGTAACGGTGCCGTAGGTCACGGACTCCATGCCGTTACCCAGATCGGTGACGCCGCACTCGACAGCGTTGCCGTCGGCATCGGAAGCGGTAAGGGCGTTGCCGTCCTTATCGGTCATGGCGATGGTACCGGCCTCAGCGGTCTCGGTATCGATGCCCTCCATACCGGTGAAGTTCTCGGCCTCCTTCTCGGAGACGATCACGGTAGTAGCGGAGAGACCACGGGTGGTGCCGTTGGGGATCTGGAGGTTGATCTGGGTGCCACCCATGGTGACGACCAGGCAACCGACGACGAAGACGCCCATGATGGAAGCGGCACGCGTGAAGGCCTGCATGTTGGCGGTCAGAGCGTCAATAGCGCTGGTGCCAAGCTTGTAGGACCAGTTCATGAGCCAGAAGCGCAGAGCGAACTGGACGACGTTGAAGATCACCAGGAAGATGATCGGTGCAGCGGCGTTGCCGTTGATGGCCATGTTGGAGGTGATGCCGGCCGTGATAGGCACGAGCGTCAGCCAGAACAGGGCGTCACCGATACCACCGAGCGGGCCCATTGCGGCGACGCGGACGGCGCGGATCGTGGGGATGTCAACCTTGTTCTGCTCGAGCGAAAGCACGATGCCCATAACAAAGGTGACAAGGAACGGGTGGGTGTTGAAGAACTCCAGGTTGTGGCTCATGGAAGCCGCGAGGTCGTTCTTGTTGGTGTGGATCTTCTCCAGACCGGGGATGATGGAGTAAAGCCAGCCAGCGGCCTGCATGCGCTCGTAGTTGAACGATGCCTGCAGGAAGCAGGAGCGCCAAGCCATCTTGTTGAGGGTCTTCTGGTCGAGCTGCGGAGCAGGAGTGAGATCCTCGTAGTGCTCCGGGATCACATACTCATTAGATGCCATCTTCGAAGTCACCTCCGTCAGAAACAGCTGCACCCTTCAGCTCGGTCTGCTGCTGGAAGTCCCAGAAAGCGATGCCGAAGCCGATGAGAGCGAGGATGAGCAGAGCAGGGGTTGCCAGCGAATCGTTGGCAACGGTGATGAGCGCGAGGCCAAAGCCCATGAGGAAGAAGCCCCACATATCGCGGTTCATCATAACCTTGAGCAGGACGGCGAAGCCGACGAAGCGCATCATGCCGCCTGCAGCGGAGAGACCGGTCTGCAGCCAAGTCGGGATGGCAGAAGCGATGGTCTGACCGATGGTAGCGCCAGCGATGAAGAACAGGGTGACGACGACAGCGAAGATCAGGCCGAGCAGAGCCATGGCGAAGTAGTTCAGGCGCTCGATGCCCTTGGTGTCCGCGTTGTGAGCCATGTTATCGGCCGTGGACATAAGCGGGGACATAAGCGTGAAGACCAGGGTAACGCCAAGCTGGCCAAGCAGAGCGAACGGAATGGCGAGGCCGACTGCCGCGTTGGGCTCGAGGCCCGTGGCGATAGCGAGAATGGCTGCCATGATGCCGCCGATGACGGCGTTAGGCGGCTGAGCGCCTCCGATCGGCATGTTGCCGATCGTCATGAGCTGATAGGTACCACCCACGAGAAGACCGGTGTTGAGGTCGCCAAGGATAAGACCGATGACGGCGCCGGTGACGATGGGCTGATAGAGAGACTCGAGGAAGTCAAACTGGTCGATTGCCGCGATGAACGTGACGACGAAGACCAGAGCGATCTGGATGATCGAGTATTCCATCTTGCTCCTCCTTTCAAAATGTATGTACGCACTTTGGATTTCACGTACAGAACGTCAGGATTTCACTCCTGACAACGTGGATCACGAGGATTACGAGAAGAGCTTGCTCGTGTCCTCAACAGGCGTGCTCGGAACGCGCCTGATCTCCAACTCCACCCCCAATTCCTGCAGCTCTTTAAACGCAGCGACATCCTCGTCGTTAACTGCGACGGAGGTGGCGACTTGGCGCTTTCCTTCCGACATGTGCATGTTGCCGATGTTTACCTTCTTTATAGGCACACCGCCCTTGACGAGCGTAAGCACGTCTTCCGGTGTTTCGGCCACGATGAAGATCTTCTGGCGCGGGCTCGCCTTGCCAATGACGTCGATGGTCTTCTGCAGAGAGAAGAAACGCGTAGCGACGCCGGCGGGAGCGGCCATCTTCATGAGGTTCTGGCGCATGGTGTTGGACGCCACGTCGTCGTTGGCGACGAGGATGAGGTTGGAGCCCAGGGTGGAGTTCCACTGGGTGGCAACCTGACCATGAACCAGTCGGTTATCGATGCGGGTAAGAAGAATGTTGGGTTCTGCCATGTTGATCAGCTTCCTTTCGTTATTTGCTGACGACAGTTACTTGATCTCCTGAATCGCGTAACGCGAAACATCTACGACGGCTCCGGATCGGACTTTGATCTGGACCTTCTCGCCTTCGATGCCTTTGACGGTTCCGTAGATACCGCCGGCGAAAAGAACCTCTTGACCCGGCTTGAGCTCGGTGTGCAGCTCCTTGAAGTACTTCTGCTTCTTCTTCATGTTGATTTGCGACCAGATGGTGTAAATCAAGCCCATGATGACAAGCAGGCCTAAAAGGGCGACCGAGGAGCTCAGGACGTTGGCTCCGAAATCGGCCATTAGATGCCGTCCTCGTCGCCGAAGATATCCTCTTCCTCGG
>CATYJC010000057.1 GCA_958407555.1 uncultured Collinsella sp. | reverse complement strand
TTCCCAAGCTGACACTCGCGGGTTCGAGTCCCGTTGCCCGCTCCAGTTAAAAGCACAAGCACGGCACCATCACGGTGCCGTGTTTTTTTCAATAAAGCGCCGGGACTCGAACCCGCCAGGGTGCGAGCGTTAAATAAACGCGAAGCGTTTATAGTGAGCAGGCAAGGGCGCCGACAGGCGACCGCAGCCGGTGCGTATTTGCGGAGCAAATACGCAGACGTCCCGTTGCCCGCTCCACCGGGCACGGGAGACGCGGGGACGGCCAATTCAACAAAGTTTTCCCCACCGTCTCCGCGAATCCGGCAGGCGACCGCAGCCGGTGCGGATTTGCGAAGCAAATACGCAGACGTCCCCATGGCCGCTCTTGCGGCAAAATGTTAGGTTAATGCCTGCTGCCCATACTTGCACCTACGCACGGTACAATGGTTAAGTTACGACCAACGTGCCAATAGCCAAAAAGGAGCCGCTATGATCGATCGCTATACCCGCCCGGAGATGGGACACATCTTCTCCCTCGAAAACAAGTACGCCATTTGGCAGGAGATCGAGGTCCTGGCCTGCGAGGCCCAGGCGGAGCTCGGCAAGATCGGTATTTCTAAAGACGAAGCCCAGTGGATCCGCGATCACGCTAACTTTGAGAAGGCAAAGGTCGATGAGATCGAGGAAGTCACGCGCCACGACGTTATTGCTTTCCTGACCAACATGAAGGAGTACATCGACGCCGATGTTCCCGAGGGCGACCCCAAGCCCAGCCGCTGGGTCCACTACGGCATGACCAGTTCCGACCTGGGCGATACGGCTCTGTGCTACCAGCTCACCCAGGCCTGTGACCTGATCATCGAGGACGTCAAGAAGCTCGGCGAGATCTGCAAGCGCCGCGCCTTCGAGGAGCGCAACACGCTCTGCGCCGGCCGTACTCATGGCATCCACGCCGAGCCGATGACCTTCGGTATGAAGTTCGGCTCTTGGGCCTGGGAGCTCAAGCGCGATCTGGACCGTCTTGAGGATGCCCGCAAGAACGTTGCCTTCGGTGCCATCTCGGGTGCTGTCGGCACTTACAGCTCCATCGAGCCGTTCGTCGAGGAGTACGTCTGCGAGCACCTGGGCCTGGTCCACGACCCGCTGTCCACGCAGGTCATCAGCCGCGATCACCACGCCTACCTCGCCGGCGTCCTTGCCACCACGGCAGCCACCTGCGAGCGCATCGCTACCGAGGTTCGCAATCTGCAGAAGACCGATACGCTCGAGGCCGAGGAGCCGTTCCGCAAGGGTCAAAAGGGCAGTTCCGCCATGCCGCACAAGCGCAACCCGATCACCATGGAGAAGGTCTGTGGCCTGTCGCGCATCGTGAAGTCCAACGCCCAGGTCGCCTTCGACAACGTCGCCCTGTGGCACGAGCGCGATATTTCGCACTCCTCTGCCGAGCGTGTCGCCCAGGCCGATAGTTTCATCGCGCTTGACCACATGTTCCAGTGCCTCATCCGCGTTATCGACGGCTTGCAGCTGTATCCGGCTCGCATGATGGCCAACCTCAACAAGACCCGCGGCCTTATCTTCTCCTCCAAGGTGCTGTTGGCCCTCGTCGACACTGGCATCACCCGCGAGGACGCCTACGCTATCGTGCAGGAAAACGCCATGGCCACCTGGCACGAAGTGCAGGATTGTGTCTCCGGTCCCACCTTTAAGGAGCGTCTCGAGGCCGATCCGCGCTGCACCGTCAGCCAGGAGAAGCTTGACGAGATCTTTGATCCGTGGGACTTCCTCACCCGCATCGACACGGTCTTCGATCGCCTGGAGCGGCTGAGCTTCGAGTAGGGTTAACCTAATTCGGCCGTTTGCGGATGCATTCCAACCTTTGGCGCCTTGCCTATCTTGGGTGAGGCGCTTTTTTATCGCCGCATCAGCCCCAGGTATACAATGAAATCCGACTGCTGTTTCGATGAAGGGAGGCTTGTGCCCGGACGTATCAAGCGAGCCGCCATCGTCTCGTTTGCGCTCATGCTCCTTGTTGCCGCCTGTGTGGCCGCCCTGACGTATACCGTTCGAAGCAGTTCTTCCTCCTCGAATGAAGCCGATAAAGATCTCCCGGCACTCAAAATCGGCGTTACGGATAACGACCCCTATGTGTATGTCGATACCACGGGCGATTACGCCGGTATCGATATCGACATCGCCCGCGAGGCGTGTGAGCGTGCGGGGCTCAAGCCACAGTTTGTCGATATTGACTGGAACGATCGCGACCGGCTGCTCGAAAACGGCGATATCGATTGCCTATGGTGTGATTATTCTCCCTGTTATCGCGAGGATAAGTATTACTGGACCGAGCCGTATCTAACCGTGACGGTCTCGGTTGCCGCCAAGAAAACGAGTGGCATCAAGTCCTTGGCGCATCTCGATGGAAGCAAGACCATCGCGGTAATTGCGGGCTCGGTGAGTGAACGCCGATTGCTCGCAGGGGATCTGGAAATCTCGCCGAACGTGCAAATCAAATCGTATGGTTCTGCCGAACTCTGCAAAGCCGCCCTCGCCAAAGGGTATGTCGACTGTTGGATGGCGGACGTTCAGCCGCTTGACCGACTTGTCGCCCGGTATCCCGGCCTTTACCGCGTGTTCGCTGACAACGTTATGACGGTTGATCTGGGCGTCGCGTTTGATGACAGCTATGAAGGACCGATCGTAAAGGATCTCAATACTGCATTGTTTGCCATGGATCGAGATGGCACGATTGACCGTATTGTGGGCAATTACAAGACAGGAGCGACGACGGGCGGGCAAGGAGCAAATCCATGACAAATGATGAGCACCGCTTGCGTCGAAAGACTCTGACCGTCATAGCTGTCGGCGTTATTGTCAGCGCTGTCTTGTTAGGCCTGTTGTATACGGTTGGAACCCATCGCTGCCTCGATAAAACGCTTGGGTTTGGTCAAGAAACCATGGTGTTTTTGGAAAACGCTTGCGCAAAATATGACCGCAACGAACAGGGGAGAAAAATCGAGACGACGCACGATTTGCTCGCCGCGGTCGAATCGTTTGCGACGTTCCTGTCCTCTGATCGCGTTGATGTCAACGACGATCTTATCGAGCAATTTGTTCATACCGAGAACCTTTCGGGGCTGATGGTCATGGATGCCGACGGTCATATGACCGCCCACTACGACATCGATGGCCGCGATCCGCTCATGTTGTGGCGAGAGGAGCTGGCATGTTCGTCGGTCGCATCGATGTATCAAGGTTCCAAAGTGTCCTACTCAACTGTCGTCGAGCGCCGTGGTGTTGTTTTTGCCGTCTGTGCTGTTCCGTATGGCGACGGCGTTGCCCTGGCATACCGCTCATTTGTTCCCGATACGGCAGACGACTATTCATATGCCATAGCCGACGTGCTTTCGAACAGCACCTTCCACCAGGGCCCCACGGTGCTTGTTATGGAGGATGCGGAGATTGTCTCATCCAACAGTGCCGATGCTGACATGTCGCTCGCTCGACTCCTCACCAGCGCAGGGGTTGAGTGGAAAGACGACGGCCTGACGCCCATCGAATATCGAGGAGACAAATGGTACGCCGTGCGTGCGGCATATAAGGACTACCGCCTGTTTGCGCTATATCCCAAATCTGAGGTCATGTCTGACAGGATTTCATTTGTCGCCGTCGGCGTTTTGGTGTGCCTTGCGTTTTGGGTCGTGGTGCTGTTGGCTCGGAATATCGTTGACCACCGCAATTTGGTCGAAAAAGATAAACAGCTCGGCATTATCAATGCCATAAGCGCCATCTACGATTCGACCTTCCTTTTGCATCTCGACACCCTCGAGATCGAGGGAATCAATATGTCGCCGGCGATAGCGAAGATATTTGCCGAGCACAGCGAGGCATATGACTTTATGGACACGGTCTGCCGGGATATCGTGAGCCCCGAAAGTCGCGAAGCGGTTGTGGGACTCGTAGATATAAGTACGCTTCGTGAACGTATGGAGGGCGTACCGTACTTGGCTGCCGAGGTGCGAGATTGTCGAGGCGCTTGGTACTCGCTACAGGTTGTCCCCCAGCATCGCGATGAGCAAGGCCGGCTGGAGTCGGTTGTCGTGGCGACGCACAACATATCGATGGTCAAGCATGCCGAGGAGCTGTCATACCAAGATAAACTGACGGGGCTTCGCAACCGCAACTATCTTGAATCGCGTGGAGATAGCCTGGTAAACGAGGGCTTGCCCGTGAGCGTGATTATGCTGGACTGCAATTATCTCAAGCGGACCAACGACATCTATGGTCACGAGATGGGGGATGAACTGCTGCGACGGACGGCGTCCGTGCTGCGGCGGGTGGCTGGCGCTGATTACCTGCCGATGCGCGTTGGCGGCGACGAGTTTTTGCTGGTTTGCCCCCATACTGACAACGAGTCTGCGCTCGGGCTGGAACAGGATCTTTGTCTCGGTCTTGCCGCGGTAAGCGATGAGGCCCTGACGGTCAGCGCATCGATTGGCGTGGCGACCGTCGAGACGGCTGGAAATACGCTGGCCGATGTATATCGTGTCGCCGACCACAATATGTATCGGGAGAAGCGCATGGTCCACGCACAGGGTGCGGACTGCTAATCTTGTCCCCACTAGTCCAAGCATCGTAGGATGTTGAATCGGTGCTTGCGATAATAAGTCGGCCCAGGCGGGGATAATAGACGTCTGAAATTTCTTTCTGAGAGGGGAACGCAATGATTAGTTTTGACTACAAGCCTCAGGGTGTATGTTCTCGCAATATCCACCTTGACCTTTCCGATGACGGCAACAAGGTGATGGGCGTTGAGTTTACCGGCGGCTGCGACGGCAACCTCAAGGCTATCTCCAAGCTGGTCGAGGGTGCTCCTGCCGATCGCGTAATCGAGGTTCTCGCCGGTAATACCTGCGGTATGAAAAAGACCTCCTGCGCCGACCAGCTTACACGCGCTATCGAGGCCGCTCGCGCCGAGATCGCCTAATGGGTATCGCCGACCACATCAAGAACGGAATATCGCGCCGCGGCTTCGTGCTCGGTGGAGCTGCCGCGGGCGCTGCCACGGTGCTTGCCGGATGCTCGAAAAAAACAGGCACCAGTGATGATGCCGCCGGCGAGCCGCAGGTTATCAAGGACGATTCAAAGATTGTCTCGATTACGGATGAGTACGAGGCCGTCGAAATCGACCTCGAGCCTGCAGCTTCATGGACATTGCCTCTGGGTACGCTGCTGTACTACTGCGACGGCGATTACGCCGCGGCGATGATGGCGCCCGCATCGGCGCGGCATGCCAACACGCTCGGTGTGCTCAACCTGGGTGACGGTTCGCTCACAACGCTCATCGAGGACCCCGTCGAAGGTGCGGGGTATTCGTTTTACGATGTCCGCGCCGGCGATGGCGTATTTGCTTGGGTCGAGATGAACTTTGCGAATGCATCATGGAAGCTCTATGCGCAAAATAGGGCAGGTGCGTCGCTTGTCGGCGATGTGGTCGAGCTCGACCGAGGCGGCAAGGACTACGACCCGCCGCTGTTTACGGCGTTCGAATCGTCCGTCATTTGGTACAAGATGCCTTCGGCGGGCGGCAAAAAGACGAGTCACGACTCGTATTGCTACCGTCGCTCGCTCGACGAGGCAAAGGCCGAGGCCATTTGGAAGTCAACGGGCCGCTTTGCATCCGCCCCGCGTGTGAGTGACGGCATCTTGACCATTTCCCCGCGTGTGCGCAACGACGAGGGCGTCTACTACGGCATGACGGCGATCGACCTGACGGACGGCAACAATACCAAGAGGGCTCAGCTGGTCCTTCCCTCATCGGTGTCTCCCTTCGAGGCCGTATATATGGGCGACACGTTTGTGTTCTCCATCGAGGCCACCTATAGCGGCGTGGGGAGTCTAGGCAACATGGGCACCTATATCGGTAACGAGAATGGGACGTTCCTATTCCTGTCGCGCGAGCCGCTTGCGTGTGCTGCCGGCAGAAAAGGCAAATATCTGGTTAAGGTTCAGGCATCGCATTTTCTGATCGATACCTCCGCCAAAACCTATGGTTCGCTGCTGTCGCCCGACCGCGCTCTCGAATATGGCGATTATCCAGCTACGGCGGGTAAATCGAATACGTTTTTAACCTATGCCACGGTGCGTAATAGCCAAGGAATTCCCGAGACGGTTACCGCCCGCCTGTTCTCTCTTTAGCGCCGAGGGGTTAAAAGGGCGCCAACGGGGGAATAAACGCGTTGTAATTGTGAGTGCCGCCCGCCGAGCCGCCGCACTGTAGCGGTGCTCGGCGGGCATAGGTGCGTTAAAATGGGCTTGTTCTTAGCTAATTGAGACAGGGGGGCCGTGTTATGGCTTCAGATGCAAAAAAGATTCTGCTGGTCGAGGACGAGAAGGCAATCCGTGACGCTGTCGCTGCCTATCTCGAGCGCGAGGGCTACTGGGTTGTTGGCGTCGGGGACGGCCAGTCTGCGATCGAGGAGTTCGAGAAGCACCAGTTCGACCTGGTTGTGCTCGACCTTATGCTCCCCAAGATTCCCGGCGAGCGCGTTTGCCGCACTATTCGCGATACCTCGGATGTGCCCATTATCATGCTTACCGCCAAGGGCGAGATCGAGGATCGCATCATCGGCCTCGAGCTTGGTGCCGACGACTACTTGATCAAGCCGTTCTCGCCTCGCGAGCTCGTCGCCCGCGTCCGTGCCCTGTTCCGCCGTGCTCACCAGGCCGATGAGCCCGCCGTTGAGGTGCTCGACTTTGGCGATCTGGTCATCGATATCTCGGGCCACAAGATTTTGGTCGAGGACAAGGAAGTGGACCTGACTGCTTCCGAGTTTAAGCTGCTCACCACGCTTGCTCGCCATCCCGGTCGCGTCTATAACCGCATGGAGCTGGTCGAGAAGGTGCTCGGCTACGACTTTGAGGGCTACGAGCGCACCATCGACAGCCATGTGAAGAACCTTCGCGCCAAGCTGGGCGACGACCCCAAGAAGCCTAAGTGGCTCTACACCGTTCACGGCGTCGGTTATCGCTTCGAGGCTCCGGCCAAGACCGATAAGTCGGACGAGAAATAGGGAAATCACATATGACACCTGCGCGCTTTGAAATTGGGCAAAAGCATAAGCAGGAGAACGAGGCGGGTTCCAAGGCAAGTTGGAACACGCCTCGTTCCGATTCACGGCCAGCGATGAGCTATCCCTCGCGCATGGCATTGGCTTTTGCCCTGACGTCGCTCATGACGGTATTGGTGCTGGTGGGCGTTGTCTCCGTTGTGTGGGGCACCGTCTTTTCGGATTACACGCGCTCTAATATCGTCGAGATCGCCAATTCTGCTGCCGAAAAGCTTGCGACGTCGTATGAGGAAAACGGCAATTGGACTGCGGGCGAGCTGCGCACGGTCGCGACATCGAGTTTGGTGTCCGACGACCTGAGTATGCAGGTCGTCAACAAGAAAGGCGTTGTCGTCTATGACGACTCATGGCCTTCGGCAAGTGCGACCGCCGATGTGCGCGAGAGTGAATCACCGTCGAGCAGCTCGAGCGGTAAAAAGGCCTCGCATAGCCCGGTCTCGTCGGCGCCCACCGACTCCGATAGCGTTGCCAACGTCGAAATCATAACGTCTTCTGGCGAGCATGTCGGACAGGTAAAGCTATGGGCCATCGGCTCCGATGCTCTGCTCACCAAGGCGGATTCTGCGTTTAGGGAGAAGACCTTTAACGCCATGGCCCTTGCCGCGGTTGTTGCGGTCTGCATCTCGGTTGCTATCGGATCGCTCGTGTCTCGCATGCTCACCAAGCCGATTCATCGTATTACGAGCACGGCCAAGCAAATTCGCGACGGCGATTTGTCCGCTCGTACCGGTTTGCGCGGCGACGATGAAATCGATCAGCTGGGTGAGACCTTTGACGAGATGGCCACCTCGCTCGAGAAAGATATGAAGCACGAAAAGCGCCTGACCTCGGATGTCGCACACGAGCTTCGCACGCCGCTCATGGCCATGCTTGCAACGGTCGAGGCCATGCAGGACGGCGTGTATCCCACCGACGATGAGCATCTGGAGACGGTCGCTTCCGAGACGCGTCGCCTGGCTCGTTTGGTACAGCAGATGCTCGACCTATCGCGTATGGAAAACAGCACGGCGCCGCTCAATCTCGAACCGGTGGATATGGTTCCCTTTGTGCGGTCTATCGTCAACGCTCAGGAGCGCCTATTTGTTGACCGCGATCTGCGCTTGCGCTTTGCTGACGAGACCCAAGGTCACGACGATGTCGTCGAGGCCGATCCCGACATGATCACGCAGTGCGTCATCAACCTCATGAGCAACGCCATGCGCTACACCCCCGAGGGCGGTTGGGTCGTGGTGTCGGTGCTCAGTGACCGCAAGCATGTCAGTATTGCCGTTTCGGATACCGGTATCGGTATTGCCAAGGACGACCTGTCGCGCATCTTCGGGCGATTTTGGCGCGCAGATGCCAGCCGCGCCCGCGAAGCCGGCGGCCTGGGCGTTGGCCTCGCCGTGACCAAGCAAATCGTCGAGCGTCACCATGGCTACATATCCGTGGAGTCGGAGCTTGGAAAGGGTACGACTTTTACGATTCATCTGCCTCGCGAGCACACGGCGGACGCGGCATCTACTACAATGGAGCACTAGCTTTTCGCTATTCGGTGAAGGAGGGGTCGCGTTCCTGCCGCTCCGGGTTTGCGAAAACATGCGGGAAAGAACCCGCATTTCTGTCGTATTTAGGTAAGGAGTGACTCACGTGACAACGATGGAGCGTCGTCCGGATTCCCGTGGCAAGGTTCGTGATATCTATGATGCCGGTGAAAACCTGCTGATGGTCGCCACCGACCGCATTTCTGCGTTCGACTTTATTCTTCCCGACGAGATTCCGTTTAAGGGAGAGGTGCTCAACCGCATCTCGGCATTCTGGTTCGATAAGTTTGCCGACATCGTTCCCAATCACCTCGTCTCCATCGACCCGGCGGATTTCCCCGAGGAGTTTGCCGAGTATCGTGACTACCTCGCAGGCCGCGCCATGCTGGTCAAGAAGGCCCAGACGATTCCCATCGAATGCATCGTCCGCGGTTATCTGACCGGTTCGGGCAAGAAGACCTATGACGAGAACGGCACCGTCTGCGGCATCCAGCTGCCCGAGGGTCTGACCGAGGCCTCCAAGCTTCCCGAGCCGCTGTTCACGCCGTCCACGAAGGCCGAGATCGGCGACCACGACGAGAACATTTCGTTCGAGCGTTGCTGCGAGATCGTTGGCGAGGACATCGCCACGCAGATTCGCGATCTGTCTCTCAAGATCTACAAGGCTGCTGCCGAGTATGCAGCGACCCGTGGCATCATCATTGCCGACACCAAGTTTGAGTTTGGTGTTATCGATGGCAAGGTCACGCTGATCGACGAGTGCCTCACGCCCGACTCCAGCCGTTTCTGGCCCGCCGCCAGCTACGAGGAGGGCAAGATCCAGCCTAGCTACGACAAGCAATTCGTCCGCAATTGGCTCAAGGCCAACTGGGATATGACGGGGGAGACCCCGCACCTGCCCGCCGAGGTCATCGATGGCACGTCCGAGCGCTATCGCGAGGCCTTCCAGATCATCACGGGCTCCCAGTTCACAAGCATGAAGGAGAACGCATAAGTGAGTACCCGTAGCGCCACGAACAAGCGCACGCAATCCCACGAAGTTACCGGGGTTGCGCGCAAGTCCGCCGCATCTGCTAAACCCGCCCGCCAAGCAGCGAGCTCCGTTCGCGTCGTGCCGGCTTCGTCTAAAGCTCGCCGCAAAGAGCTCGAGAAGGGTGAAAACCTGGAAGGCCTTTCCAAGGAGGAGAAGCGCGCCCGCAAGGCCAAGCAGCGTGCTCGCGAGGATCGTATCTATACGGTGTCGAATATTCTTCTCAAGCAGGATGAGGACTACACCAAGCGCCGTCGTATCTGGTGGGCCGTGCTCGCCATCGGCATGGTACTCGTCGTGGCAATTTGGGCTTCGCTCTACTTCGCTCCCGGCGGCACGGTGTCCAGTCCTGTTCAGATGGTCGGCATCGTTTTGTCCTATGTCATCATCCTGGGTGACTTTATCTACGACTTCGTTCGTATTCGTCCCTTGCGCAACATGTACCGCGCGCAGGCCGAGGGCATGTCCGAGAACAAGCTCAACGCTCTTATCGAGCGCGCAGCTGCCGAGGAGGACAAGAAGGACTCCAAGAAGAAGTAGCGTTTGTATCCATACATATCGCTAAGATATAAGGCGCGTCGTTTTTGCGGCGCGCCTTTTTACTGTTCTATAGATAGATGGAGTGGCACATGATTCGAGCTGCCCTGACGGTCGAAGAGGCTTTGGAGGGCATGAAGGCCCTGGAGCCCAAGATTAAAAACTACGCGCGCCTGGTCGTCCGCAAGGGCGTAAACGTCAAGCCCGGCCAGGAGGTCGTCGTTCAGTCTCCGGTCGAGTGCGCGCCTTTTGCCCGCGTGGTGGTCGCGGAGGCTTATGCCGCCGGCGCTGGTCACGTGACGGTCATTTGGGCCGATGATGCCGTGACGAGGTTCACGTACGAGCATGTCGATAAAAGCTATTTTGAGCAGACGCCCGAGTGGAAGCGCCTGCAGCTGGATTCCCTGGCCCAGGACGGTGCCTGCTTTATCTTTATTGAGGGTGCGGATCCTGCAGCCCTCAAGGGCATCGATCCAGCCAAGCCGGCCGCGGCATCCAAGGCGAGGAATACGCAGTGCAAAGTTTTCCGCCGTGGACTGGATTACAACATCAATCCGTGGTGCATCGCCGGCGCTCCGGTCGTGGCTTGGGC
>CATYJC010000056.1 GCA_958407555.1 uncultured Collinsella sp. | reverse complement strand
CCTCGTCCATGAGCGCCTCGGCGACCTTGGACAGGATCTTGAGGTGCGTGGTGCCAGCCTGGGCACCGGGGATGAGCAGGGCGATAGCCACGTTGACGGGAGCGCCGTCCATGGTGTCCCAACCGGTCACGCCAGAGTCGTCCTTGACGACGATAACGGCGGCCTCGGTAATGGCATCGGACTTGGCATGCGGAATGGCGAAGCCCTCCATCATACCCGTGGTGCCCTCGGCCTCGCGAGCCAGGAAGGCGTTCATCACGGCATCGGCGTCGCCAGCGACACCGGCCTTGACGGCCTGGTTGGAGACAAAGCTCAGGGCCTCGTCACGAGAAGCGAAGTTCTCGGCAACAAAAACGTTCTCGACCTTCACGAAGTCGGCAGCCTCGGCCTTGGGGGCCTCGACGGCAGCGGCCTTGGGAGCCTCGACCGGCTTAGCGGGAGCGGCAGGAGCGGCCTTCTGGTTCTTCTCGAAGTCATACTTCTTGAAAGCGACGAACAGGATGCCACCGACCACGGCGCCGATGAGGATCGCGAGGACCCACAGCGGACCGTTCTCGACAACGGGCAGGACCAGGAAGCCACCGTGGGGCGCCGGATCGTGGACGTTGAACATAATGGTCAGGATCGAGGCGATGGAGGAACCGAGCATCATGATGGGCATGACGGGCCAGATGTTCTTGGTCATGAACGGAATGGCGCCCTCGGTGATGTGGGTGCAACCAAGGATGAGGTTAACGACACCGGCGTCATGATCCTCCTGGCTGAAGTACTTCTTGCCGACGATGACGGCGAAGGTGGTGATCAGCGGCGGAACGATGCAGGCGGCAGAGACGGCAGCCATGAAGTTGGTGCCGAAGTTGTAGGTGTCGGTGCCGACACCGGCAGCCAGGGCCTCGGTGAGCATGGCGGTACCGGTGACGTAAGCAGCCTTGTTGACCGGGCCGCCCATGTCAAAGGCGCACATGCAGCCGATAGCAAGACCCAGGACAACAGCACCGGAGGCAGACAGACCCTTGAGGAAGTCCATCATGGCGGTGTTGATGGCAGCCATGGGGCCGGAGATGCCGAGCATGACCAGACCGACAATCAGCGTGGAGAACAGCGGGTACAGGAAGATAGCCTTGAGGCCGTCCAGGTTCTTGGGCAGACCGGCAAAGACCTTCTCGAGCAGCAAGATGACATAACCAGCGAGGAAGCCGCCGACGATGCCGCCCAGGAAGCCGAAGCCCACGCCGGTGCCGCCAGCGTCAATGAGCGTGGTACCGTTGGGCCCCTCGACGACAGGCAGACCCTGGATGGCAATCATACCGGCGACGAAGCCGGGGACGAGTGCCGGGCGCTTGCCGATGGACTCGGCGATGTAGGCAGAAAGCACGGGAACCATGAGGTTCATGGCAATGCCGCCGATGATCTTGAGCATAGCGGCGAAGCTGTTGTAGTCGGCAGCCGTCGAATCGAAGGACGTGATGCCCCACAAGAACGAAACGGCGGTCAGGACGCCACCGGCAACGACGAAGACCAGCATGTGGCTAACGCCGTTCATGAGGTGCTTATAGATGATGTGGCCGATGGACTCCTTCTCCTCGACCTCATCCTCGACATCGGCAGCAGCAGCAACCGTGTCGTCGCCCTTGGCGGCGAGTGCGCGGTCGATCAGCTTACCTGCAGCCTCGACGGACAGGGCCTTGGAAACACCAACGGAAACCATGGGCTTACCGGCGAAACGCTCCGCCTGGACATCCTTGTCGGCTGCGACGACGACGGCCTTGGCACCAGCGATCTCACTCTTGGTGAGCTCGTTCTCGACACCGACCTGGCCATGGGTCTCGACCTTAATGGTCAGACCGCGCTCGGCAGCTGCCTTCTCCAGCGCCTCCTTCGCCATGAAGGTGTGCGCGATGCCGGTCGGGCAACCGGTGGCGGCGATGATGTCAAACTTAGCCATGTGTCCCTCCTTCTTGAGTACAGCGCCCGCGGGCGCTCCCCTACACGCGCTTCGATACGCGTTTTTCCACACCTGAAAGATACCAACCCACCGCTTATATGAGAAGCAATACAGCTCATTTCTCCGGTGAAAGGTTCTTTCATTACCGTAAACGGTCGATGAAAGTTTACCATCAACTATTGAAACGGCAAGGTGTATCTTGTAATTGAAAATGTCCGTATACTACGACATTACAAAACAAGTCCGATTTTCATGCCAGCCAGGAGCCATCCCATGTCCGATAGCAGCAAGAGCGCACTCTCCCTTATTAGTATGCACAGGGGGTACAGCGAGTCCGAGCAGCGCATTGTCGACTATATCCTAGAGCACCAGTCCGAGGCCCCGCGTCTGACAGCCGCTCAGCTTTCGCGCGCCGCTGCAACCTCCGAAGCAACCGTCTCGCGCTTCTGCCGCAAACTGGGTTTTGGCAGTTTTCGCAGTTTCCAGTTTTCACTAGCGCGCGATCTGGAAAGCCAGCGCAATGAAGGCCTCACCGACGAGGTCTCGCTCGACAATATGGAGCAGAGCCTCAAGAATATTCTCGCTGCCAAGGTCAGCGAACTCAATGCGACTATCGATGGCATTGACCACGACACGCTGACAGCCGTCGTGCACGCGTTTAAGAACGCAGGGGCTATCGAGTTTGCTGCCGTAGGCAACACCAACGCCGTCGCGCTCGACGCGACGTTTAAGTTTTCGCAGCTGGGCCTTCGCTGCATGGCAAGCACCATCAGCGAGACCTCGATTGGTTTTGCGCTTACGCTGCGCCCCGGAGATGTCATCGTGCTGATCTCGAACTCCGGCAAGTCTCGTCGACTGAATCGCATGGCAAAAGCGGCTCGCAGCTGTGGCGCCACCGTTGTCGTCATCAGCAGCGACAGCAAGTCCCCGCTTGCTCGCCTGGCCGACTACACCTTTAATACTGTGAACCACGAGGCGCTGCTCACCACGGGCGACTTTGCGTTCTCCAAGATGAGTGCCACGATGATAATCGAGGTTATCTACAACTTCCTGCTGCCCGAGATTGAAGACGCCCGCGAGCATATCAGCTACTACGAGGAGCTCATCCAGCCGGATAAGGTCGTGGAGTAGGTTTTATCAGGGGTCGTTATGTACCGTTCCGATAAAACTATGCCGGTTTACTACGATGAAATCGGAATATGCGACCACATCGTGTTTTAAAAGAAAACCGCAGGGGTTCTACCTGCGGTTTTCTTTTTACAATTTTAGCTGTGCTCGAGCTACGCCGATTCATCGTAGTAAACCGGAATAGTTTTTGACGGTCGGGCCAGACAAGCAAGTGGCGGTGCAACAATTGCTGATATTTTGTCCCCGCCAACACTGTCGGCTCGTTCTAACCTCGAGCCTCTTCCAACATCTGCTTGGCATGTGCCAGGCTTGCCTCAGATTGATCGCCACTCAGCATACGAGCGATCTCTGCGATGCGGGCGTCCCCGGCCACCTCATCCAGATGAGTCTGGGGAACGTCGCCGGGCTCTTTGCTCACCACGTAGTGTTTGTCGGCCATGACGGCGACCTGCGCCAGGTGAGTTACGACAATCACCTGATGCGTAGCGGCGAGATCTGCCAGCACGCTCGCGAGGGCACGTGCGGTAGAGCCGCCGACACCGGCATCGACCTCGTCGAACACCAGCGTATCCACGCCGTCCGCGTTACCGAGAACAACCTTGCTCGCCAGCATGACGCGGCTCAGCTCGCCGCCCGACGCAATGCGGCGCAGGGGGCGCGGCGTCAATCCGGCACCGCTGCGATACAAAAGCTCATAGCTCGAAGGCCCCGCCGGCGTCCATTCGGCACGCGGAAGATCGCGCGACTCCCAAACGAGCTCGGCGCCACCCATCTCCAGGCGCGCCATCTGACGGCCAACCTCGTGGCAAAAGCGAGGGGCTGCGGTATTCCGCACGCGTTTAAGCGCCTTGGCGGCGGCGAACAATTCGCGCTCTGCCGCGCCAAGCGCCTCGCGAGCCTTCTTGATCTGCTCATCGCCATCATCGACCAGGGACAACAGCTCTTGTGAGCGGTAGCGCATGGCAAAGACATCGTCCATGGTGGGCCCCCACTGACGCAGTAGGGCCTTAAGATCGGAATAGCGCTCGCGCATACGAGCCAGCTCGCGCGGATCGAAGGCGACCCCATCGCGATAGGTGCGCAGCTCGTTGGCACAATCCTCAAGCGAGATACAGGCATCCGAAAGCGCATCGGCGATATCACCCAGCTTGCGGTCGACGGCCGCCATGCGGGAAAGCTCCGCCACGGCACTGTTCACGGCATCGAGCGCTCCCCCTTCAGCTGCAAGCGATGCATGGGCATCGTTGGCCGTGGCCACCAACACCTCAGCATGCTCGGAGCGCGGCAGCAGCTCCTCGAGCTCCTCATACTCACCCGGCTTGGGGTCGACATCGGCGATGCGCTCCAGGGCGAAGCGCGCCTCCTCAACGCGACTCCCCTGCGCACGCGAGGCCTCTTCGACGCGACGGACCTCCTTGGCAGCCGCACGCGATGCCTTAAAGCAAGCACGGTAGTGCTCGAGCGCCTCGAGTGCCGGGCGCCCTGCCCAGGCATCGACCATGACAACATGATGCGCCGGGTCGAGCAGGCGCTGGTGCTCGTGCTGACCGCAAAGATCCATCATCACACCGACGCGCTCCGAAAGTTCGCGCACGCTGGCGATGCGGCCGTCAATTTTTACGCGGCTGCGGCCCTCGGCAGAAAGGCTGCGCCGCACGGTGACGCCCTCCGTGTCATGCGGGCCATCAAACAGGCGCGCCTCGACGCTGGCAAGTGCCTCGCCCTCGCGCACCGTCGACGAATCCGCGCGCTCGCCCAAAATGAGCTTGAGTGCCGAGAGCAGCGCGGTCTTACCGGCGCCGGTTTCTCCAGTCAGAACCGTTAGACCCGTGCTCGGAACCAACGTCGCCTCGCGAATGAGTGCAATGTTGGAAACCAGCAGCTCATCGATCATGACGCACTCCGTAGAACACGCGGCTCACCGAGTTATAGAAACTCTCGGGACCATAATCAAGCAGCAGCACATCGCCGGGACCACGGCGCACAGCCACGCTCTCGACCGTGCCATCGCAGGTAATAAACTGTCCATCGATGGCGATCGCCGGAACGCTCGGGCGGTCATCGGACATAAAGATCTCCACGACATCGCTCGGCGAGGTCAAAAAAGCGCGAGCCTGAATGGTATGCGGAGCGATGGGCACACAGACCATGCCCGTGTAATCGGGGCTGACAATGGGGCCGCCGGCGGAAAGCGCGTAGCCGGTGGAGCCAGTCGCCGTCGATACAACCACGCCGTCGCCGCGCAGGCGGTCGATATGATGGCCGGACACCGTGATATCGAACTCGACCATATCGGACAGGGGCCCACGCGTAAGCGCCATATCGTTAAGGGCAAACGTGCGCACGACATCCTTCGTGCCGTCTTCGCGCACCGAGACGATATCAGCGGCGATGGTGGCGCGGCGACTCACATGGAGCTCACCGGACAGGGCATCGCTCACGACCTGCAAAATGTCGCGCTCCTCGGGGCTCGCGGCCGTCAAAAAACCCAAATGACCATAGGAAAGACCCAAAATGGGAATCTCACGGTAGTTGAGGATGCGGGCGGCGCGCAGCAGTGTACCGTCGCCACCGAGCGTAATGACCAGGTCGGCATCGTCAACATCGGGCGCGCTCTGAATCTTGGAACGCTGGTCGGCAGCCCATGCGACCTCGTAGCCCTGGCGCGAAAGCCAAAGCTCGAGCATCAGGCCGCTCTCGACCGCTTCTTGCTTGTAGAAATTGGGAACCAGAAAGACCTTCATAGCGTTGCAGCTTTCTCGCTCAAAACCGATACCTGGGATTGCAGCTCATCGTCGGTGCGTGCGCCGGGAGCAAACCTCGTGCCGTACAAGAAAAACTCGACGTTGCCCTTGGCGCCGTGGATGGGCGACACGCACACGTCGAGCGGGAACAGGCCCTTGGCGGCAAAGAGCTCAATCGCCGCCGTGAGCGTATCGCGACGAACGGCGGGGTCAGTCACGATGCCGCCCTCGCCCACCAGCGCAGCCGGCGCCTCAAACTGCGGCTTTACGAGCGTGCAGAACGAACCCGAAGGCTTCAGGCACGCCAGCACGGCGTCGATGATATTCGCGATACTCGTAAACGACACATCGCACACAGCCAAGTCGATAGCTCCGCCGTAGCCAAGCTCGGGCAGCTGTGTCACGTTGGTGCGCTCATGAAGCGTCACGCGCTCGTCTTGGCGCAGCGACCAATCAAACTGGGCGCGACCCACATCGACCGAAACGACCGTAGCGGCACCGCGCTTGAGCAGGCAATCGGTAAAGCCACCCGTGGAACAGCCCACATCGAGGCAAGCAAGATCAGTCGGATCAATCCCAAACGCATCGAGCGCGCCCTCGAGCTTGAGCCCGCCGCGCCCAACGTAGGGAATACGACCCTTCACGTGCAACGGCAGGCCCGGCGTCACCTTAAGGCCCGGTGAGGTCAAACGCTCGCCGCCACTCGAGACCAAGCCGGCCATAAGAGTGCGAAGGGCATCCGCGCGATCGGCGCAGATGCCCTGTGAAATCAGTTCGTCATCGAGACGCACACGTTTCATGAATGCCATCAACCATTCGTATCCGGAGACGCGGCCTCGCTATCCTGAGATTCGTTTGCCGCATCCTCATCGTATTCCTGCTCGAGCTTATCGGCCTCACGAGGCGTCAGCTCAAACTTGTCGACCATATCGACCGCACGGGAGCCCAGCTCGATCGCCTCGTCAAACAGATCGAGCGAACGCTCCAGGGACGTATCCTTGGAGCGAACGGTCGCGATAATCTGGTCCAAGCGGTCCGAGATCTCGTCGAAGTTGCGGACGGAACCCTCTGGCATGGCTACTCCTCGACGGTACCGGTCTCGACCTCGGCGACCTCGGCATCCTCGTCGAGAACGCCGGCCGCAGCCTGAGCGGCGGCAACCTTGGCGGCAGCCTCAGCGGCCTGGGCTTCCTCGCGGGCACGGTCCTCGGCCAGCAAATCCTGATACAGGTCCTCGCCCGGTAGCTCTTCGCTACGAGCGATCTTGCCCAGCACGCCGTTGACAAACGACGCGGACTGGTCGGTGCCATAGGCCTTGGCAAGCTCGACGGCCTCGTTGATCACGATGGCGTCCGAGACCTCCTCGTCGGTGAGGAAGCGCATCTCATAGACGGCGATACGCAGCAGATTGCGGTCGGCACCGGGCATACGCATAAGATCCCAGTTCTTGGCGACGGAGCGCAGGGCGCAGTCGATGCGGTCGATGTGCTCGTAGGCACCGCGGCACAGCTCCAGCGCGTAGGGGTCGAGGGGACCCTTCGAGATCAGGAAATCGCCCTCGAGGACGCGCTCAAGCGGGCTGTCCGTGGCCTCAGCCTGGAACAGCAGCTGCAGCGCCTGACTGCGGGCAAGCGTACGCCCGCGATAAACCTTAAGGCTCAAAGGTTACTCCTTGGGGAAAACGAGGCCGTCGATGCAAACGTCAACGCGCTCGACCTCGACGCCCACCTGGGCGTCGATGGCGGCAACCACGGCGGCGCGAACGGCCTCGGCGAGTTTCTTGAACGGATAGCCAAAGAACACCACGACGCGCACGGTAAGCGCGAGCTTGTCGCCGATGACCTCGGCCTCAACCGCCGGCTCGGAAGCCGGGGCCTTGGACGAAAGCATCATGGAGACAAGGTTGGTGGCAAGGTCCTTGACGCCCACGGAGGCGATGCCCTCGACATCCGTGACGGCGCGCGAGACGATGGCGGTCAGAACATCGGGCGAAATGCCGATGCCGTCAATCTTGATTTCCTGGGGCATGAGTCCTCCTAGAAGAGTTGGTTGCTAGACGCGGGAGACGAACTTACCGTCGCGGGTGTCAACCTTAATGACCTCGCCCTCGTTGAGGTACATGGGGACCTGGATGACAGCGCCGGTGTCGATGGTGGCCGGCTTGGTGGAACCCTGGACGGTATCGCCCTTGAAGCCCGGGTCGGTCTGGACGATGGTGGTCTCGATGAACATCGGCGGGGTCACGCCCATGAGCTCGTCGTCGGCGAAGAGCAGCTGGCAGGTGTCATTCTCGCGCAGCCACTTGGCGTTCTCGCCCACCATATCCTCGGGAACGGGAACCTGCTCGTAGGACTCGTTATCCATGAAGATGTAGTCGGCGCCGTCGTTGTAGAGGTACTGGAACTCACGGGTGGTGAGCATGACGCTCTCGAACTTGGTGCCGGCGTTGCAGGTGTTCTCGACGACGCGGCCGCTCTTGATGTCGCGGGTCTTGTAGCGCACGAAAGCGCCGCCCTTGCCCGGCTTGACGTGCTGGAACTCGACGATGGTGTAGACCTTGTCCTTAATGCGGAGACCGAGGCCGTTCTTGAAGTCGGCGGTAGAGATAGTAGGCATAGCGACCTTTCTTGTTATTGGCTAGACGCACAAACGTCCAAATTACATACGAGCGAAATTATACACTTGCAGACGGCGGCTGCGGCGAGCGCATAAAAAGAGAACGCGGGACGCCCGAATCGATCCGGACGCCCCGCCTCCAAAAACCCAAATGGATGGTTTAGCAATCGATAATATGCAGGTCGTGCGGGGTCTTGGTGAAGGGCTCATAGCCGTTCTCGGTGACGACGCCGTAGTCCTCCAGGCGCACGCCGCCCACGCCGGGCAGGTACACGCCGGGCTCCATGGTGATAACCGAGCCGACCTCGATGATATTCTTGCTGCGGTTGAAGTTAGGCAGCTCGTGGATGTCGATGCCCACGCCGTGGCCCAGACCATGGTTGTAGTAATCGCCATAGCCGGCATCGCCGATAATCTTCTTGGAAAGCTTGAAAATGTCGTTGCCCTCGACGCCCGGATGGATAGCGGCGACGCACTCCTCATGGGTGCGGCGCACGAGCGCGTACAGGTCGAGCTGCTCCTGGGTGGGCTCGCCCATCACGACGGTACGAGTCATGTCGGAGCGGTAGTCGCAGTAGCCCGCACCGTAATCCATGAGGACAAAGTCGCCCTTCTCGATCACGCGGTCGCTCGGGACGGCATGCGGATTGGCGGTGTTGGGACCGCTCGCGACGATGGAGCCAAAGGCCAGGCTGTCGGCGCCGTTGGCGAACATAAAGTTCTCGAGCTCGTTGCGGACCTGTTTCTCGGTCATGCCGGGCTTAATAAAGCCGAGCATGTGCTGGAAGGCAGCATCGGTGATCGACTGCGCGTGGCGCATGAGCTCGATCTCCTCTGCATCCTTGATGGCACGCATCTTGCGGATGTCGTCATGCATCAGCGGCAGCATGCAGGCAACGGAGCGGTCCTCCAGACCACGCTGAATACCCTGGTAGAAGTTAATCTGCATGTCATCCTCGACGGCGCAGACGCGGCATTTGTTAGCCGCAATCTTGCCGGCGACCCAGCCGGAGATGGTGCCCTCGTCCATGTCGTAGACCCAGGGGCTGCCGGCGGGCGTGTTCTCCTCAAAACTGTTGAGATAGCGCGAGTCGGTGTGGAACAGGCACTGATCGGCCGTAATAAACGCGGCGTGAGGGAACTCGAAGGTGTAATCGAAGACGCCCTTCACGCCCGTGAGCCAACGGAGATTGGCCTCGTCGCGCACGACGATGGCGTCGTAGCCGCGCTCGGCCATCAGGGCACGGACGCGCTCGATACGACCGGCAGGACCGGCAGCAAACTCAGACATGCAGATTCCTTTCTTGTTGTCCTCATAAAAGCGGGACGGGTCCCGATCGAAAGACGGATTTGCACGCGATCCGCAACCGATTGAAAACCCGTCCCTCAAAATGATACGAAAGACGATGGATGTCAATAAAATTAGAGAAGTTCTTTGCGAGAAGCCAAGTAGGCGTGAGCATGGCGCTCAAGAACCTCGTCCTCAACGCTCGTTAGACGAATGGCGCCAAGTGCCGCGGGCAGCGGCAACATACTGCGGTTCGAGCGGACAAACTGCTGCCTGCGGAACTCCTCGATATATGCGGCGGGCTCCAGATCGAAGGCAAACTCCTCGATACCAAAGTCCTCCAGGCAGTCATCGACCTCAAAGACGTAATCGATATCGAAGTCGCAGGCATCATGTGCTAGGCGCGCCTCAAAGCGCATACCTTCGGACAACAGCTGGTAGGCAGGGACCTGCGAAGCGGCATCGCCCAAGCAGGCGCGCAGGGTACGCTCCCCCGTCTTGCCAAAATCGAGCGCATGGCGGGCGCTCGGGTTCGTGGCCATCAGTACGTCCTTGCGGGCAGTCTGAGACCACTGAACGGCATTGACGAGCGCGACTTCCTCGCCAGCGAGAATCTCGGGGACGGTCTCGGTAAACTGATTCCAACGGGACTTGCTGCTCGAAAGCATGGTGCCAACAAGTACCGCATAACCGAGCTTGAGGTCCTCAGGGTCCGCTTCGCGAACAAGTTCGAGGTCACACACGACCAAGCCCGGCTCGGGACGGAACGCGATAGCGGGAAGCGCATTCGCCGACGAGGCGACGAGTGGCTTCATAGTCGTCGCGACTGTGAGCATGGCGTCGAACGTCGTCGGCAGCAAGGCGCACTCGGTGCGACCGCACCACTGATTGGCACACCAGCAAACGACCGAGCAGGTCGCCGTGTCGCCGACAGCGACAACGAGATCGTCGCAGGTAATGCCGTTAGCCGACAGGGCGCCAAAAACGGTATCGGCATCGGCCAGCGTAGCACCGGCAGGCGAAACCTCGAGGACAAGCGGCGACACGGCAAAACCGGCGTCGACCAGCGCATGCTCGACACCCTCGCCAAAA
>CATYJC010000055.1 GCA_958407555.1 uncultured Collinsella sp. | reverse complement strand
ATAAATCGTTTTAGCAAAAGCCAGATCGACCTGGTTTTCGGAAGTATGCGGCAAATTCTGAGACCACCGAGCACACCTCGTTTTTTCGCAACAAAATGCCTGATAAACTAGCCTCAAAAGCCAGGTCTGCTCACAGGGTTTAGATTTTGCCGCATACTTCCGAATTGACACTGGCATCGCACGGTCCAAAAGCATATTTCGACCAGGAGGACGTCATGGACCTGACGCTATGCGGTCAATCCGCTTTTTACTATCACCGTATCCCGCCACAGGTATTAGGCCTTTACCCCGCCATTAGCCTTGGCAGTATGGATCGCAGATGTTGCGGCCTTGGGAACCATGCGCTTGTTGAAGACCTTCTTCATATGCCGCTTCATCGATTTGTGTTCAGTCGCGAGCAAGTCGGATCACGGAGTTTGTTCAAGTCACACCTCCTGACCCAAGAGCCACCTCCCGGGTCGTTTAGGCAGACTGAACACGGTTTTGATGTCACGTCGCCCGAGTTTACGCTGCTCAGCCTTGCTACGCTGGTCTCACGCAACCAGTTACTCATGGCTTGCTACGAGATGTGCGGCTCCTTTGCAGTGTTTAAGCCCTGCGAGCGAACGCAACAACAACTCGATGAAGCTATTTCGCTTAAGCTCATTCCACCCAACTGCGACTGGGAGCGAGTTAACGACACCAAGGGAAATGACACCAACTTGTGGAAGCGCGCACCGCTTCTTGCCGCAGCGGATATCGCCGCGTTCGCCAAGCAGGCCGCAGGCCTGCGCGGTGTTAAGCAGCTCCGCTGGGCCGCCGAACGCATGACAGGACAGACCGCCTCGCCCTTTGAAGTCCAGACGTCAATTCTCATCTCGCTCCCCCGCGATGAGGGCGGTCTGGGCATCGACATCACCAATAACGCGCGCATCCCGCTCAGCGACGCCGCGCGCTCACTGTATGACAAAACCTGCTGCTACGCCGATATCCTCATAGAGAGCAACACCGACAGCATGGGCGTCATCCTTGAATGCCAAGGCCGCTCCGCCCATGACAGCGAAACCGCAAGCCTCTCCGATGCCGAGCGCGCCACCGCGCTCACAAGCATGGGCTACGATGTCATCCAAATTACCTATGACCAGATCAAGGAGAAGAGCTTCAACCACATAGCCGAGCTCATCCATAAAAAGGCTGGGCTTCCCTACACCCCAAAGACTAAACAGGAGCGCACTGCCGAAGATACCCTGCGGCAAGAGCTACTTGTCGATTGGGTTGAGCTATTCACTGCCGGGCCGGCCAGCTAGCAGCTAGCAATCAGGGGCAGCGCAGACACATCGGGCGATTCGACACGGGCGGCAAAACCCGCCTCGGTTAGCTCGACGACCTCGGTAAACGTTGCATCGAAAAACTCCTCGGTTAGCAAGCGATACGGCGGATGATCGGGCTCGCCGGGGTTTTCGCGTACAATCTCGTGCATAACGCCGATGGTCTTGAGCACATACTCCTTATGGATGGGATACTGACCAAAACGCGTCGCCGCAGTATAGAGGCGATCGGTCGCGCGCGGAATCGAAACAATGCCGAGCGTCTTGCCAAACCAGTCAAAGTCGCCTTGCTTTTTAATGCGGAATTCCTCGCACGGCTTGCCGCCGTGCGCCTCCAGGTATTGGTTCACGCGGGTATTCCACACAGTATCGGCCACAAGGTGAGACCAAACGCCCAGCGTCAGATCGAGCAGCGACTGCGCCACGTCATCGGGCGCGAGCGAAAGCTCACTAGCACCGGGACCGGCAACCGGCTCGGCGTCCTTGTAACGTTGGGGATAATGCACCCGATTGAGTCGCTCACGCTCCTCGACAATCGAGGTCGCGGCAGCCAGCGTACCAACAGGCGCCCCTTTGAGCAACGGTGCCACATAGGTATCCCAGAACTCATTCTCACGAGGCTTAGGGATGGGCTCAGGCTTGGCAAAGTGCGTAATGCGGTACGGGATGGGATCGGCAATGCCAGGGACCATATAGCCCACGAAGATATCCGGAACCACGCAGCCAAACAAAAAGGCATTGCGGTCGCGCACGCTCTTGGCAAGCGCACCGGTGCGCTCCAGCAAACGCTCCGTCTGAGCAATATGAATGTTCCAGCTTGGCATAGCCACCCCCATAAAAACCTGGATAACTATACCATCACGGCAAAGCCGCGCGGGCGGCTACGCACGCTCTACGCAGCAACTATTCCGCAGCGCCGCTCTCGGTTCCATACGACGACACCGGCGCCTCGACCACATGGTGATATCGATCGATATAGATGGCGCGGGCACCCAGGCGCCGCACCAAATCCTGATGATGTGTACTCATCAAGACCGTCTTGCCGGCAGCAACATAGGCCAGTAGAAAGTTGACCACGATGTCGCACGAGTCCTCGTCAAGTCCGTTGGTAGGCTCGTCGAGCACCAGGATATCCGGGTTCATCGACACCACCGCAGCCAGCGCAACGCGCTTCTTTTGCCCGCCCGAGAGCTGATAGGGAGAGACGTCGGCAAGATCGGCAACCTGGAACAGCTCCATGGCATCGCGGACGCGGCGCTCGAGCTCGTCTGCCGGCAGCCCCATTTGAGCCGGGCCAAACGCGACTTCCTCGCCGACCGTGGCACAAAAGAGCTGCGCATCGGCGTTTTGGAACACAAAGCCCACGCGCTGATGGAACCGCTGGGCCGTCGCGGAATCCTTGAGATATGCCGCATCGACCGCATGCCCGTCGAACAGGTACGCACCCGCGTCCGCAAGCTCAAGGCCGTTGATAAGACGCATAATCGTCGTCTTGCCGCAGCCGTTGGGACCGAGCAGAGCAACGAGCTCCCCACGGTTCACCTGCAATGAAACACCGTCAACCACCGTATGACCCGCATAGGAAAACACCACGTCGCGAAACTCGATGAGCGGCGTGACCTCGGCGCCGGCAGCACCGCTCGCACCCATCGCGTTATTCGTATCGTTTGCCAAAACGTCGCCCTTCCCTACTCACATCGACGGTTCGACCGTCCGCGCTACAACATCGCGCACAACACGGCGAGCAACGCCACAACGGCCGCGTAAGCCGCATCGCGCCAGCCAAAGCCGCTCCGTGCAGGCGCCGGATACACGCCGGCGAAGCCGCGGCACAGCATGGCCTCGTCCATCGCGCGGCTGCATTCCATCGCCTTGATAAACGTCATGCCCATGATACCCGCCAGCGAGTCGGTGCGCGAAAAACCCGCAGGCGCGGAACCGACGCTGCGCAGCATGACCGATTCGCACAGATCGTGCGCCGTGCGTCCCAGCACCTCGATATGCTTGAGTGCCATATCAAACGTAAAGATAACCTCATCGGGCAGGTGCAGCATCTTAAGCGCCGCCGACATGCGGCTCCAGGTGAGCGTCCACGAAACACCCAGCACCAGCGACACATTAATAAACGTCTTGAGCGCGATCTTGAGCATGGCGCCCGTGGCAGACGCGCCCAGCAGCAGGGCAGGCAGTGCCAGAACCACCGCAAGCCCCGTGGCGCCGAGCGCCGGTACAAAGGTCGCACGCAGCCCGCGTGCGGGACGCACCGCGACCAGCACCAACGCGATCGCCGCCATCAACATGAGGTACAGCGGGCTCTGTGTCAGACACACGCACAGGACGCAGACGAACATCCCCACCAGGCGCACCGGAGCCGAAACGCAAGAAAGGGCGCGGTCGACCATCGACCCGCCCTCGTGCGCGCCTCCACCCAGGTGAACCCGCTCAAGCAGGCTCGCCAGGTGCAGGACATTCTTTTGCATCACACGATACCGAGCCCCCGCGGGCTCGTATCGCTCCTCGGCCGCAAGCCAGCTAGGCAGCTCGGCTCTTGCCATGAGCACCGCTTTCTTTGACCGTCAGCGAAATCAGGCGGAATACGATGGTGAGCACCGCCACGCCAATCACACCGGAAAGGATATACATGGCAGCCTGGCCGGCAAAGCCAAGGCCTTGCTCCTCGGAATAGGCCTGCAGATAATCGCCCGTGGGCAGGGCATCGGCAAAGGTCGGGGTATCGAGGCCGACCGAAGCCTGCAGGCTGTCGTCGCCAGCCTCCTGAACGGCGGTCGCGGCGCCCTCGGCGTCCCACTCACCCCAGGCGTCACCCGTGGCCAGCAGGCCCAGCGGCGTGGCCACAACAAGCACGGCGACCAGAATGAGCGTGGGAATCAGGGAAGTCTTCTTGGCGGTACCATCGGCGGCAAGCTGACCGTCGGCGGCCTCGGGGCCGACGATAATGCTCGGCGCCGTCTTCTTAATGAAACCGTAGATGGCGGCCGTCGCCACGCCCTCGATCACGCCGGCAACCAGCATATGCGGGATCAACATGGCAGGAATAGCCACGGACAGCGGGAAGGGGCAGTACAGCGGCGCGCCCGAAGCGTTGGTGAAGAGCATCGGCTGAATACCAAACTCGATTGCCGCGCACAGGGCCGCCAGGCACAGGCCGACCCAACCGCTCACGATGGCAGAAACCGAGGTGCCCCAGCTCTTGTCGTGCAGACGGCTGTTGAGCGCACGGAACACGATAGCAGCGACAAACGGCAGCACAAAGGCCATGTTAAAGCAGTTGGCACCAAACGACAGAACGCCACCGTCGCCAAACAGCAGCGCCTGCAGCGCCAGCGCGACCGAGACAGCGATAGCAGCGGCCTCGGGGCCCAGCAGCAGCGCGATGAGCGCGCCGCCGACGGCGTGACCCGTGGTGCCGCCAGGCAGCGGCACGTTGAACATCATGAGCAAAAAGGAGAACGCGGCGCAGATGCCCAGGAACGCCATATGCTCGCGATCGAGCGTGGCGCGCACCTTTTTGATGCAGTGGACCCAAACAGGCACCATCGCCACCGCCATGACGGCATCGGTCTGCGGAGACAGGTAGTTGTCTGGAATGTGCATATACGCCTCCCGGTTGCCGGCGCACGGAATCGCAACGCCGCTTGAATCATCTTGTCAGTGTTACGTAATGTCAGATTCGTAACACGCCGCGGGCTATCATAGCAAAACGGCGCGCTGCCGACAAAGCAGCACGCCGTTGTGTAATGCGCGTGTCATATATGCAGGCTCAGGAGTGCCTTATTCCGAGCATAGCAATCACGTAGGACTCGACAGCAGCCACCGCTGACCTATACCCAGCGCAGGACTTAGCCGCGGACCTCGCCGTTTACGCCCTTGCACACCTTGGTGACGATCTTCTGGTGCGCCTTCTCGACCTCTTCGCTGGTGAGCGTATGGTCGTCGGAGCGATACGTAAGCGCAAAGGCCATGGACTTCTTGCCCGCTCCGATGCGGATGGGATCGCGATAGACGTCGAACAGACGCACGCCCTCGAGCAGCTTGCCGCCGGCGCTGGTAATGCGGCGCTCAAGATCCTCGCAGGTCACGGAGTTATCGACCACGATAGCCAGATCGTGCTCAACAGCCGGATACTGCGAGAACTCGCGGTAGTTCTCCTGATTGCGGGCGCCCTTGATCAGCTTGTCCAGGTCGAGCTCAAAGGCAACGACGACCTCATCGATGCCCATCGCCTCGCGCGCCTCGGGGTGAATCTCGCCGACCCAGCCCAGCACGGTGCCGCCGGACAGAACCTCGGCCGCACGACCCGGCTGCAAGAAGGCATAGCCCTCGCCCTCGACGGGACGGAAGCGAACCTTCTCGATGCGCAGCTGGGCGAGCAGCTCCTCGACAATGCCCTTGCCAAAGAAGAAGCGCAGCTTGCGGTACTTCATGTTCCAAGACTGCTCACTCCACTGGCCCGAGAGCACGCCCGCCACGGACTTGGTCTCCTTGGGCAGGCTGGCGTTCTCACGACCGTGGAACAGGCTGCCGACCTCGTACAGATGCACGTTGGGCGTGCCGTGGGCCTCGTTATAGGCCACGGATTGCAGCAGGCCCGGCAGCAGCGAGCGGCGCATCTCGGTCTGCTCGGCCACCAGCGGATTCATGAGCACCACGGGGCAGCCGCGGCCCTCGGTGGACATGCCGATCTTCTCCAGGTCGCCCGGGGCGGCAAAGCCAAAGGTCGTGGTCTCGTTGAGGCCGCAGGCGCGCAGGATCTCGCCGACCTTACGGGTGAGCTTCTGCTCGCGGGTCAGGCCGCCGATGTGGTTCTTGGCAGCCGGGATGGTCGCCGTCACACGGCCCATGCCCCACAGGCGCAGGACCTCCTCGATCAGATCGATCTCACGCGGCAGGTCGGGGCGGAAGCTCGGCGGGGTGACCATAAAGTCCTCGCCGTCGCGCTCGACGGTGCAGCCCAGGCGGGTGAGCGATCGCTCGATAAAATCGGGCTCAATGTCGGCACCGCAGATGGCGTGCACGCGGGCCAGGCGCAGCTTGATGCTGTCGATGGTCTTGGGCGCGGGGAAAACGTCGACATAGCCGGGAGCGACCTCGCCGCCGGCGATCTCCTCAATCAGCGCGCACGTGACGTTGGCGACGTCCACGCAGCCGGTCTCATCGACCTGGCGCTCAAAGCGGATGGAGGCATCGGAGATCAGCGACAGGTCGCGGCTGGTGTGCGAGGTGCGACCGGCGTTGAAGCAGGCGCTCTCGACCATCACGTCGACGGTGTCGTCCTCGATCTCGGAATCCATGCCTCCCATAACGCCGGCCAGCGCCACGGGACGCTCGCCGTCGGTGATGAGGCCCATGCCGGCGTCGAGCACGCGCTCCTCGCCGTCGAGCGTCGTGAACTTCTCATCCTGCTGGGCGGCGCGAACCACCACGCGACGCCTGCCCTCGCGCTCGGCAAAGGTGTCCAGGTCAAAGGCGTGCAGCGGCTGACCGGTGAGCATCATCACATAGTTGGTGATGTCGACGATGTTATTGTGCGGGCGCACGCCCAGGGCGTTGAGGCGCTTGACCATCCAGTCGGGCGAGGGGCCGACCTTCACGTTGCGCACGATGCGGGCGACATAGCGGTCGCACAGGCCCTCGTCGGCAATCTCGACCGAAAGCTCGTCGTCGGTCGCGCGGCCGGTCTCGGCCTTGATGGCAGGCAGCTCAACATGGAAATCGCGGTCGAAGATGGCGCCGGTCTCGCGGGCCATGCCAATCATGGACAGGCAATCGGGACGGTTGGGCGTGATCTCGCAGTCGAGCACGGTGTCGCTCGAGCCCACGTACTCGGCAAACGGCATGCCGCAGGGCGTATCCTCGGGCAGGATCATGATGCCGGAGTGGTCGCCGCCCAGGCCGAGCTCGCGCGCGGAGCAGTTCATGCCCATGGACACGACGCCGCGAAGCTTGCTCTTCTTGATCTTGACGTCGCCGGGAAGCACTGCGCCGATCATCGCCGTGACGATGTGGTCGCCGGCCTCAAAGTTCTGCGCGCCACAGACGATCTGCAGCGGAGCGGGGTTGCCGTCGGCGTCGAGATTCTTGTCACCCACGTCGACCGAGCACACATACATGTGGTCGCTATCGGGGTGCGGGGTCTTGGTGAGCACCTTGGCAGTCACCACGTGGTCGAAGGACTCGCCCACGGTGTCGATCGCCTCGACCTCGGTGCCGGTACGGATATATTCGTCCGAAAGGGTCTTGGGATCCTCCGGAATATCGATCATGGTCTTGAGCCAGTCGTAAGAAACACGCATCTAGCTCTCCTTTCATACTGAAAGCCTGCGAAGAGATGCAGGTGGAAACTTCAACTTTGTGAACATTCCTTACAAAGCGAGGGTTGTCCAAGTGCGGCAGATCGGCCCGAAAGAGGAGCGCCGCGTACTTTGGTACGCAAGCGACGAATGAGCGCCGAGGTGCCGTGCTTGGGCAAGCCGCAGCCTAGAACTGATTCAAGAAACGCATATCGCCCGTCATGAGAGTTCTGAGGTCGGGCAGATCGTAGCGCAGTGCCGCGACGCGCTCGGCGCCAATACCAAAGGCGAAGCCGGTGTACTTCTCGGGGTCGATGCCGCAGTTGATCAGGACGTTGGGGTCGACCATGCCGCAGCCCAGGATCTCGATCCAGCCGCTGTGCTTGCAGAAGTTGCAGCCCTTGCCGCCGCAGACGTGGCAGCTCACGTCCACCTCGCAGCTCGGCTCGGTGAAGGGGAAGAAGTGCGGGCGATAACGCGTCTTGCGGTCCTCGCCAAACATGCACTTAACAAAGTAGTCGAGCGTGCCCTTAAGATCGCCAAAGGTGATGCCCTCGTCGACGACCAGGCCCTCGATCTGGTTGAACTGCGGCAGGTGGCAGGCGTCGGCCGTGTCGGGACGGTAGACGGTGCCCGGGCAGATCATGTAGATGGGCGGCTTCTGCGACTCCATGGTGTGGATCTGCACGCCCGAGGTCTGGGTGCGCAGCAGCACGTCGGACTCACCGTGGGCGTGAGCCTCGGGGTGCGCGACGCTGCCGGGGTTGTTGTCGACCACGTAGAAGGTATCGCGGGCCGAGCGGCTCGGGTGATCCATGGGGGCGTTGAGCGCGGTGAAGTTGTAGTAGGAGGTGTCGACCATGGGGCCGGACTCGACGGTGTAGCCAATGCCGCAGAAGATGTCCTCGGCCTCCTCGATGATCTGCTTGATCAGGTGCTGGTGACCGATCTGCGGACGGATGCCCGGCAGCGTGATGTCGACGGCCTCGTGCTCGAGTGCGTGCTTGAGGGCGGCGGCCTTCATCTCGGTGGTGCGCTCGTCGAGCATGCCCTCGATCAGTTGGCGCATCTCGTTGGCGCGCTTGCCCATCATGGGACGATCCTCGGGGGCGAGCTTGCCCATCATGCGCATCATGCCGGTGATGCGACCCTTGCGACCGAGCAGCTCAACGCGCGCAGCCTCGAGCTTGGCGGCGTCGTCGGCGCCTGCGACGAGCTCCTTGGCCTCTTCCTCGAGTTTGACCAGATCATCAATCAGACTCATGTCTTCCCTTTCGTCTCTCGCGCTCCCCGCTTGCCGGGGCGGCTGCCGCCGTCTGACGTTGCGAGAACGCGGCCCGGTTCGGTAACAAAAAACCGTCCTCGGGCATGTGCATTGCCCAAGGACGGTTGAATTCCGCGGTACCACCTTGTTTGACCCGACGGATGTCTGGCCCGCCGCGCCCACTCTTTGCCCCTTGTCGCGAGGCTCACGGCTTCCCTACTGGGGACATCGCCGCCGCTGGCCGCGCGCCCGTTGAGGTCGCTGCTCGGGAGTGAACGCTTGGCCCTTGTCACCGCAGGAAGGCTTGCAGCCCATGACCTTCCCTCTCTTGCCGGCGACGCGGCGGGCAAAACCCTCTCCGTCAACGCATTGGGCTACAGGATACCACATTGTTTGGGTGTATCGCCGCGTTCCGTTTTGTTCGTGCTGGGTACAAGGCAGGTAGCTGTGCAAACTGGCCGCGCCGCCGCGTGCGACGGGCGACCTGCGAGATCAAGGATATGGTATGGGAAAGAAGCACGATAAGAAGGCCGAGCCCGCAGCGGGCAAGACGCCCAAAGGCATGAAGGTCGATAAGGCCGTCAAAAAATTCCGCAAGCTCGAGGGCAAGCTGTGGACCCGCGAGTACCTGCTCAAGATTGCCGAGTTTGACGGCGCGACCATTGCCCCCGCCAACGGCGCCGCAGCGCGCGCCGACGCCATGGGCACCCTTGCCGGCGAGCATCATAAGCTCCTGACCAGCGAAAAGTCTGTCGAACTTGTGCGCTCGCTGGCACGCGAAACCGTCGCCGGCGGCAAGATCGACGACCCGCAGCTGCTCGACGAGATCCGCGTACTCGGCCGCGACCAGCGCGAAGCGAGCGTCATTCCCACCGAGGAGGCCGAGGCCTGGACCAGGCTCACCTGCGAGGCCGACGCCGTGTGGCACAAGGCCAAGACGGCCAATGACTGGGCGAGTTTTGAGCCCTATGTGGATAGAATCGTCGGCCAGCTTAAGCATCAGGCCGAGCTCATGGACCCCAAGCGCGACCCATACGATGTTTGGCTTGACCAGTACGAGCGCGGCCTTTCCGCCAAGAGCTTCGATGCGTTTTGCGATGAGGTCAAGGCTACGGTCGTGCCGCTCGTGCACGCCATCGGCGAGCGCGGCCAGCAGCCCGCTGCCGACTTTTTGCACGCCCGCGTGCCCGAGGCTGCCCAGCGTGCCATGAGCTTCGATCTTATGAAGCTCGTCGGCCTGGACCTGAACGACACCACGCTTGCCTTTACCGAACACCCGTTTAGCGAGGGCTTTGCCGTGGGTGACGCGCGCATCGCGACGCACATCTATGAGGACGACTGCATCTCCAACGTCTACAGCATCATCCACGAGGCCGGTCACACCATGTATGAGCTGGGCGTGAACCCCGCCTATGCGCGCACCTGCCTGGAGGGCGGCACCTCCATGGGCATCCACGAGAGCCAGAGCCGCTTCTTTGAGAACACCGTGGGTCGCAGCCGCGCCTTTATGGGACCGCTGCTCGAGGTGCTGCGCCGCCACGCGCCCGAGGTCTACGGCAACGTGGACGAGGACGCGCTCTACCGCGCCGTGAACATCGCGCAGCCGTCGTTGATCCGCACCGAGGCGGACGAGCTCACCTATCCGCTGCACGTTATGGTGCGCTACGAGATCGAGCGTATGCTGTTTGCCGGTGAGGCCACGGCCAAGGACATCCCCGCGCTTTGGAATCGCTTTATGAACGAGTACCTGGGCATTCCCGTTCCCGACGACACGCACGGCTGCCTGCAGGATACGCACTGGAGCGGCGGCTCGTTTGGCTACTTCCCCACCTATGCGCTGGGCAGCGCCTACGACGCTATGTTTGTGCCGGCCATGTGCCGCGACGGCGTCGACCTTACCGGCGCCTGCGCGAGCGGCGATCTGGCGCCCGTCCGCGCCTGGCTGGGCGAGCACATTTGGCAGTGGGGCCGCGCCAAGGACGCGCCGGAGCTCATCAAGGGCGCGTGCGGCATGGCATTCGATGCCCGCTACTACTGCAGCTACCTGCAGGACAAGTTCACCACGCTCTACGAGCTGTAAGGATTGACCAGCACACCATCGCCAACGCCAACCATGTTGACGCCGATGTCTTGGCAATGTCAGCGAAAACGGCCCTAAGCGAGCAAGGTGACGTGAAATGAAAGGGCGCTGACCTTCTGGT
>CATYJC010000054.1 GCA_958407555.1 uncultured Collinsella sp. | reverse complement strand
CGATCGGGCGGTTAACTTTGGCTAGCATATCAGAAGCGCACGAATCGAGCGCCCAGCTCCGGAAAGCCGAGAACTCCATGCGCGAGCGCAGACCCTCCAAATAACGGATTGACCTGCTCAATTGCACACGGCCCGGGTTTTCTGCCATCGCGATGCGACGGGTGTCGTCAAACCCCGAAACGCGACAGAAACCAAGCTCTTCGAAGATTCCCAGGCCGCTTGCCACCGAGCGCTCGTCGACCGGCGTGCGGGCATCGATGGCAAGGCACATCTGCGCGATGTCGATATCGCTCGCACTAAATGAGTCGTCTCCGGTCTTGCCGCGGTTGGAGCGCCACATAGTCTGCAAAGCTCGATAGAGCGTGACGAGCTCGTCGCGCTCAGGCGCGTAGCAGTCGAGCAGGCGCTCGTTAATCCGAGCGTCACGCGACGAATAGAGCAGATGGATCACGGCGGGCTGGCCATCGCGACCGGCGCGTCCGCTCATCTGGTTGAACTCGATGGCGCCAAACGGCATGTGGTAGAGCACGACATGGCGGATATCGGGCAGGTTCACGCCCTCACCAAAGGCAGAGGTCGAAACGATGCAACTGAGGCTTCCGTCACGAAACGCCTCCTCGACACGGCGACGATCGGAGCGCGCAAGCCCCGCGTTATAGAACGCGATGCGGGTCGCGCAATCGGGTACCCGCTTGCGCAGCGTCTTGGCAAGCGCCACGGACTGGTCGCGCGAGTTGACGTAGATGACGGTCTTCTCCCCCGTCGCCACGATTGACACCAGGCGGTTCTCGCGGCTCGCAAGATCTCGGTCATCCTCGAGCTGCAAGTTCTCGCGCACCGTCTCGTCGACTACCGTGCGGGTAATCGGCAGCACGCGGGCGAGCTCGGCCACAACCGGAGCCGTTGCGGTGGCAGTCGCGGCCAGAACGACCGGGTCGCCCAGGGCCTTGAGGATATCGGGCATGTCGAGATAGGCGCTGCGGTCGCCGCCCTTGGCAAGACCGGCATGATGCGCCTCATCGATAACGACAAAACCGATGCGGCCCGAACGCGCAAAGCGGTCGCGGTGAATGGACAGGAACTCGGGCGTCGTGAGCACGATGCCGGTGCGGCCCGAAGCCAAGCCGGCAAACACGTCATCGCGCGCCGCCTCCACGGTCTCGCCGGTCAGCACGCCTACGCCAATGCCGAGCGCGGCCATAGTCGACGAGAGGTGATAGGCCTGGTCGGCAACGAGCGCACGCAGCGGATAGACAAAGATGCTCGCACGCCCGCGAAGGACCGCCTCGCGCGCGGCATGCACATGGAAGATAAGAGACTTGCCGCGGCCCGTTCCCATAACGGCCAAGACGCTCTGGTGGTCGGCGAGCGCGTCGAGTGCCTCGACCTGAGCACGGTGCGGCTGGTTCGAGCCGATAAAGCTATGGATAAGCGAGCGCGTCAGCTCGGTATAGGAAAGCTGGGCGAGCGTTTGGCGCTTTCGGGACTCCAGACGAAGACCGGCGTCTGCAGGCTCCACGCCGCGACGAAGCTCACATGCCGGGTCGTCGATATTGGGCGCCGTGGTATCGCGGACCAAGACATCCTTGATCATGAGCTTTGGCTTTACGCGACCTTGCCAATGCTCGGCCACGGCCTCGAACACCAAATCGACAGCGCTATCGCAATTGATGAGCTTATCGATCTGCGGAACGCGGAACATAATGGCCGGCACACTCGCGGCGCCATCGGTCGCCACGAAGCGCATGTGCTCGCCGGTTTTGCCCACCACGGCGCGATCGCACATTGTCACGCCCTCGGCCGCCAACAGCGGCACCTTGTTGCCCTGGCCAAACGGCTCAAGACGGGAGATCTGCTCGATGGTCTCGATATTCAGCTCGGAGAGGTCGACGGTGGCGGCAACCTCGTCGGTGTCCTCAAAGTCCTCGGCGGGAAGCTCGGACAGCACGGCGGAAAGGCGACGACGGAACTCGTCGAGCTTGGATGCCTCGATGGTCACGCCCACCGCACCCGCATGCCCGCCGCGACGAATCAGCAGATCCGAGCAGCGTTCTACGGCGTCGAACAGGTTGACCTTGCCCACCGAGCGACCCGAACCGCGAGCGATACCGTCTTCGATCGAGAACAGCAGCGCCGGCACGTGATAACGGTTGGTCAGGCGGCTCGCTACGATACCCTTAACGCCCTCGTGCCAGCCCTCGCCACCCACGACGATGGCGCGACCGCCGTCATAGGTCTCCTCGACCTTTGCCATGGCATCGCGCGTGAGCTCCGCCTCGATCTCGCGACGCTGACGGTTAATCTCCTCGAGCTCGGCCGCCAGCGCGCTTGCCTCGATGGGATCGCGGGCAAGCAGCAGGTCGAGCGCCAGCTTGGGATCGGCCATGCGGCCGGCGGCGTTCAAGCGGGGAATGAGCGAAAACGACAGGCCATCGGCCGTAATACTAGAGAGGTCGGCCTTGGCGAGCGCGGCCAGCGCGATATAGCCGGGGCGGGCGGTCACGTGCATCTGCTGGATGCCCTCGGCGACCAGCGCGCGGTTCTCGGGCGTCAGCGGCATCATGTCGGACACGGTACCAAGCGCCGCGACCTCGATCAGCGAACGCCAATACGACGGCTTGCCCAGACGCTCGCCCAGAACCTGCACCAGTTTGAGCGCCACACCGGCACCGGCAAGCTCGCGCGAGGGACCCTCGTCCTCGAGCTTTGGGTCGGTCAGGGGCACGCCCTGCGGCACCTGGTCGGAGGGCTCGTGATGGTCCGTGACCACTAAATCGATCCCCAGGCTCTCCAGATAGGAAACCTCTTCCTTGGCGGCAATACCGTTATCGACGGTCACGATCAGCTGGGGGCGAGCGAGCTCGTTAACGCGGTCGAGCGCCGCGCGCGAAAGACCGTAGCCCTCGTCAAAGCGATGCGGAATAAACGGCGTGACATTGGCGCCAAACGTGCGCAGCGCCTCGGTCAACAGGCAGGTCGACGTAATACCGTCAACGTCAAAATCGCCAAAGACCGCGATATGCTCGTGGTTGCGAATAGCATGCTCGACGCGGTCGGCAACGACCGACATGCCTGGGATAATGAGTGGGTCGGCCCAGTCGCGATCGAGCGAAGGCGTCAAAAACAGCTGACCTTCTTCGATGGATGTAATGCCGTGCGCAACCATAATGCGCGCCACCAGCCCGGGTATGCCCAGGCCAGCCGAAAGCTCCTTTTCGAGCTCGGGGTTTTGCTGAGCGACCGCCCAGCGATGCGTCGTCTTAAGCGATGACATAGGCGCCCACCCCCGATAGGGGCAGGTCGCCGCGATACCTCTCACGGTTCATAGCGATGAGTCCTCTGTGTATGCCCGCTTCGGCAGGCAGATCTGTTGAACGGATTTATTATACCGTGCGGCACGGACGCAGAACCTCGCAGCACGCCGCGGTTTCGGTAAACGATGCCGGTAATAGCCTCGAAATATTCGAGCGTTTCTGACGCACGGACGCATGCGAGCGTCTAGCATATCCATTCAAAACGGATTCACGAGCAAAGGGAGTCACAAGAGCATATGAGGCAGTGGATTGGACTGGGCAAATTTCTCGCGGGGCACATGCAGATCATCGTTCCGATTTGCGTGACGCTCGGCGTGCTCTTTCCCCAGGAGATCGGCGTACTTAAGCCCATCGTTCCCGTCCTCTTCGCCTTTATGACATTCCAAGGTGCGCTCAGCAACACCTTCCACCAGGTGGCTGAGGTGTTCCGCCGTCCGCTGCATTTGATTTTGGCGTTATTTGTCTCGGCTGTGCTCATCCCCATTGCGGCGTATGCCATGGGCTCACTGTTCTTTGGTTCCAACCCCAACCTTGTCTGCGGCATCGTGCTCGAGTACAGCGTACCCGTGGCAGTCACTGCCTTTATGTGGATCAGCATGTTCGGCGGCAACGGCCCGCTCGCGCTCACCATCATCCTGACGTCCTCGGTCATCTCACCTGTGACGATTCCTCTTACGCTCAAGCTCCTGCTGGGCGCCACCGTCTCGATCGATGTGCCGAGCATGATGCAAGACATGGCCTTCATGATCGCCATACCCGCCGTGCTCGGTATCGTCATTAACGAACTCACGCGCGGCCGGGGTCATGAGAAACTCTCCCCCGCGCTTTCGCCTGCCTGCAAGTTCATGATGATGGGTGTCATCGCGTCCAACTCCACCGCCATGAGCGACTACGTGCTGCACATGAACACGGTGCGCCTGGAAGTCGCCCTCTTTATTTTGGTCTTCGCCATCAGCGGCTTTGTCGTCGGTTTTCTGGTCGCTCGCGCGCTGCATCTGCCGTATAGCGAGACGACTACCATGTGCTTTACCTGCGGCATGCGTAACATCTCTTCGGGCGCCGTCATCGCCACGCAGTACTTTCCGGGCGAAGTCGTGTTCCCCGTCATGTGTGGCACGCTGTTTCAGCAGGTGCTGGCCTCGATTATCGGGCATCTCTTTGAGCGCCTAACCGGCGAGGAGCGCGCCAAACAGCGCAAGCGCGTCGAGGCCGGCCGCGACGCGATGACACGCTAGGCAGCACGCTTTTCGCAGGCGCTCGCCTTGCTACGCGAGCGTTTCCAGATGTGCATGCAGGCGCTCGGCATCGATATCGAGCGTGGTCTCGGCATTGACCTGGGCCAGACGATAGCCCACAAAGTAGGGCGAAACCACCCAACGTGGCAGCGCCTTGGCAATGGTCCGGCCGTCCATGTGGTAGAAGAACAAGTTGTACGACTCCGCACGACCGCCATGGTGCTCGTGCAGGATATAGCGCAGGGCCACCTGAATCGCATCGGCAAACAGGTCCGCTTCGGCTTGATCGCGGACGTCGTCGCTGGCGGCGATTCCCTGTGGAGCCGAGACGTTGACCTCAAAGAATCCCATGATCGGCTCGGTTGAGATATTGACCGAGATTCTCCCCTGCTGCCAGACATTGATGCCTTCAAAATTTGCCGAGGTCAGCGCCGCATAGCCGTCCTCCTGTTCCAAGCCCACAATCTGTATGTGTGGATGGACGAGGCTGCCGCCCGAAAGCGGGCCTTTGTTCTTGTACATGAGCACACTGCGGTACTGTTGGGAATCGATCATCTGCTGCCAACAGCCCAGGGCAAACCTCATCACATGATGCAGCTCATCCGGTTCATAGGTCACCAGGTCGGCGTCGTGATTGGCCGACTCGATCAATACTGTCTGACGGGTGGCCCGCAAGGTCTTGAACTTATTCTCGAGCCAGATGCAGTCGCCATCGCGCTGGATGATGTTGGCGAGCCCCTCCGTGTCGCAAAAGGGGCACGCGGTGCCAGGGCGACGATTATCGTCGGGCTTGCCGCTCGCCCGCTGAACGTCAAATACCAGCGCCACGGGTTATACCCCCAGCGGCACGATCTTGGTGCCATGGAGCTCGGAGACGCCTAGCGCCGCCGCGACCGCATCGCGATTTGCCGTAGTGATGCCGCCGCCGGGAAGGATGGTCAAACGATCGCCCGCATACTCGATTAAACGAGCCAGGTGATCGAAATTATCCTCGATCGACGTACCGGCTGCGCCGCCATGCGTGAGGATGCGCGTAACGCCGCAGTCGGCAAGTGTATCAATCGCATCGAACTGAGCCTCGGGCGAGAGCTGGTCAAATGCCATGTGGAAGGTGATGTCAAGGGACTCGCGCTTGCACTCCTCGGTCGCGCAGCCCGTAGCCATAACGAGGGCGCCGAGGGTGAGCTCGTCGAGCGCCCAGCCGCCGGCACAGGGCTTGCAGCAGCCAAAGACCAGGCCGTCAACGCCGGCGCTCACAGCAAGGCCCAGGTCCATCTCCATCATGCGCAGCTCGTCCTGGTTGTAATGAAAGTCGCCACCACGCGGACGAATCATGCACATCACTCGCGCGTCATGCTCGTGAGCGCAGCTGACTGTAGCGCTAATAACGCCGGCGGAAGGCGTGGTGCCACCGACGGCGAGGTTGTCACACAGCTCAATTCGCCCCGCACCGGCCTCGATGGCCGCCGGTACTCGCTCAAAGTTCTCGGCACAAAACTCGTACAGCATAGATAGGCCCCCAAAGACAGCAGATGTTTTCCGACGGGCATTGTCACACATCCCCATGAAGTTGCGGTGGAATAGGGACTGTTTTGGCCTCTGGAGCCTTCATTTAGTCCCTATTTCACCGCAACTTAAAAAGGGGCGCTGACCGGGATAGTCAGCGCCCCTTTGTTGAATGGATTAACCACCAAGATAAGCTTTGCGGACGTTGTCGTCGTGCAGGAGCTCTTGGCCCGTGCCGGTCATAGTGATCTTGCCGGTCTCGAGCACGTAGCCGCGTGTGGCGATCGAGAGCGCCATCTGCGCGTTCTGCTCAACCAGAAGCACCGTGGTGCCGGCCTTGTGCAGCTCCTCGACAATCTGGAAGATTTGCTCAATCAGAATCGGCGCCAGGCCCATGGAAGGCTCGTCGAGCATGAGCAGCTTGGGGTTGCTCATAAGGGCTCGGCCCATAACGAGCATCTGCTGCTCACCGCCCGAAAGGGTGCCGGCGACCTGGCGACGGCGCTCCTTCAGGCGCGGGAACTGCTCGTAGACGCGCTCAAGGCCCGGAGCAACCGTGGACTTGGGCTGCGTGTAGGCGCCCATCTCCAGGTTCTCCTCGACCGTCATCTGCAAAAAGGCACGACGACCCTCGGGGACCTGAGCCAAGCCCTTGCTCACCAGCTTGTCAGCGGGCGTATGGGTAATGTCCTCGCCCATAAACTTGATGGAGCCGGTCTTGGAGCGTAGCAGGCCCGAGACGGTCTTGAGCGTTGTGGACTTACCGGCACCGTTCGCACCGATCAGGGCCACGATCTCGCCCTCGTTGACGTTAAAGGAGATGTCCTTGATGGCGTGGATGGCGCCGTACCAGACGTTGATGTTGTAGACGGAAAGCATCGGCTCTGCCATTTAGTTCTCCCCCTTATCCTGCTTGCCCAGATACGCCTCGATAACGGCATCGTTGTTCTGGATTTCCTCGGCCGTGCCCTTGGCGATGACCTTGCCAAAGTTAAGCACGCAGATGCCCTCGCAGATATTCATAACGAGCGACATATCATGCTCGATAAGCATGATGGCGATGCCGAAGGTGTCGCGAATCTTGACGATGTTCTCCATGAGCTCCGCGGTCTCGGACGGGTTCATGCCGGCGGCAGGCTCGTCGAGCAGCAGTAGCTTGGGGTTGGTGGCAAGCGCGCGAACGATCTCCAGACGACGCTGGGCGCCGTAAGGCAACGAGCCAGCCTGCTCATTTGCCAGATGCTCCATATCAAAGATGGATAGCAGCTCCATGGCACGCTCGTGGGCGGCCTTCTCGTGCTTCCAATACGTCGGCAGGCGCAGCACGCCCTCAAAGCCGGAGTAACGCTCCTGGTTGTGCAGGCCAACCTTAACGTTATCCTCCACCGTCATGGTGTTGAACAGGCGGATGTTCTGGAACGTACGGGCAATGCCCATGCGGTTGACCTGGTAGACCGACTTGCCCGAGGTGTCCTCACCGTCGAGCAGGATGGTGCCGTGTGTGGGCTGGTACACCTTGGTGAGCAGGTTGAAGACCGTGGTCTTGCCGGCACCGTTGGGACCGATGAGACCGGCGATCTCGGTCTTGCCGATGGTCAGGCTAAAATCGTCGACTGCCTTAAGGCCGCCGAACTCAATGCCCAGGTGGATGCACTCGAGCGCCGGGCGCTCGCCCAGATCGCGGTCGGGAACGATGGCGCCAGAAGGATACGGGACCATCTTGCCCTTGTTGAACTCAAATTTACTGGGCATCGGCTGCCACCTCCTTCTTGGAAGCAAAGCGGTCCTTGACGCGACCGAAGAACGCCTTAAGCTGCGGGTTGTTGGTAAAGATCATGACCAGGATCAGCACGATGGCGTAGATGAGCATGCGGTAGTCCGAGAACTGACGGAGCAGCTCGGGAAGCACCGTGAGCAACGCCGCCGCGATAACGGAGCCGCGCATATTGCCAAGACCACCCAAGACCACGAACACCAGGATGAGGATGGACGTGTTGAAGTCGAACTTGGTGGCGGAGAGCTGCGAGAAGTTACCGCCGAAGAGAGCTCCGGCAGCACCGGCGAGGGCAGCGGAAACCACGAAGGCGATCATGCGGTACTCGGTGACGGAGATGCCTACGGACTCGGCTGCAATCTTGTTATCGCGCACGGCCATAATGGCACGGCCGGTACGGCTGCGAACCAGGTTGAGCACGATCACAAGTGCGACCATGACCAGGATGGCACCGGCGAGGAAGGTCGAGTACGTCGACACGCCCGAGGCGCCCTGGGCGCCCTTGATGATGGCGGTGCCGTCCTCGAGCAGGTGCAGGTCGTCGATCGTAGAGTTGCCCGTGATGTTAAAGATCACGTGCAGGCCGCGCGAGTCGACACCCACGATAAGGCAAGTGACGATCTCTTTGATGATCTCGCCAAAAGCCAGGGTCACGATGGCCAGATAGTCGCCGCTCAGGCGCAGGACCGGGATACCGATCAAGAAGCCCAGGATGGCGGCAGCGATGGCGCCGACCACGATGCTGATGATAAGGCGCACCGGATCGGAGGGAACGGCGCCCTCGAGGGCGACGGCGGTGACGATGCCCGTGTAGGCACCGACACTCATAAAGCCCGCATGGCCCAGCGACAGGTCGCCCGCGATGCCGACGACGAGGTTGAGGGAAATGGCCATGACGATGTAGGCCGTAATGGGAACCAACTGACCGGCGATCATGCGCGGGATCATATGGTTGGACTGCATAAAGAACACGATGGCAAATGCCACGATGCACATGGCGTACGTGACAAAGTCGTGACGCGTCTGCTTGTCTTTAAGAAACTTCATAACGCTCACCTACACCTTCTCGGGGACGTACTTGCCCAAGAGGCCGGCAGGCTTGACGAGCAGGACGATGATCAAAACACCAAAGACGATGGAGTTGGCAAGGCTCGTGGAAATGTAAGCCTGTGCCATCGCCTCGATGATGCCGATGAGAATGCCGCCGACAAAGGCGCCGGGGATGGAGCCGATGCCACCGAAGACGGCAGCGTCGAAGGCCTTGATGCCAGGCATGGCGCCTGTCGTGGGCTGCAGCACCGGCGAGTAGGAGCACAGCAGCACGCCGGCGATGGCGGCAAGGGCAGAGCCGATGGCAAACGTCATCGAGATGGTGCGGTTGACGTTGATGCCCATGAGCTGAGCGGCGGCCTTGTCCTCGGACACGGCGCGCATGGCTTTGCCCATCTTGGTCTTACCTGTAAAGAACATCAGGCCGGCCATGATAACCAGGCAGGCGACGATGGTGACGAGCGAGACGGCGCTTACGTTGAACTTGGCCAAGAACTCCGGCACCTGGAAGGTGACGAGCGAAGTGAAGTTCTTGGGCGTGGCGCCCCACAGAAGCTGCGCGGCGTTCTGCAGGAAGTAAGACACGCCGATAGCCGTGATCAGAACGGCCAGCGGGCCTGCTTGGCGCAACGGCTTATAGGCCAGGCCCTCGATGAGAACACCGAGAACGGTACAGACCACACAAGAGAGAACTACAGATGCCCAGCCCGGGAGGCCGAGATACGACGTGGCGCAGAACGAGACATAGGCACCGACCATGATGACATCGCCGTGAGCGAAGTTGAGCATCTTGGCGATACCGTAGACCATGGTGTAGCCCAACGCGATGATGGCGTAGACGCTGCCCATGGACAGGCCGTTGACCAGGTATTGGATAAAGACCGTCATGTTCCACATCCCCCTTTCGAATAGGTTTCCAGTTAATGTATGAAACAGGGACGTTACACTGTCCCTAGATACCAAGCAAGCAGGGAAGGCCAAAACCTCCCCTGCTTGGGATCAAAACCGCTCTATGTAAGGCGGCCAATTAGGCCTGTACGTACTTGCCGTCGGTGATGACGTACGCCGTGGGCTCCTTCTGGACCTGGCCCTTATCGTTCCAGGTGAGCTTGCCGGTCAGACCGTCAACGGTAATCTTGAGCATAGCCTTGGACAGCTTCTCGGCGACCTCGGTCGGGTCGGCGTCGACACCAAGACCGGCCTCCTTGACGGCCTCGGCCACCGCGTGCACGCCGTCGTAGGCGTCGGCGGCAAACTGGTCGGGAGTATCGCCGTACTTATCCTTGTAAGCGTTGACGAAGTCGGCGTTCTTCTCGTCGTCGGCGGAGAACGGGGTCATGAGCAGCAGACCCTCGGCAAGAGAGGTATCGAAGCCCTCAACGCCCAGGATGCCGTCCATGCCGTCGCAGCCCATCATCTTGACGTCGTAGCCCATGTCCTTGGCGTTCTTGAGCAGGACGGACGCCGGCGTGTAGTAGATCGGCGCAAAGATCATGGTGGCGCCGGCCTGCTTGGCCTTGGTCAGCTGGTTGGTAAAGCTCGTGGCGGAGTCGTCCTTAAAGGTCTCCTCGTCAACAATCTCGAGCTTGGACTCAGCGGCCTGGGCCTTAAAGGAATCTGCGATGCCCGAAGAATAGGCGTCGCCGGAGTTATAGAACAGCACGAACTTCTCGTCCGGATACTTCTGGGCCAGGAACTTGGCAGCGTTGACACCCTGGTTGGGGTCGGTAAAGCAAACCTGGAAGACGCAATCCTTGCCGTCGGTGACGTCCTCGGAGGACGCGGACGGGGTGATCATGAACGTCTTGGGGTCGTTACCGCACTCGGCGGCAACGGCAACCGACGCACCCGTGGTGGTCGGGCCGACGAGGGCCTGCATGCCCCAGTCGAGCAGGGTGTTGAAGGCGTTGACGGCCTTCTCGCCATCGGCCTGGTCATCCTCGGCCTTGCTGGCAAGCGGCAGCTCCTTGGTCGAGAAATCCTTGCAGCCAAGCTCGACACCCTGGGTAACGGACTTGCCGTAGGACGCGTTGGCGCCGGTCAGCGGGCCGATGGTGCCGATCTTAAAGGAACCGTCGGCCGAAGCGGAACCCTTATCGCCGCCGTTGGAGGAACAGCCGGCTAGAATGGACATCGCCCCCAGACCTGCTGCGCTCGCGATAACGCTCCTGCGATTCATAACAGGGTTCAATGACTTACCGGTGAGGCTCGACATGCGGCTCTCCTCTCATTTATCGTCGGGTTTCAGTTGCCCGACAGGCCATCCTTCGCCGTGTTCGGCGTTCGCAAAATAGTAGACGCTTTAGTTGGGAAAAGTGACGATTATTTCAACTTTTCTTTGGATTTGTTCATTTATCCATAGTTCTGCGTATTTCTGTCGGTTTATGCAGTTTAGCCACTTTATTGCGTGAAAGTAATGTTTCCATTCTGTTACATGCGTCCCTGCCCTGATTAAAACGGCCTCACCGCTCGCGTTTTGTGCGCACCTAGGCGGCGATGTACTTGCCGTCCTGAATCACATAGGC
>CATYJC010000053.1 GCA_958407555.1 uncultured Collinsella sp. | reverse complement strand
AAGGACATCATCGCGCCCAGCAATATCAATCGCCAGGCCATCGCCTTTCACAGCACCATCGGCAAGCGCAAGGTTGACGTGATGGAAGCCATGATTCGCGATATCAATCCCGCCGCCACCGTTATCAAGCGCACCGAATACCTGCTGAGCGACAACATCGACGAGTTCTTCGCGAGCGTTTTGGAGCAAACAGACGGCAAGCTCAACTACGTCGTCGACGCCATCGACACCATCTCGGCCAAGCTCACCATTGCCAAATATGCTCAGGACCACGACATTCGTTTGGTTAGCTCCATGGGCGGGGCCAACAAGCTCCATCCCGAGTGCCTCCGCTTTGCCGACATTTTCGATACGGTACGTGACCCCATGAGCCGCATCATGCGCAAAGAATGCAAGAAGCGCGGAATCAAGAGTCTGCATGTACTGTTTAGCTGCGAGGAATCGGTTAAGACACAGCCCCGCGACCCTTCCAATATCCACGAGCGCACCGAGTTGGGCACCGCCAGCTTTATGCCGCCCATCATGGGCCAGATGATCGCCGGAGAGGTTATCCGCCAGATCAGTGGCCGCGGCACCGAGCGCGTGCGCGCCGATGGCCAGCGCTTGGACTAGCGGAGCGCGCCGAGATGGAGCCCCGGTTATTTGATGCACACTGCCATCTTGATTTAATGGCTCACCCGGACGCCGTTGCCGATGAGGCGACGGCGCTGGGCTTGGGTCTATTTGATTGCGGCGTCGATCCACGCGACTTCGCTAGCGCACATGGGCAAGCCCGTCGCCTTCCCACCGTCATCAAGGGCGTCGGCCTCCATCCCTGGTGGCTCGCCGACGGCCGCTGCGGTCCTGCCGAAGTCAATCTGCTTTGCAAAGTTGCTGCTCAAGAGCACTACATCGGCGAGGTGGGACTCGACTTTTCCGCGCGCTTTGATGGAAGTGAGCCGCTACAAATACAGGCATTTGACCGGCTCTGCGATACACTCGTGCAGTGCCCTCTTGCCGAACGCGTGATATCAATTCACGCCGTTCGTTCGGCAGGAACCGTACTGGACGTCCTCGAATCGCATGGACTACTCATCCCAAACTCCGACTCCCCCGTTATCATCTTCCACTGGTTTAGCGGCACTTCGGACGAACTCGTCCGCGCGCGTAATGCGGGCTGCTATTTTTCCGTCAACGAACGCATGCTCGCCACCAAGCGCGGTCGCGAATATGCCCGACAGATTCCACTCGACCGTCTACTGCTCGAGACCGATGCGCCAGCCGAACCAAACACAGAAACAAGCGCGCAGTCGCTCATCAGATCACTCACAAGGACCTCAGAACGCATCGCCTCGCTCAAAAACTGCGACGCAAAGCGCATCGAGTCGGCAGTTTTAGCAAATGCGCACTATGTTTTTGACCTGCGCTGCCTTCGCTAACCCCTAGTGGGCAAAAATGCTAAATATGAGTACTGTTACCGAAATGGATACATTACTCATATTTGGCATTTTTTGCACACGAGGTCCCGGGGAGGATCCTGCACCTCCCCGGGACCGCTCGGCTATTCGACGATTGGTGCTCCGTGACCCCAAGAACCTTCCATGCCGCACACGGTCGAGGCAAACCCGGCAGCAAAGTCGAGCGCGCGCTCGATGGCCTCGGCGCCATCCTCACCGCGCTTGGCGGAATCGAGATAACACATCAAAAACGAGGTGAGGAACGAGTCGCCCGCCCCCATGGTGTCCTTCATGTCCGTTACCGGTTTAGCCAGCTGGCGGTAATAACGCTCGCCGTCGTAAGCAATGCAGCCTTCGGCGCCCGCCGTAGCCGACACAAAACACGGACCCAGGCCCTTCACCCATGCCAGACGTTCGCGAATCTCGTCCTCACTCGCGGCATCCGCCGCACTAAAGAAAGCAAAATCGACGTAGGGCGCAATCTGCTCGTAATACTCGTCGGTGGAGTCGTCCGAAAAGTCAAAAGAGACCGTGACGCCCGCAGTCTTCAACTTGGGCAGCTCGCGCTCGGTAAAGCAATAGTTGCCCGAATGAACCACATCGAACTGCTTCATGTACGAAAGGTCAAAGCGATCGAGGACATAGCGCGCATCGCCACGGATACCGCCCTCGTTGGAACCAAGGAAGACACGGTCACCGTCAACGACGGTCACGCGAGCCGCTCCGTTCTCGCCAATCATCTGCTCGCACTTATCAAGCTCGATACCCTCATCCTCGAGGCTTGCAATGACATGCTCGGCAGCGGCATCATTGCCAAAAATGCCCATGTATGCGGAGCGTGCGGCACCGCATTTCTTGGCATACACGGCGAAGTTCACCGCGTTGCCGCCAGGATACATGGTGTGGATATGCTCGTAGCGATCGACGACGTTGTCGCCAAATCCGAGCGCGTTAACGTTAAATGCCATGGCCTTTGTCCCTTCTAGTACTCGACAACACCCATATAGCGGCGGAAATCGGGATCGTGATCAAACACCTTGCCGCGTGCAGCACGCAGCTCGCAGTTCATGGCGTAGAACAGCACCGGGTCCAGATAGGCACGGACGCTCGCCGGCACGGCTTCCATACCGTACTCCTTGGCATCGAGCACCATCAGCGTATCGGTATGCGTCTTAAGGAACGCCAGGGCGCGCTCGTCCATAGCACGGCACTCGCTGGAGCCCATCTGCAGGAAGTAAAAAACGCCATCCTGAGTAGCCTCGAAGGGGCCATGGAAGTACTCGGCAGAGTGGATGTAGCTGCAGTGCTGCCACTGCATCTCCATAAGAGAGCAGATAGCGAAACCATAGGTCTGGCTAAAGTTGGGACCGCTGCCCAGAATATAGAAGAACTCGTGCTCCTGGCAAAGCTTGGCAAAGCGATCGCCCAGCTCGGCATTTACCTTCTCGCGTGCCGGGGGAAGAATCTTATCCATCTCGGCGATACCGGCATACATGTCGGCAAGATCGGCGTAGCCCTCCTGCTGATCGAGCAGCTCTGCCGCAAGCGACAGCGAAATGCCAGCGGGGACCTCGGCCTGCGGCACACCCTCGCCCCATGGGTAGACCCACGTGGTCCACTTGCCGGAATCGATCTTGGATCCAGCGTTGTCGGTCTGGGCGATCACCGTAGCGCCGGCGGCAAGGGCAATCTCGCAGCCCTCGATGACCTCCGGGGTATTGCCACTGTGGCTGCAAGCGATGACCAGGGACTTCTCGCCCAGACGACGCGGACGCATAATGTCGAATTCACGCGCGGTATAGATATACGAAGTGAAGGTGGTTGCCTCGCGCTGCAGAAGCTCATGAGCCGGGATCAAATCGATCATGGAGCCACCGCAAGCAATCCAGTAGACGCTGTCGAACTTGCCCTTCTCGGCAATTGCCTCTTTGATCAGATCGTGTGCGTTCATATCCAGTTCCTTTCTTGTTTGGGCCGCAATCAATGACGTTGGTTGCGTGGCCGATAGTTGTTTTAGTCAATCAGATATTTCTCGAATGCGGCCATGTTCTTGGCATCAGCCGCCGCCGGGTCATCGTAGTAACGGCCGTCCGTAATTTCCTGGCCCAGCATGCCGTCGAAACCATGGACGTTGAGTGTGGCAACGAAGGCGTCCATATCGTGCTTGCCATCGCCCCACACCAGATGGCCATACGGGTCACCGTCGATAAAGTGCATCTCGTGAATTGCCCCATCACCAAAGGTGGCAAACCAGTCCTCGAGCGTCTCGCCAGCAACGCCCATCGCGGTTGTATCAACCATGGGCTGTAAGTACGGGCTCGCGACCTCGTCAATCATGCGCTTCGCATCGGAAACCGTCGTCACAAGGTTGCTCTCCTCGGGACGCAGGCTTTCCATCGTAAGCACCAGACCGTGCTCGCCGGCATACTCCGCCAGAATGGACAAGTGCTCGCGGCTGCGCTTCCAGGCTTCCTCGCGGTCCTCGTCCCAGTCGCCCCAGCCCGAGTTGACGGACATACGGTCGCACCCAAGTACCTCGGCAAGCTCAATGCCGTGTTTAAAGTACGCCAGGCTGCGCTGTTCATGCAGCGGTTTGCGTGCGCAGTACTGCCAAGGATAGACAACATTCTCGGGGCACAGAGTACGATACCTAAGCCCACGGTCTGCAGCCTTTTTCGCCAGGACCTCAGCCTCAAAGTAGCCCGTGTGGTCGAGCGTCACATGTGGCTCCGCACACCACAGCTCAATGGACTCAAAGCCCAAACGCTGCTGCACATCAAGGAAGTAATCGAGCGACCACATGATGTAGTGGATATTCATGCCCGCAATCTGTTCGCGGCGCAGCGTCGGTTTGGATTCAGACATCCTATGCCTCCTTATTTCGATCGAACACGATTTGTCCGTCCGACATCGTCATATCAACCGAAAGATCGCGTGCGTCGCGATAATCGAGGTCGAACACATCCCGATCGAGCACGCAGATATCGGCAAGTTTGCCGACATCGAGCGTACCCAGCTCGTCTTCGCGCATCAGATCGTACGCGCCCCCGGCAGTCCAAGCGCGCAAGAGCTCGACAAGCGTCAGCACGTTGGCCTCATTCACGGGCAGTCCGTCGGCGAAGAATCCGCCGCACGCGCTGTAGATTGACTCGCCCAGGCTCGGAACCAGCAGCGGCAAATCCGTACCACAGCACACCGTGCATCCGGAATCTTCCATGCCGCGGCGATTCCAGCTGTGCAAAAGTCGCGTCTCGCCAATTTGTCGACGCATCATCGACAGGCAATCCTCGCGCCGGTCCAGCGTCAGAATCTGCGGATAGACCTCGCAAATTCCACCTAACTTGCCAAACTCGACAAGATCGGTCGGGTCAGAGTTCTCGAGATCGGTAATCGCATGGCGGCGAAGCAACCGCCCATGCTCGTCTCGAGGCAGCGAGGCATAGAGCGCCACGGTGCGACGAACGGCGCCATCGCCCTGGCAATGCAAGGAATATCGGAAACCGTCAGCATCAATTGCACGCAGCTCGTTCTCAATCAGATCCCACTCTGGCTCCTCAACGACCGTCTTGCCGGCAGCGCCCGCATCGGCCGTGTCCTCATAGGGGTCAATCATCTCGGCAAGCCCCGCCCATACGCCTCGATCGGTCATACGGTTGAAGCCAGAAAAACGAACGAACGGTCCCCGGAAGCGCTCTCGTGCCTCGCGGGCATATGCCAGATTTGCACCGGCACCCACCGGCTGCGACATCATAGAGACGCGAACCGTCAGCTCACCAGATTCCTCACGGCGAGCCATTTCGTCGGCAAAGCCGTAGTAGTCATCGAATGCCATCTCCTTGATGGCGGTAACGCCGCGCTCGTTAAGCATGCTCATGTAGTCCGAATACCCGGCACGCACCTCGGGCAGCGCGAGGAAATCGCTCATCATGCGCCAGATCTTCTCGGCATAGCACGCCTGGGGTGTAAAGCCGTATCGCGCACTGGCGGCAGCGTTGAGAACGCAGGTCTCCGCGCCCGGTGTAAAGCAGACGACAGGGATATCACCAAAACACTCGTCAAACACAGCTGCTGTATTTGCGTTCTCGGCATCCGACGCCAACGTTTCGGGCAGGTTGTGGCCAAAAGCCGCCGCGCAATCCGGATGATCATCTTTCCATGCACGCAAGAGCGACACGGCCTCTTTGGCATCAGCGACGCCGGACAGATCAGACCTCAACGTCCGCAGTGCCCAGCCCGTATAGAAGGTATGCACATCGATCAGGCCGGGCATGACGGTGCGGTCGCCCAGGTCAACCACCTCGTCCGCCTGGGTCAAATACGAAGCTACCTCGCACTTGGTGCCAACCGCCTCAATTCGATTGCCACGGACCGCTACGAAACCTTCAAACGGCAGGTCCCCCGTACCGGTAAAGACGCTCTTAGACGTCAGGACCGTCAAACAATCAGACATCACAACCACCTACACCGGAAGCATGCCAGAGATTGCCGTTACGATCAGGCCAAAGACGACCATGAAGATGAAGAACTTCCAAATGGTCTTCCACCATTGGCCAAACGAAATCTTAGCCACGGCAAGGCCGGCGACCGTCATGCCCGCCACGGGACTGATGGTGTTGATGGTCTGATTAGCAAACTGGAGCGCGGTAACGGCGGCTTCGGGATTGAGGCCCATAAGCTCGGTCAGCGGACCCATGACGGGCATGGTGAGCGCCGCAAGTCCAGAGCTCGAGGGAACCAGCAAAGAGAGCAGGCCAAGGACGATATACATAAACGTGGTGTAGACGGCGGCGGGCGCACCGGCGAGTGCAGTAGCGAGCGCCTGGAGGATGGTGTCGATGATCATGCCACCCTCTGCAATGACCAAGATGCCGCGAGCGATGCCGATGACGATGGCGGCGTACGCAAAGTCAGCAATGCCTTTAACGAACTCCTCGGCGATCGTCTGCTGGTCAAGGCCGCCCAGGATACCGGCAAGCAAGCCCATACCAAGGAACACGGCGGAAATCTCATTCATGTACCAGCCCTGGGTAACAAGACCCCAGACGATAATGCCCATACCGCAGGCAAAATCGATAAGCACGAGCTTCTGACGGGTAGTGAACTCTTCCTCGATGGAGGCATCGGTCACGGAAAACTCAACACGCTTGAGCTTGTCGTCCTCGTACGTAATGGACGACTCGGGGTTTTTCTTGACACGCATGGCATAGCGCATGGCCCATGCGATACCGACGGCAGTGAAGATGACCCAAGAAACGGCGCGCAGCCACAGCTGAGGATTGCCCTCGATACCAATAATGCCTTGGGCGATCAAAACATTAAACGGGTCGATGGTCGAAGCACAATATCCCAGGTTAGGACCAAGAAAGCAGATGATAAACGCCGTCATCGAGTCATACCCGATACCCATCATGATGGGAATGAAGATGGCATAGAACGGCAGGGCTTCCTCAGACATACCAAACGTAGTGCCGCAAATGGACAGCAACGTCATCGTGATGGGAATGATGAGGATGTCCTTGTTCTTGAGCTTTTTAATCACACGGCTCATGCCGGCATTCAAAGCGTTGGTCTTGGTGATGATTGCGAACGATCCGCCAATCAATAAGACGAACGCAACGACGTCGGCAGCCTCTTGGATACCCTTGGTGGGCGCTTGCAGGACCGCGAAGATATCCTGGCCCAGATTGATGGTCTCGCCGGTCTCTGAATCGGTGTAGTTCTTATCGACCTGTTCATAGGTTCCAGCAACGGCAACTTCACGCTCGCCCGCCGCTGTCGAAATCGTCTTGCGCTGATACTGACCAGAGGGAACAATCCAAGTCAGGACCGCAAAGACAACGATCAGCAAGAACATGATCGTATAGACATGCGGTAATTTGAACTTAAAACGTCTGTTTGTCTTCTTCGCCTTCGTATCTGACATAGATACCTCCAAAGAACTCGAGACTGCATCGCATCTCGCTTCAACGTTTGCACAAGGCAAACGTTCTATGACGTCCCATAGATTACCAGCAGCTTTTTCCTTCATCAAGATAATTTCAAACTGATTGCCGCAACGCGGTTGAACGGTTGCGTTTGCGCCGTGAACGGTATGGAAACACCCGGTGAGATGATCCACCGGGCGCTTCCATTCGCAATGTCCTAGATGTCAAAAACGTAGCGAGACCCAACGATTCGCTGACGACCGATGATAAACGGCCGCCGCTGCTCATCGAAAAAGAAGGCTTCCATATAAAACAAGGGTTCGCCAACGGGAACTGCCAACAGCCGAGCGACCTCGGGCGACGCGCACGCGATCTCGAGTGTGCACGGGTCGGTAAACGCGGGCGTACGGCCCGTCCGGTTGCGCACGAACTCAAAAATGGATTGGTTAGATAGAGGTGCCGTTGATAGATAAGCGTTGTCCTCGTAAACGTATATGTTGTTCTCGAGCATGACGGGGACTCCATCGGCAGTACGCACACGCTCAACGCAAATCAAATCAGTTCCAACGGGAACACCAAAGAACTGCGCTTCGGTGGAATCCGCCGGCAGTTTCTTTCTCGAAATGACGCACGCCCCCGGCTCCATTCCGTTAACGCGGCATGCGTCCGAAAAACTCTGGACGTCATCCTTCTGGCGAATCTTGCGCTTAAGCTTGGGGGCATTGACAAACGTGCCTTTCCCCTGCCGCTTCGTTAGATAGCCCTGCTGGACGAGCTCCTCAATAGCGCGTCGCACGGTAACGCGGCTAACTTTATAGCTCTCAGCCAATTCGAATTCGTTGGGTATCCGCGCGCCCGCCTTGTAGGCACCGGAGTTAATTTCGTTTTTAATGATATCGATAACCTGTTGGTACAGCGGTATCGCTGCTTTACCGTCAGTTAGCCCTTCAGTCGGTGGCATATACCCTCTCCCAGCACAATTAAGTCTAATGCGGGCCCAAGGGCATTCAGCAAGCCCTTAAGCCCGCATTAGCATTAAGTATGCTTGCTGCCGCACCAAAATGTCGGGTATTTACTCATCTGACCCGAAAAACGCGCAACCACCGCGCTCCTAAGAAAGCGTGAGCAGCTCCGGCAGCTGGTCGATAATCTTGTCCGCGGCATCCTGGCTAAAGCCAAAGCGTTCCTCGCGCTTGGCAATGACTGTCAGACCGGCTCGCTTGCCGGCAGTGATGCCAGGCACCGAGTCCTCAACGCAGCAGCAGCGATTCGCGGGCAGCCCCAGCAGATCCAGCGCATGCAGGTAGATGTCGGGCTCGGGCTTGCTCTCCTTAAACTGCTCGCCGCTCACCACATACTCAAAGGCATCCGACAGCCCGCATGCGTTGAGCACTTCCTCGATGCTAACCATGGGAGACGAGCTGGCAAGCGCCACGCGAACGCCACGGCGCGGCAGCTCTCGAATCGTATCCACGGCGCCTGGGTTAATCAAAGCCTGATAGTCGCGCGGACGTTTATGCGCCCACTCGTCCCAACGGGCCAACGCTTCCTCGCCAGTGAAATGCCCCTTACCGGCGCGCTCAAACCAATCGACCAGCATATGCAGGAAGAACTGATGGGAGGTACCGACCTGCCCATTCAACTCCTCTTGAGTCAGATTAAGCCCCAGCTCCTTGGCAAACGCGGCAGTCTCGCCCAAGTAGTAATACTCGGTATCGACAATGACGCCGTCCATGTCAAAGATAACGGCGTCGAACGGAAATGCGGACACGGCACCCTCCCTAACAAAAGGACGCCCGCGAGCAGGCGCCCGAATCATGCATTAATCGGCGATTCTAGCCCAGCAGCTTATCCAGCGCCACCGCAATACCATCTTCGTTGTTATTGGCGGTCACCATCTGGGCCACAGCCTTAACCTCATCGACGGCGTTGCCCATGGCTACACCCGTGCCGGCCCACTCAATCATGGACTTGTCGTTCTGGCCGTCGCCAAACGATACGACATCGCTGGCATCGATGCCGAGCTTGGGCAGGGCACCCTCGAGCGCACGGGCCTTGTCGATACCGGGCGCTGTGTACTCAAAGTACCAGTCGGCCGTAAACATGCCCGAAAGCGTCTGCTTAAAGGGCGCATACATCTCCTCGTAATGCGCCTGCAGGTAGGCCGGATCGCCCGCCGTCAGCAGCTTGTCCACGGGATAAGCGTCCACAACCTCATGCAAGCTCTCGACCTCGCGAATCTTAAGATCGCACGCATCGCGCTCATACTTGACGATATTCTTCTGCGAGCCGTCAGGCAGCGTGATCATGCAATGGTACGAATCCTCGACGTGCAGATTACGACCGAGCGAAATCATAGGGATCACGTCAAAATTACGCAGATGATCAATCAGGCGATGCAGCTCGTCAGCCGGCATGGCCTGGTCAAAAAGGACCTCATCGGTCTGAGCGTCGACCACATGCGCGCCATTGAAAGCGACTAGCAGACCGTCATGGTTTTGAAGGTCGAGCTCCTGCGCCAAGGCGTGCAGCCCCCATGCGGGACGACCCGAAGCCAAGATGAGCTTAATTCCCGACTCCTGCGCCGCGAGCAGCTTCTCGCGCGTACGCGGGCTGATGACCTTTTGGTCGTTGGTGAGCGTACCGTCGATATCCATTGCGATGGCTTTGATTGCCATATATGCCTCCCTGTCATTGAACAACCTTGTCTGAGCCATCATACAGAACACCCACGGCGGCTCTGTCTGCAACGGGTAAAAAGTCATATTGTCCCGAACATGAACGGGACGCCATCTCGGGGCTCAATCGTTCCAGCCAAACGCTGAGCCACCACATACATAGCTGGCGACACCAAGCGCGACCGTTCCACGAACCTCGTTTCACCCCGTAGAAAAAATTTCAAAATTAGTCTTGTCAAATCAGCAAAACGAACGTACTTTAAAAATGAACGCTCTGGTGGTCATCGTTTGATCGAGCATATTCAGTTTCAGTTTTCAGCGTGTAAGAGAAGGAAGATCGGCAAAGTACAACCCCAAACGCAATGACAACTTAATGAGGTAACTGCCACATGTGAGGCGCCCAGGGCATTGCTGTCTCGATTTTGAGCACGATGCCTTCCGCCTTGCATGGGCCGTTCCATCCCGCCCCTGCAGCAACTGCCTCACGGGCTCATTGAAAACCGCATAGCACCCCAACGTCAGCACATCACCCACGGCAAGCACATCACTCACGACAACCAACACATCAACAAACAGCACGAACATCAACCGATTGGAGAAGCTATGACAAACCACCACGCTGAAGACGGCGATAAGAAAAGCATTCTGGATGCCCGCATTGAGCGAGCATATGCAAACGAATATGGCGCCGCCTTTGCCGCCGCGACTATCAAGAACTACGCGTCGCTACCGCTCGCGACGATCTTGGCCGACCACCCTCAACTGCTGAAACGCTGCACAAAGATCATGGGCGACCCCGACATTCGCAAGCTGACAGACCCCTATGCCCCAAAACGCGACAACGATTCGTACGTTCTTACCGTAGGCTGCCTAGCCCATATGCTTACGGCGCTCGACACGAAACTCAAGCTCGCATGGGAACCCGACGAGCGTCATAAACTCGAAAGCAAGCGGAACACCCTGCGCACCGCACTGTTCCTTCCGTTGGACGGCCTCAAGCGCTGCAACGTCGAGCTCAATACACAGGCGCGGCAAAAGCCCGGGACCACGGGGCAGAAAACTCCAAGACCCCATGCGGCCATCGTCGACCGCAACCGATATAACCGCATGACCGCGCACTTTTCTGCCGAGGGAGCAGCCATAAGGACGCTGATCGACCTGCTGTGCCTCCTGAGCATCAACGAGCTATTTGAGGGCTATCTCGCCCTTGTTCCCGCGACGGCACCCAAGTCGGTAGCAAAGATCATCGAGACCTGCAGACGCCAGTTTGAGCGCCATCGCAATGGCAGCGAGATGAACGCCAGCATCGCGCAGTACTACGCGGCTCATTACAAAAATGACGGATGTGCCCCTGTCGAGCATCAGCTGCGGCTCGCCTACACCACGCCCGCCGCAACGCTCCATCGCTTTGGAGCCCTTGGCGCTTGCGAGCCGCA
>CATYJC010000052.1 GCA_958407555.1 uncultured Collinsella sp. | reverse complement strand
CTTCGCTGCGAAACTGCGCGCGGAAGTTACACCCCGGCCCGCCTGGGAGACCTCCGTGGAACAAACCTACCTACTCGAGCTCAAATGCACCCGTGTACAGCTGGTAGTAATACCCGCGCTTGGCGATCAACTCGTCGTGGTTGCCGCGCTCGATGATGCGGCCGTGATCCAGACAGATGATTGCGTCGGAGTTGCGCACGGTGGACAGGCGGTGCGCGATGACAAACGTCGTGCGGCCCTCCATGAGCTTGTCCATGCCCGCCTGCACGATGGCCTCGGTGCGGGTATCGATGGAGCTCGTGGCCTCGTCCAGGATCATCGCCGGCGGATCGGCGACGGCAGCGCGTGCGATCGAAATCAGCTGGCGCTGGCCCTGCGACAGCTGCGCGCCGTTGCCGGTGAGCATGGTGTCGTAGCCGTCGGGCAGGCGGGTGATAAAGTCGTCGGCGCCCGCGAGCTTGGCCGCCGCGATGCACTCCTCGTCGGTAGCGTCCAGGTTGCCGTAGCGGATGTTATCCATCACGGTGCCGGTGAACAGGTTCACGTCCTGCAGCACGACGCCCAGCGAGCGGCGCAGATCGGCCTTGCGGATCTTGTTGACGTTGATGCCGTCGTAGCGGATCTTGCCGTCGGCGATGTCATAGAAGCGGTTGATGAGGTTGGTGATGGTCGTCTTACCGGCACCGGTGGCGCCGACAAACGCGACCTTCTGGCCCGGCTTGGCAAACACGGACACGCCGTGCAGCACCTCGTGGTCGGGCGTGTAGCCAAAGTCCACGTTGTCCATGACCAGGTCGCCGCGCAGCGGCACGTACTCGATCTCGCCGGTCGCGCGGTGCGGATGCTTCCATGCCCACATGCCGGTGTGGTGGTCGGCCTCCTCGAGCTGCCAGGTATCGGGGTTCACCTGCGCGTTGACGAGCGTCACATAGCCTTCGTCGGCTTCGGGCTTCTCGTCGATGAGCTCAAAGATGCGGTCGGCGCCGGCGAGGCCCATGACCACGGCGTTGATCTGCTGCGAGATCTGACCGATCTGTCCGCAGAACTGCTTGGTCATGTTGAGGAACGGCACTACGACGGCGATGGACAGCGTCATGCCCGAGATGCTCAGGTTAGGCACGCCCAGCGCCAGGAAAATGCCGCCGGCAAGGGCCACCAGCACGTAGAGCAGGTTGCCCAGGTTCATAAGGATAGGCATGAGGATGTTGGCGTACATGTTGGCCTTCTGCGAGACCTCGAAGAGCTTTTCGTTGCGCTCGTCAAAATCGGCTTCGGCGGCAGACTCGTGGCAGAATGCCTTGACGACCTTCTGGCCGTTCATGACTTCCTCGATATGGCCCTCGACCACGCCGAGTTCAGTCTGCTGCGCAATGAAGAAGCGCGCGGAGTTGGAGCCGAGCAGCTTGGTCATAAAGGTCATAAAGACGACGCCGGCCACAATGACCAGGCACATCCACACGCTGTAGTACAGCATGATAAAGAACACCGTGACGATGACGATGGTCGTCATGAGCAGGTTGGGCAGCGACTGGCTGATCATCTGACGCAGCGTGTCGATGTCGTTGGTGTAGTGGCTCATGATGTCGCCGCGCTGGTGCGTGTCGAAGTAGCGAATCGGCAGGTCCTGCATGCGGTTGAACATCTTCTCGCGCAGCTTCTCGAGCGAGCCCTGCGTAACGATGGCCATGGCGCGGTTCCAGAAGAGTGAGGACAGGATGCCGACGCCGTAGATGCAGGCGAGGGTGGTCACAAGCTTCAGAATTTTGGGCTGCGCGGTCGCCCAATCGCCCGACTGCCACGACTCGCTAATAATCTGCAGGGCGCTCTGAAGGAAGGTCGCGCCGATGGAGTTGATGATGGCGCAGAGCACCACGCCGACGACGACGAGGGGCAAAAGCACGGGGTAGAAGCCAAAGAGCGTCTTGATGAGGCGCGACATGGTGCCGCCCTTGCGGTTGAGCGCGCGCTCGGCGGTCGTTGCTTTACTCATGTGCCTCGCCTCCTTCCTGGGTCTGAGCTTGCGTTGCAGATGCCTCGGTGTCGGCCTCGACGGCCCCTTCGCCCTCGGCAGACATCTTGCTTTGCGAGGTAAAGGTCTCGCGGTAGATCTCGCTCGTCTTAAGCAGCTCATCGTGGTTGCCGATCTGCGCGATGCGGCCACCCTCCATGACGATGATGCGATCGGCGTCCTGCACGGAGCTGATGCGCTGGGCGATGATGAGCTTGGTCGTGTTGGGCAGATAGCTTGCCAGCCCCGCGCGGATCTTGGCGTCGGTCTTGGTGTCGACGGCGCTGGTGGAGTCGTCCAGGATCAAGATCTTGGGGCGACGCAGCAGGGCACGCGCAATGCACAGGCGCTGCTTCTGACCGCCGGAGACATTGGAGCCGCCCTGTTCGATCCAGGTGTCATAGCCCTTGGGGAAGCCGTCGACAAACTCGTCGGCGCAGGCCAGATGTGCCGCCTCGCGGACTTCCTCGTCGGTGGCATTCGGGTCGCCCCAACGCAGGTTCTCGGCAATCGTGCCGCTAAACAGCACGTTTTTCTGCAGCACCATGGCCACCTGGTGGCGCAGGGCGTCCAAGTCGTAGTCGCGCACGTCCATGCCGCCTACGCGCACGGTGCCTTCGGTGGCGTCGTACAGGCGGGCGATGAGGTTTACAAGCGTGGACTTGGCCGAGCCGGTGCCGCCGATGATGCCGATGGTCTCGCCGCTCTTAATGTGCAGGTCGATATCGTCGAGCGCCTGGCGCTTTGCATGCGCGGAATACTTAAAGCTCACGTGGTCAAAGTCGATGGAGCCGTCGGCAACCTCGAGCACGGGCTCAGCGGGATCGGCGATCGTGGGCTCGGCGGCCAGCACCTCGGTAATGCGGTGCGCCGATTCGTCGGCCATGGTCACCATGACAAAGATCATCGACAGCTGCATCAGGCTCATGAGGATCTGGAAGCCATAGGTAAAGATCGAGGAGAGCTGGCCCACGTCGAACAGCGTTCCCTGGCTCGTGATGATGAGCTTGGAGCCCAGGTAGATGATGACGACAAATGCGCCGTTGACGCAGATGTTCATCATGGGGTTGTTAAAGGCGAGCAGCTTCTCGGCGCGGGTGAAGTCCATCTGGACGTCGCGTGCAGCGGTCGCGAACTTCTCCTTCTCAAAGTCTTCGCGCACATAGCTCTTGACCACGCGCATGCCGGTGACGTTTTCCTCGACGGACTCGTTAAGGGCGTCGTACTTGTGGAACACGCGCGAGAAGATGGGGCGTACCTTAAAGATGATAAAGAACAGCCCAAAGCCCAGCAGCGGAATGATGACCAGGTAGACCATGGCAACGCTGCCGCCCATGATAAACGCCATGGTAAAGGCGAAGATCAATACTAGCGGCGCGCGCACGGCGATACGGATGATCATCATAAAGGCCTGCTGCACGTTGTTGATGTCGGTGGTCAGGCGCGTGACGAGCGAGGAGCTCGAGAACTCATCGATGTTGGCAAAGCTGAACGTCTGGATCTTGTAGAACAGGTCGTGACGCAGGTTCTTGGCGAAGCCGCAGCTCGCATGGCTGCAGGTGACGCCGGCGGCGGCACCAAAAGCAAGCGACGTCAGCGCGATGAGCACCAAAAAGCCCGCGGTGGGAAGCATCTCGGCTACGGTGGCGCCGTCTTTGATGGCGTCGATCAGGTTGGCGGTGATAAATGGAATCAGCATCTCGCAGAGCACCTCGCCAAGCACGAGCAACGGCGTGGCAACGGTGACTTTCATATAGTCGCGGATGCTGCCCATGAGGGTTTTAATCATCCAGTTCCTCCCAGGTTACACGGATTTTCTCGAGCATTTCGGCGAGGTCCTCGCGCTCGTCGTGGGTGAGCGCGCTAAAGGCCTGCTCTCTAAAGCGAATGCGGGCGGCCTGCTCAACGCGGGCCTTTTCCCATCCCGCTTCGGTTAGGCGTATGGTGAGTTGCCGGCGGTCTTTGGGATTGCGACTGCGTTCGATGATGCCGCCCATTTCGAGCTTGGATAGGATCTCGGAAAGGGACCCCGGCTTGAGGTCGAAGTGCATGCCGAGTTCCTGTTGGGATAGCTCGCCGGTGGGCTGCTTGGCGAGCAGGCAGACGATGGGCGCCTTACCGGACACGCCTCCGCCATGAAAGTGCATGTAATGGCCGCAAAAGCCCAGGCCGCTCAGGATGCGCTTGGCGAGTTTGTCTTCGGCGCTGACCGCTTCGGATATGTCTACCGGTTGCGACGGGTCACCGCCGGGCTCATGCGGAAGGACGAGTGGTTCATCACACATATCTAAGCTTCGCTCCTTTCTTTAGTTAGGTAGAGTGATTGTTTTGTGCCTAACTAATCTAGGAGCATAAGAAATCAATGTCAAGGTACCAAACTTATTAAGTTACGGCGTTTTACCAAACGCCGTAACCGCTCGACGCTGCAAACCCGCCAGAGCGGCAATCTGCCTTTCAACTTCGGTGGCATGGCCAGAAGGTCAATGCCGCCTTGTTTCAAGGCACCTTGCTCGCTCTGACGGGTTTTCGCTGACTTCGCCAAAACATCGGCGTTGCCCGACTAGTCGTTTTGGCACTTGGGTGTTCCTATAGTTTTGTCGATCCGTGGGGGACGGAGGATAACGGATCATTTTGGGCTGCGGTGACACCCTTCCGAAGTTGCTTTGCCCAAAACTATGCCGGATTACTACGATGAATTCGAAATCTCAGACCTCGGCATTGTTTTTCGGAAAATCACAAGCTGTCTACCTGCGGTTTTGCTGGAGTGCAATTTGTTGTGGTTGGAGACTGGCGGTTTATCGTAGTAATCCGGCATAGTTTTGGAATGGTAGCAAATAGATGACAGATACTGTGCCGCTACCGCCGCGATTTGCCTCCCATTTCCGAAACCTTTCCGCAACAATGTGGCCTCCGCGGCGCCTGCGCCCGCTCGCAACGCCCCCTGCGCTACACTTAGTCGCACTGTGGCGCCGTCGCGCCGCGCCCGACCCAAGGGGGACACTCATGAAGAACACTCAGCTGCTGCTGATCAACGATATGTGCGGCTACGGCAAGGTCGCGCTTTCTGCTATGCTGCCGGTGCTGTCGCACATGGGCTATCGCATCCACAACCTGCCGACGGCCCTCGTTTCCGATACGCTCAACTACCCCAAGTTCTACATCCACGACACCACGGAGTATGTCCGCCAGAGTCTCGCCATCTGGGAGGAGCTCGGCTTTGAATTCGACGCCATCTCGACCGGCTTTATCGTGACCGAGGAAGAGGCACGCATCATCTCGGACTTTTGCCACCGCCGCGCGCAAAAGGGCACCAAGGTGTTCGTCGACCCCATCATGGCCGACAACGGCAGGCTCTACGCTGGCGTGCCCGAGTCGACCATCGGCCTTATGCGCAGCCTGGTCGAGTGCGCCGACTACGCGGTGCCCAACTATACCGAGGCGTGTCTGCTCACCGATACGCCTATGGCCGAGCAGATTACGGCCGACGAGGCTCGTACGCTCGTGGATGCCATGCTCGCGCTGGGCGCCAAGTCGGTGGTCATCACGAGCGCAAAGGTCGACGGGGCGAGTGCCGTTATCGGCTACGACCATGTGGCGGGAGAGTACTTTACGATTCCCTTTGAGCTGATCCCGGTGTATTTCCCGGGCACGGGCGATACGTTCTCGTCGGTGCTCGTGGGTCGCGTTATGGCCGGCTGGAGCCTGCAACGTGCGACGACCGACGCTATGCGTGTGGTGGCCGAGCTTATCGAGCGCAATGCCGACCAAGAGGACAAGTCGGCCGGCCTTCCCATCGAGGCCTGCCTGGATGTGATTGACCATGAGTAACGCCAGCGAGGGCGGCGCCAAGCCCGCGGGCGAGAGCAAGCCGCTCGGTGCGCCGCGGGGCAAGCGTCCGCGTATCCGCGTGAGCTGCGTGGACCAGCTGGGTGCGTGTCGCTGCCACCATGGTCATAAGCCGGGCGATGTCTTTGACTTCGACCGAGACCGCGGCAAGATGTGCGCCATGGCCTGCCATGTGGGCTTTCCCTATATCGATATCCTGCGCTACGGCGGAACCGTGCCTGGCAACGAGCCCGGTACGGCAAAGTTCTGCTGCCCCGAGGTCGATACGCTGAACGTTTGGCTTGCCGAGGTCGTCGACGAGTAGCTGAGCGCAATGTGACAAAGGGACAGTTCTTTTGTCACATTCGCGGGTGGTGTCCCTTCTTTTTGCTTATAATCTCAAATCTCTGCATTTCATCAGATTTTAGGTTCTAAAAATTCTGCGTTTCATCGATAATCAAGCGTATAAAACTTTGCATTTCATTTGATGACACTGAGGGGAGAGCCTATGCTGCGTAGGAAAATAGCGGCAGAGCTGGAGCGTTGGCTGAAGTCTGCCGAGCAAAAGGCCTTATTCATTACGGGTTCTCGCCAGATCGGCAAAAGCTATTCGATTCGCGCATTTGGCAAAGCCAGCCATGCAACCTACATCGAGCTCAACCTCATGGAAAATCGCCAGGCAAAAGATGCTCTTCTCGAGGCGCGAAATGCCGATGATTTCATCAGCAGGGTGACGCTTCTTTCGGGAAAGCCGATAGCGCCAGGCAAAACGCTCGTGTTTATCGATGAGGTCCAAGAGGTCCCCGACATCATGACGATGGCAAAGTTCCTTGTTGAGGATGGGAGGTGCCGCTGGGCGTTTTCGGGGTCAATGCTCGGGACCCAGTTCAAGGGCGTTAGGTCCTATCCCGTGGGATATGTTCACGAGCTTAGGATGTTCCCGCTTGATTTTGAGGAGTTTTGCTGGGCGATCGGGGTGAGCGAGGGAGCTCGCCAAACGATACGCGACGCGTGTATCAGCGAGAAGCCCATTCCTGATTACATTCATGACGCGATGATGGCAAACTTCAGGACCTATACCGTTGTCGGCGGAATGCCAGAGGTCGTGCAACGTTTCCTTGACACGCGGGGCGACCTTGCCTCTGTTCGTCAGCTACAGTCAGAGCTCAACGAACAGTACCGGCGGGATATCTCTAAGTATGCAAGCGGGCGAGCCCTTCAGGTGCAGAGCATTTACGATCAGCTCCCTATTATGCTCGAGGGCGAAAACAAACGCTTCGTGCTCAATTCCATTGACCCCAAGGCGCATTACGACAAGTACCAGCGAGATTTTGTCTGGCTTGTCGATGCCGGCGTTGCTCTCAAGGCCGATATCGTAACCGAGCCAAAATCGCCCCTGCTCAAGACGGCGCGGCCATCGCAGTTCAAGCTATATCAATCGGATACGGGCATGTTGATGGCGCGCTACCCCGTTGGAGTCGCCCAAGCGGCGTATCTTGATAGCAAGGAGCCCAATCTGGGCGGCATTTACGAAAACGTGGTGGCCCAGCAGCTGGCTGCCCAAAATCGCCAGCTTTACTACTATCAGACAAAAAAGCGCGGTGAAGTGGACTTTGTGGTCGACGGACCGGATGGGACGGCCGTTCCAATCGAGGTCAAATCGGGCTCCTATTACCACGCGCACGCTGCGCTCGGTCATGTGCTTGATACTGCCGAATATGGCGTAAGGCTCGGAATTGTTTTCTCGAGAGGCAACGTTGAGCGCAACGGAGCCGTTCTCTATCTGCCGCTATATGCGACTTGGGCCCTTTCGGATGTTTTGGGTGACGCCCGTGCCGAGGGGATAAAGCTGGAGGTCAAGCCGGTCTAGGGCCAGTCCCGAATGTGACAAAGGGGGCAGTCCCTTGGTCGTATCCGCTATCCCGAGATAATGAGCGTGGATTTTCTCCCGTTTAGGGCGCCCTTGAACGCTCAAAGTGGGAGAAAATCCACGCTCAATCTGTATGCAGGAGATTATCCACGCTCGTTTCGCGCCGAAGGCGTGGCCCACGACCTCGCTTGCCTACAGTTGCTCGAGCATAGCGGTGCAACCGTCGAGCACGTCGCGGTAGGTGGCGTCGAAATTGCCGGTGTACCAGGGATCGGCCACGTCGCCGGGGCGATCGGTCCAATCGAGCAAGCGCGTAATCTTGCCGTCGGGGTCGTCGCCAAAGATGCGACGCAGGCCACGCGCGTTTTCAGCATCCATATAGACAATGTGGTCCCAGTCGCCATACTCCGCGCGACGCATCTGACGCGCGCGATGTGCGACGACGGGAATCCCAACCTCGCGTAGTTTGGCAACGGTACCGTGGTGCGGTGGGTTGCCGATCTCCTCGGTTGAGGTCGCCGCGGAATCGATGACAAACTCCGCCTCGCGCCCAGCGCGGCGCACGAGCTCGGTAAACACCGACTCGGCCATCGTCGAGCGGCAGATGTTGCCGTTACAGATAAACAGTACACGTTGCATATGCGATTTTCGTTCGATCGCCATCATCGAGCTCGAGTATCGCATCTACGCCTACGCCCTTGCCCGCTTGCGCTCCCAGCGAGCCAACTTAATCGTCACCAGCGTGAGCGCCCAGGCCACAAGCGAGAACGCGGCACCCACTGCGCCCACGTACGCAATGCCAACGCCGCTTACCACGGCACCGCCCACTGCGGTGCCAAACGAGATGCCGACGTTAAATGCCATGGGCTCAACCGAACTTGCGAGCACCATCGATTTGGGATGGCGGCTACGAGCCACGTCCATAAAGTGCGTGATGCACGATACCGAGAACAGGTACATGAGCATCGCCAGGCTAAAGACAAAGACCAGCGCGAGCGGCATGGTGCCGCCCACAGCAAACAGCCCGAGCAACGCCGCAGCCTGCAGCACAAACGTCACAAGCAGCGCCTTCATGCCAAAGCGCGCATCAATCCATCCGCCCAGGATGTTCGAGATCAGGCAGAACACGCCGTAGGCCATAAGCGTGGTACTGGCTTCGACCGTGCCCATGCCCAGCACCTGCTCAAGATAAGGCGTCACGTAGCCGTAGAACACATAGACCGAGCCCACGCCAAACAAGAAGATGAGCATGCCGGTGATGATGCTCGGCTCGCGTAGCAGCCCCGCCTGCTCGCGAAAGGTGGCAGGCTCGTCGGTTTGCCCAGCGCGCGGCATAAACGCCACGAGCGCTCCGCAGATCAGAACGGCAAAGGTCAGCGTGCCGTACATGGCCACGTGCCAATCGAGCGTGTCGGCCACAAACTTGCCGATCGAAGTGACAAAGACCATTGCCACGGAAAACGCACCGTACACGACCGAGATGGCGAGTGAGGTTTGCTGCGGGGACAGCAGCTCGGGGATGTACGTCACACCCACGGCGAGCAGTGCGCCCGAGACGGAGCCCAGGACAATGCGCGAGATAAAGAGCGCTTGGAAGTTAGGTGCTAGCGCCATAACCAAATTGCCGAGCACAAAGACGATGCTGTAGCACACGAGCAGCTGGTAGCGGCGGAACCGCCCCGTGCCAAGCGCAAGCACCGGCGTAGCGATAGCGTAGACGAGCGCGAACACGCTGATGAGCTGGCCCGCAGTGGCAAGTGATACGCCGAGTTCCGTTGCCAAGTCGCTCTCGATACCGATGACCACGAACTCGGAGCAGCCGAGCGAGAATCCCAACAGCACGAGCAGCGCCAGGCAGAGCTTGGTGCGCGCGGGGGAGAGCGCGGCGGCGGTTGGCTTACTTTTAGGCGTGGTTGCGGCGGTCAAGGTTGTCACTCCAATGTCGCATGAATAGGCGGGATTCAATCCCTGCAACTCTAGCAGAATGTGACAAAGGGGCAGCTCCTTTGTCACATTGCTCTGCCAGCCAGTCGCCCAAGCCGTCACAACATTCGGCGAAAATCTCGAAAACGAGGAAAAGCGCCGAATGTTGTGACAGTTTTCCTGTCTGTGCCGGCGAGCTCCGGCGCTATCTGGGGGTATAAGGCTAGCAAGTGTTTATTTGCGAGGCCTAAGGGGCGCCCCGTATGGATATCGATAACTTTGAATGGTGGTATAGCGAGGGCGAGGCTCCGGACGAGGAGTGGGACGAGCCGTCGCCGCGTGACGTGTCGAGCGACGAGGACGAGACCGGCAACGATGCCGTCGAGACGGACGCCGCCCCCGATGCCGCCGAGCCCCTGACTTTTGAACAGGCCTGGGCTCAAGCCGAGGCCGACGAGGCAAAGGCCGATGCCACGGCCGCACTGGGTGAGCCAGCCGACATGTCCATCTCGCCGGCAAAGACCCCGCAGCCGCGCCATAACATCGACCCCGGCAGTACGGCATCTTTCAGCATTCTCGACGTGCCCGCGCAGGGTGCTCAGGCGCCTGCGCCAACGCATCGCCCCGACCTGGCTCATGAGGAAGACGCGGGTCGCCGCTCTCCGCTCGGCCCCATCCTCATCGCCTTCATGGCCGGCGTTATCGCCTGCTCGGCAATCGGCAGCATCTGGGGCCATGTCGAGCAGCAGCGCCAAGACGCCGCCAAGGTCGAGATGTCCGTCGAGCAATCGCTCAGCCGCACGCGCTCGGTGCATGTGTCAGTCGAGGTTAAGGACGGCGCGACGTGGGATACCGCGCGCGGCGACAGCCAAATGCTCGTCCATATCGTGGGCCGCACGCTCAAGGGGCAAGCAATCGACGAGTACCAATACGTCAATTCCGAAGGTGACGGCATCGAGCTCAAGCCCGGCGACTACGAGCTCACGGTCGATGAGCCGCCCGTCGCCACCGACGGCACGCGTTACCGCGCCTCAAAGCGCATGGTTCCGGTGAGTTTTAATTCACAGGCGCCCGATACGGTCGACACCACGCCGCAGGGCGGGTTCGACCTTTACGCTATTGCTCAATAACTGCGCCTGCCGTCCCGTCCCGCCGCCAAGAGTGGGACAATAGCCCTCGACACCGTTGTTTACTATTGGAGGAAGTAGTATGTCCACCGTCACTACCATCAAGCGCGGCGGCCTCACCGCGGCCATCGATTCCATGGGCGCTCAGCTCACGAGCCTTGCCCTCAACGGCAACGAGTATCTGTGGCAGGGCGACCCGGCCTTTTGGGGCAAGCACGCGCCTATCCTGTTCCCCATCGTGGGATCGCTGCGCAACAACACGGCGACGTCTGCCGCCGGCACCTGCGAGATGGCGCGCCACGGCATCGCGCGCATTGTCGAGCATAAGATCGTCGGGGTGTCGGAGGACGGTTCGTCCGTTACCTACGAGCTCACCGACACGCCCGAGTCTCTCAAGGCGTTCCCGTTCCACTTTAAGCTCAACATGACCTATGCCCTGACCGGCGACGCCACCCTCACGCAGACCTTTGCCGTCACCAACACCGGCGACGTGGACCTGCCGTTCTCGGTGGGCGGCCACCCCGCATTCAACGTGCCCGCCCCCGGTGCCGAGGACGAGGCGTTCGAGGACTACGAGCTGGCGTTTACCGAGGCTTGGACTAACGAGGCCCCCGTCATCACGCCCGATGGCCTCATGACGTTCGAGGGCAGCTACAAGGCCCCCGACAACTCGGACGTGCTGCCCATCACGCACCGCAGCTTCGATAACGATGCCATCATGTTCACCGATACCCCGGCCTCCACGCTCACGCTGCGCGGTCGCAAGTCGGGCCACGGCGTCAAGATCGACTTTGAGGGCTTTAAGTACATCGGCGTGTGGTCTGCCGCCAACGACGCCCCGTTTGTGGCGCTCGAGCCTTGGACCGGTCACACCACCATGGACACCGAGGACGACGTCTTTGAGCACAAGGTCAACACCATCA
>CATYJC010000051.1 GCA_958407555.1 uncultured Collinsella sp. | reverse complement strand
TCGGCAAGAAGGAGGCCTAGATGGATGCCGATGCCGGGCGCGTCCGCACCGCCCTGCGACTCCAGGCCGTCGCGGCCCGCGTCCACCACATGGACTGTGCGGGTTTCGCCGAGGAGGTGTGCGATGCCGTGGACGTCGCCGGGCGTCTGGGCTATCTGGGCTGCTTGCACGCGGTTGTGAGGCTCGCGGCGGCCCGCGAGGCGATGCCGGACGCCGACGGGATGACGTGCGGCGAGCTAGGCTGTCTCGCCGGCCTCCGCCGCCAGGCGCGCGCCACCGACACGCTGGATGCCGACAGCTTCACCGCCCGCATCCTCGCTGCCCTGGATATCAAGGGGTGGTCGGATCGATCTTCCTACCAAATCGCGGCGATGCGCCTGGCCGACCTGATTGCCCCGGTCTCGCTGATGGCGTCCCCGGAGCGCACGGAGCGCGGAGACCGCGCCCTGTATTCCTACACCTGCGGGCGATGCGGCGCACGCGTGACCGTATCGGTGTGCACGCGTTGCCCGTCCTGCGGCGCCCCCATGGTCGCCGCAGGACATGGCGCTCCGGTGATGAAAGGGGCGATCCATGTCGACTCGTAAGCTGATAAAGGGCGACCGCTACCGCGCCGGGCTGTGGAAGCTGGAGGACAGCTGCTATGAGGGGCATGTCCGTATGCCCAACGCCAAGTTCATGATCAGAACGTACCGCTGTACGCAAGGCGAGGCGGTCGCGAAGTTCGATTCGTGGGTGGAGGCGGAAGGCCTCGACCTCGCTGAGGATGGGGCCAGGGAAGCCTGCGAGGGCAGCATCGATGACGGTATGGGGACTGCGAGGCGCCCGTTAAACCGCGAGGAGCGCCGTGCGATGGAACGCCGCGACAGGAAGGCGAAGAGGCGCCAGGCGCGAAAGGCGGCATCGGAGGCCGATGCCGCGCGACAGTCACAGGATACGGGGAAGGAAGAGACGGAAATGCAGAAGGTATCGAAAACGGACGGACAGAAGACGGCGGCCGCGGGGACAAAGGCTCCGGAGACGGAGCCGGCTAGGTGCTACACGCTCATGTGCACGGGCGATCTGGGGACGGTCCCGGTGATGGTATTCCGCAACGAGGGCGACGCGAACGACATGATGCGCGCCCTGGAGCAGGTCGCGAAGGTGACGTCGCCCGATACCGTCTACGACGTTATGGAGGCCCCGTTCAAGGAGGCCATTTGAAGGGTGCTGAGGGGCCGGGGAGTGCAGGCCGCACAGCTGCCCGAACCTGCCGCCGTCCCAGTCCAGCGCCCCGCGTCTCCCGCCCTGGCTCCCGTACTGAGGACCATATCGGGAGAGACACCGCACTACCGCGCGCGCTTCGAGGTCGCAGCGGCCGACGGCGCGGACGCGGCCGAGGCCGTGAAGGAGATCGTCATGGGCTGGCTGCACGCCAAGGACCTGGACGTACCGGAGGGCGCCGCGGACATCGCGGTGCCCGCGGGCTGGACGGCCGCTGACGAGCCCGACGCCGCCAAGGCCGTCCGCTTTCTCGGCCTATCCGGCGCGCAAGGCGCGGCATGGGCGGTCGAGGCCGATGAGCTCGACGGCGAGTTCTCGCGCCGCCGCTGGCACACGAGGATCGGCCTCGCACCCGCCGGAGACGGCGGGTGCATCCTCAACGTGCAGGTATCGCATTACGCCGTGAACGGCTTTTTCGGATACCAGCGCAACCCGCTGCCGTCCGTGCCGCGCGTCGTGCGCGATATCCTCGCGAGCGGAAAGCTAGACGTGAGGATCGGCGCGTCGCGCGTGAGCGTCGAGGAGATATACCTTGACGCGGATGCGCTGAAGCGCGATTTCATGCCGAGCCTGACCGATCGCGCGCGCTGCCTGCCGATCGTCCTCATGACGACCGACGACGACGGTAAGACACCTGTGTGGGACGCCACCGAGCTCGCATCGAAGCTCGTCGGCATGGCTACGGTATACGTCATCGACATGCGCGACGGCGCATTGGTGCAGGCGTTCCGCGACCTGCTGCCCGACCGGACACCGGCCGGGCGCTACAGGATCGGGCGCAGCGCCGTGATGGTGTACCGCCCGGGAATTGACCTGTCGACCGAGGACTCGCTGTCCGCGTGCACGCTCTTCACGCGCCACAGGGTCGAGCGCTATGCCGCCGGCGGCCGCGACGGTTTCATCAACGTCCTCATGCAGGGCCTCGGTCGCGGCATCGACAGCCGACCGGGCGACGTCGCCGGGATTGGCGACGTGCTGTGGCTGCGCAGCCGCGCGGAGAGCGAGCGACAGGGCGAGCGAATCGAGCGCCTGCGTGCGCGGACGAAGGCGCCCGCCGAGCCGGTAGCCGACATCGACGGCCTGCGCGCGGAGATCGCGCGCCTGCGATCCGACGCCGAGGCATGGGAGGAGATCGCGACGGACCAGGAGCGGAGCTATTCCGACGCCACGGCAAAGGTGGACGAGCTCACGAGGACCGTCCAGCGCCTCGAAGGCGAGAAGCGCGCGCTCGAGCGCAAGGCGGCGCAGTGCGCGGCGCCGTCGCACGACGACGGGGCCGCGAGGGTGGCCGAATGCCTCCAGGTGATCCCGCGCGACCTGGCGGACCTCCTGAAGCTCGCGCGCTCCATCTGGCCCGACCGCATCGTCGTCCTTCCCGAGGCAATGGACTCGGCCAAATCATACGACGGCAACCTCGCCGAGGAGTGGGATATCGTCCGTGGCGCCGCGACGGCGCTCTACGGACTCCTGTTCGAGGACGACGATTGCGAGGGCCGGGTCGCAGACGAGTTCCAGCGCCGTACGGGATACGAGCTCACCTTCAGCGAGAGCAGCGCCACCAGGGCGCGCGCCGATCTGATGAAGATGCGCGAGAGGAACTACGGCGGCCGAACCGTCGACATCTCCGCCCACATCAAGGGGAGGAGCCAGAAGAACACCTTCCGCCTTCACTTCTACATCGATCGGGAAAACGAGCTGATAGTCATAGGGCATGCCGGATGCCACATGAAGACCGCCGGCTCGCACCGTCGCGGTTTCAAGTAGCACAGATCCCCGCCATCGGAACCGATGGCGGGGATCCTTTTTGCGCAACGCGCGAAACAGGCGGCGGAAACGGCCCGCGCAATTGCAGGACTACGGATACGGCGGCCGGCGTTTGGGACCGGGCGCTTTTGGGTAGCATCGAATGGTAATGCCGGCGACGTGACCAGAGGGGAGGGAGAATATGTTCGATACCGATAGCGATGTCCCGTACGACATCGAGCCGACCGCGACCGAGAAGCCGAAGGCCTCGACTGCGGACGGCGCAGCCGAGGCTGCCAAGAAGACGGCCGCGACCGAGAAGCGCGAGAAGCGCCGCGCCCGCCAGAAGCGCCAAGCGTTCACCGAGCAGATGCAGAACTTGACGATGGACGACATCAGACGCCTGATGGAGTCCAGCGTCGACCTCGGCGGCGTCAGCGACCCGCAGGCCGAGATTGAGCGCCGCATCGAGCGCAACGGCATGGCGTACCTGATGAAGGACGGCGCCGTGTATGCCGTGGTGCTCTCGAGCGACGACTACGAACGTCTCGCGGACAAGAAGGCGTAGACCTCGCATTGGCGAGGGTCGCCGGGCGAGAGGCCGCCACCGGAACACGGTGGCGGCCTTTTTCATGTCGCGACGCAACGCCCGGAACACTGACCGGACAACGATGGAAAGCGAGCGGAAACGCTCGCGGCGGACACGGACGGCCAGGCCCCGCCCCGCCTCGATGCACGCCCGCCGGAGCCGGGAGGTATCGGGTCGGCGCGCACCGAGACGCTGGACACGCGCCCGCGCGCAAGACTCCTGCCGCGATCGGGCGCGCAGGCTACTCGCACCCCGTCATAACTTCGAGTGCCACGCGGACATGCCGACATCTCTCCGCAAGCAGCTCGTAGATCGGCGCCGGGTCGTCCACGTCATCGCCATCGGCCGCGAGCAGATCGAGCACGGCGGCCACCCCCTCGATGATATGGGCACAATCGTCAGCATCCATATGACCCTCCTTCTCATCGCTGAAAATAACTTATACGGCCGTGACGGTATCCGAGCCGTATCGGACTTGCAACAGATGAGCAGCGTCCCGTTCGTCGCGAAAGAGACGAGGGACAGCCGAAACGCGGACGGTATAACGGCATCGGATGACCGGTGCAAACCGGTTTAAACCCAGGCAAATAGGGGTAGGATACTGAAAACTTCGCAAGAGACGCATACTTGTACCCCCATCGTAGATGTGGCCACAAGTATGCCGCCGAAGTCGGTCAGATTTCCGACGCCTGGCACAGCCCGCCGACGGAAACCAGCCCGCCTCCGGCGCTTGCCAGGGCTCCGCCCTTGGACCGGGGTCGCGCACTGGTGCGCGAGGAGATAGGAGAGACTTTGCCAGCCAGCAGGGACAGCAGGGAACGCTACATCCGCGTTCGCCTGACTGAAACCGAACTGAATAAGGTTCGCGCCAAGGCGGAACTCGCCGGCATGACCGTTTCTGACTTCATCCGCGAGACGGCGATCTACGGCAAGCAGGAGTTCACGCTGGCGAAGCTGCCCGGCGGTGAACGCGTGGATGTGAAGGAGGCGCTGGAAGGATTTCTCGACACCGAGCATCGCACGGTGCAGAAGCATTTCAATGTGACGCCCTACGAAGATACCTTCATCAGGTCCGCTGCCAAGAAGGCAGGCATGACGCAATCGCGCTTCATGGTCGACCGCATCCTCCATACGCCCATGTACTACATCGGCGACCCCGATTTCTTTCAGAAGTTCTTCTACGAGCTCAACAAGCAAGGCGTGAACCTGAACCAGCTCACCGGCGCGGCCAACACACTGGTCCTCCTACAGGACATGCCCGATGTGAGCAAGGAGCGCCGACGCGAGCTGATCGGGCAGATCGAGAACTTCGTCGCGACCCTGAAGGACCCCTACTGCAAGGCGCTCGCGGAGACGCGCGGCCTCATGATGCAACTCAGGCGGCAGTCGGAAGTTGAGCGCTAGCATGGCGATGCTCAAGACGCTCGCCCGTAAGTTCGGCGGCTGCAAGCAGATAAAGGACTACCTCGCGCGCAACGGCCGCGCCGTGACGTTCCGTTCCAGCTCAATCGAGTTGGACGGCGGCGACTGGGACGAGCGGATGAACGAGACGCGCCAGATGTTCGGTAAGGACAAGGGGCGCAAGTACTACCATTTCGTGATCTCGCCCGACCCCGAGGACGGCCTGGATGCCCGAGCGGTCGATACGCTGGCATACGATTGGGTGCGTGAGCGCTACAGTGGATACCAGTGGGTGATCGAGACCCACATCGACAACGGCATCCCGCACGCGCATATCGTGGTCAATTCCGTCAATCCTGTGGACGGCAGGAAGATACACCTTGACGACGATGACGTGCAGGCCGACGCGATGGAGCTCCAGCGCATCTGCCGCGATTACGGCTATTCGGCGTTCGACAACTTCAAGTTCTCGAGAGACGAGGACGGTGCCTGGTACGCGCGCACGCCGCGCCCCGACCGTCGCCGCGAGGTCGTCTTGCAGGAGGCGCGCCCGGCTCGCCGGCATGTGACGGACGCCCAGCGCCGCGCACGGTACAGCGGGAAGAAGCTATGGACCGACGCGATGCACGACGATATCGAGTCGGCCCTACAGGGTTGCCGTACATGGCCCGCGCTCGAGAGGCGCCTGGCGAAGAAGGGATACCGCATCAACGTCAACCGCCGCGGCGTGCTGACGTTCTACCCGCCCGAGGGCAAAGGGCATCCCGTGAAGGGTTACAAGCTGGACGACTCCTATACGGTCGAGGGACTGCGTGACCGTCTTGCCGTGCGTCTCGAGGGACAGCGCCCGAACGTGAAGATGTGCGCCGAGGACCTTGTCCCGGACGTTGTCCTGCCGCCCATGACTTTCGAGGCGGTCGCGTCCAACAACCTCGAGCGGTCGAAGAGGATCGAGCGCTCCGCCGCGCGCCTCGCCGCCGCGGCCGATGCCGTGAACATCATCCGCGAGCGCGGCTACCTCAGCTACGCGGACATGGCGGCCGACGCCAGACGCCTCGCCGCCGAGGTCGAAGCACTCGACGCGAGAACCGACGCCCTCAAGCTTGAGGCCGAGCAGACAGCCGAGGCCATCCGCCAGGTCGAGGTATACACGGCCTGCGCCGCGCAGCTGACCGTGCGCCCGGAAAGCTCCGGCGCGCTCGCGGCATGGCGCGAGGACAACGCCGACGAGCTCCGCGAGATGGAAAAGATCCGCAAGTGGATGGCCGAGCGCGGCATCGTGCTTACCGATACGACCTATACGGACCTTCTCGCGCGCCGCGACGGCGTCAAGGCAGATGCCGCGAACCTCGCTTCGGCGGCAGGTGACATCCGCAACCGCTCGCGCCGTCTTTCCGCCGCGGTCGATGTCCTGGCATCATCGCAGATGCCTGTCGGCCCCACCGATGTGAGGGGCCGCGGCGAGAGGCAGAAGGGCTCCGGGCGCAACGGGCGCGGCGCCAAGGTCATCACCGCCGAGCAGACCGCCGAGCTGACGCGCGAGTACGTCCGCTATCGCAAGGCCTATTCGGAGGCGATTGCAGCCGGCGCGCTCACGCCGGACAGGATCAAGCAGATCGAGCGCGACCACGAACGTGCAAAGGCGAAGATCATCAGTGAGCAGCGCGAGGAGGATCTGCGCGCGGAGCGCTCGGCATACGGCATGGCCGGAAGCGAATGGGTGCAGGACGCTCCCGTGATGGTCGCCGCAACCGGCGAGACGGACAAGAGGGCGAAGCCCGGATGGAAGCCCTACCTCCAACGCCCCGCGACCGACAAGCAGATGAAATATCTCGAAGACCTCGTGGAGTCCGGCGTCATCGCGCAGGCCGACATCGACAGCCTCGGCGGCGAGCCGACCATCGCGGACGTCAACGCGCTCCTGAACTCGCATCCGAAGGTCAAGAATCTCGAGCTCGAGAAGAGGGACGAAGACAACGCTAGGGACGCGCGGACATATGCGCAGACCCGAGACGACATCGAGGACGACGGCTATACGCCGGCTAACTACACGAGAAGGAGATAGACGGTGAACATCATCGTGAAGATGCACGACAGGACCCGCGTGATCGAGACGACGCGCATGGACCTGCACAGCGGCATCATGCTCGAGGACGACTTCCTCGACATTTCCGACTACCTGAACCAGGGCGTGCTTCTTGAGCGCAGCGTGTTCATCACCACCAGCGATGACATGCAGCTCCTCAAGCGCGCCGTGACGATCATCGAGCCGGATGAGTTGGACGCCATCGATGGCGTCTATGCGGACGGCAAGCCGATTCTCGTGAGGACCGAGGACGGGTCGCGTTTGGCCCCGGCAGTGTTCGAGGTGCTGTTCGACGACAGCGGCAACTTCATGGGCGACCACGGGCAGGGCCTTTGCGTCTACTATGAGTCCGGCAGCTACGAGACGATCGTGCCGACCGTGCTCTCGTTCGGCGATGGCATGCTCATGGCCGACGACCTGATTGATTGGAGCGACCTGGACTCGGGCATCACGTGGACCCGCGGAGCCTGGACGCGCGGCGACCGAAACCTCATGGAGCTCCGCCCCGAGCCCACGGTCGTGGTCGATCCGGAGCAGTACGCGCACATGGAGCTCATGACCTTCGGCGGCGCGCTCGTAGCCATGAAGACCGCGGGCGGCATGGTGAGCGGCGGCGGCACCGTCTCGGACGATCCCGATGCCGACGATGCCGTGACCGAAAGCGAACCGCAGCCGTCCCGAGACGCGGAAACCGACGACGCGGAGACCGAGAGCGCCCGCGAACCCGGCGGTTCGGAAATCGAGTCCGCCGAGGCCGATGGCGGTTCGGGTTCCGATGGGGGACCGGACGGAGATGGCGGGGGTCCCGACGGGGACCCCGGCGAAGATGAAGACGGTGACGACGACGATGACAGTGACGACTACGAGGAAGACGATTCGATGTTCGCTGATCTCTTCTAGAAAGCGACCGCGACGATGCCCGCGGCGGCAATGCGGCCGCCTCGGGCGCTCCACCTGCCCGTTTGCGGCAATACCTCGTGTATATTGATTAAAGTGGGAAAACGAACTACAAGACGGCAGTGGAGCGGCATGGACGCTGCAATCTGCCGACACGCTATGAGAATACCGGACGGCCGTCCATCCATCCAAAGCCCCGCCGGAGACCGGCGGGGCTCCCAACGCCTATTCCAAGGCACCCGGAAATCGGGTGCCTTTTTCAATATCCGCCCCGTTCAGCGAATAGATTTTTCCATCGCGGGTAGAAGTCGGGACATTGGGGCGCATCCATCGTGGCGACCCCGAACATGGAATCGCACCCGAGGGAAGGGAACTCGAAATGTACGTAGATGTAGGTGGCCTGATCAACATCAAGGACAGGTTGGATGGGATCGGCGGCGAGCTGCGCAAGCACAACGAGATCGAGGCCCAGAAGCTCGAGCTGCTGAAGCAGATCGAGAAGAATCTGTCCGGCAAAGGCAAGGAGTAGACCGATGACCGTTATCGAATACTGCCGACACGAGACCAGCGTCCGCGAGCTCGTCATCATTCGCAAAGGCGGCTGGACGTGTTGCGCCGCCTATATCGACCATGAGGGCCTGTTTCGCCTGCCGCCCGATATCGCCCATGCGAACGTTATCGATTCCTCCTGCGACCAAATCAAGGTTTTGGACCACCAGGGCACTTACGTGAGCGTCCCGTGCACCTACCTGGACACCGATTAGGGAAGTCGAAGATGCCGCAACCCGAAACCCATCACGAAATCGCCGTGATCATCCCGTGCTACAACGAGGCGCCGACGATAGCCAAGGTCGTCGACGACTTCCGCCGCGAACTGCCCGAGGCGGCCGTCTACGTCTACGACAACAACTCGACCGACGGCACCGCCGAGATCGCCCGCACCCGCGGCGCAATCGTGAGACACGAGCCGCGCCAGGGCAAGGGCAACGTCTGCCGGCAGATGTTCCGCGACATCGACGCCGACTGCTATCTCATGGTCGACGGCGACGATACCTACCCCGCGGAATCGGCGCGCTCCCTCTGCGCTCCCGTCCTCGCGGGCGAGGCAGATATGGTAGTGGGCGACCGCCTTTCCAACGGCATCTACGCCGAAGAGAACAAGCGCGCCTTCCATGGATTCGGCAACGACCTCGTGCGCGCCATGATCAGGTGGATATACGGCTACGGTTTCGAGGATGTCATGACCGGCTACCGGGCGATGTCCAGGCCGTTCGTGAAGACCTTTCCGGTCCTGTCCGAGGGCTTCCAGATTGAGACGGAGCTGTCGATTCACGCCGTCGACCGCCGCTGGCGGATCGCCGATGTCCCCGTGGAATACCGGGACCGCCCCGAGGGCTCGGTTTCGAAATTGAACACCGTGAGGGACGGGCTGAAGGTGATCGCCATGATCGGCACCCTGTTCAAGGACTACCGCCCGTTGAAGTTCTTCTCGCTGGTCGCCCTGCTGTTCTGCATCGGCGGCCTGTGTGCCGGCATGCCGGTGGTGACCGAATACCTTGCTACCGGCCTCGTGCCCCGGTTCCCGACCGCCATCCTTGCCGCGGCGCTCATGTTCATGGCAGCGCTCTCACTTACCACGGGCTTCATCCTGGACGCCGTTGCGAAAGTCGAGCGCAAGCAGTGGGAGCTTCGAGTATACCGCCAGACCGAGAAGGACTGACGCCACCCGATGATTATGCGTCCCCCGCCGGAAACCGGCGGGAGCCAGATCGGCCCCCAGCGGGCGCCCGGACACCGGGCGCAATCCGCGAATACCCACCGCCAAAAAGAAAGAGGAACCCAAATGGACGCAATGGTGGAAGCCCTAAAGCCTATTATAATTTTCGCTATGGTTCTCTGGGGCATTGAAACTGTCGTCACGATGCTTATTAAAGATCACAAGCAGGCGAAACGAAAGCGGGCACGTGAGAAGCGGCGTTTGGAGTATCAGGACCGCCGCATGGCAAACGACGCCGAGCACGCAAAGGTCACAAGGGCAATGCGCTACAACGTACTTCGCCGCGATGATTTCCATTGCGTCCGCTGTGGACGAGGCCGCGAGGACGGCGTGAAGCTCCACGTCGATCATATTGTCCCCGTATCGCGCGGCGGCAAGTCGGTGATGTCCAACCTCCAGACCTTATGCGAGAACTGCAATTGCGGCAAGGGAAACCGTTATCTGGAATAGCAACGATGTAAGCATCACAAATAAAGGAACCGATGGCAATGTATACAGCTATCTACACATCGTTAATACTGCTGCCTATTGTAGTAATCGTAATTGCAGCCTGGTGGAATGTAAATCCATTCCAATATCCCTACTATCGCAAGCAGTTCAATGTGACTGGAAAGAGACTACCGAAGATCGAGGACTATATCGACCTGTATATATGCAGCTATGGAAACGATTTCGAGAACCTGATCGACAACCATGCCCTAGTCGTTCAAAAATGGAAGGCCGCTTCAAAAGGCAAGGTCCGGCAATCGTTTTTTAGGAAACATCGGGAGAAACAGTTCCGGGTCGCTATAGACGACGAACATGAATTTCAGTTTGAATTGTATCGCAACAGCACTAGATACACTCAAAAGAATTACGTCAGGACGTCTTATCAAGTCAGCATGACCGAAAGGGCAATTGGGGTAGATGTGGACTGGTTGCTGGAAAGATATCGGCAGCTTCGGGCAATAGGTTTTGAAACTGACTTGAAAAGCTATCACAGCAAGAATCAACGCAAGCAGATGACGAAAAAACTTAGGCTGAAGATCATGGAAAGGGACAGCTACACTTGCCAGAACTGTGGTAAATACATGCCTGATAGGGTAGGCCTGCAAATCGACCATATAGTTCCCGTAGCTAGGGGCGGAAAGACGGTTGAGTCAAATTTGCAGGTGCTATGTTCGCGATGCAATGGATCAAAGGGCGCAAAAGAACCGGATGCATTCTACTGATGGCGATCGAATCGGTAACCATAGGACGAGCCCTGAAACATCCGACCGATAACCCGCTGCCCCGCAATTGAGCGCTCCCTGATCAAGGTATAGACTGGTTTCGATTGCCCAATTTAAGAAAGCCCCAAAGTCCTTTTCGGTAGCACGGCGGACGAAATCGATCCCGAAGATATCTCGGTTGCGAGCCTGCGCCTGGCATGCTCGACCTGATCCGAGATGCCGAGGGAGGCGGCGACGCGGCCGTAGCACTTTTCGACGATTGCGTTGAGGGCATCGCAGTGATTATCGAAATCGTGCGTGCGGTTGAGAACGGCGGGGGTTAGGAAACGCTGCATCTGCCCGGTGAATGACCCGTCGGCATAGCAGACGTGTGCGCGTTGCATGCCGACGGCGATCATGCTGGAAAGGGGCACGGGACAGAGGTAGTCACCGTGCTTTGCCGCGACGAGTGCGGCTACGGCAGGGAAATCGATCTCCTGCTCACGGACGATCCAGGGAATGTCCCAGAGGTCGCGGTGCCTGATATGCGTATCGGTGGCTGAGAATGAGATCAACTTATCGGCCAAGATTTCCTCGAGTGTCTGGCACCGGATTGCAAGGTCGTCATACGTTCCGGCGAGCTCGGGATAATTGACTGCGACGCGACGGACAGTGGATGTATGTGCCGGAACGGACGCGATCTCGAGCTTGATTCGCTGTTTCGGCAAATCAGGGCGCGCAATGTTGGTGTTTACGGAAACCGTCCATCTTCGCATCCCGACGCCATCGAGATCGTTGACGATCTTGGGTTCCCTGACGCTCACTTCGGTATCGTAGGATCTCAGCAGATCGCAACGCAGGGTCCTTGAGAAATCGTCCAAGGGGAGCGAATCGAACTTATCGCCGGCAACGAAATCGAGGTCTTCGCTATATCGTTGCGATCCGTAGCAGAGACGAAGTGAAGTCCCGCCTTGAAAAGTGATGTCTTGAAGTAGGCCGTTCCTCCCAAGGGACCGGATGATCTCGTAATGGACGATTTCCTTTTCGATGACGGGCGTAAGCCCGGCGCCATCTACCTTGCTGGCGATATTTCCGGCAAGCTCTTCAAGGTCAATCAGCATCCACTTCATCCCAATCGATAAGCTCCAG
>CATYJC010000050.1 GCA_958407555.1 uncultured Collinsella sp. | reverse complement strand
CAAGGGAGGTCGTTTCCACAAGTCCGTTGGATTCCCCGAGGCATCCTTTACGTTTTCCCAGCCCGACCGTGCGTCACCCCACCGGCTCCCATATGCCTGCTCAAGCGCCAACTTTACTTGAGGTGCAATCTTGCACACGGCAAAGGTGCCGCACATCTCATACATGCACATGATCAGACGCTCGTTTGAGACCGAGGAAGCCAGGGTCAGCAGCGTAAAGAGCGGGGACGCGGCATCAAGGCCAAACTCTGTCTGCCGCACGGAGCCAAACGGCCTCTCCCCATTCCAAACATGCCTGACAATGCGATCGCCCTTACGTCCGCAGCTGCCCTGTGCCAACACGTGTAACGGGATGCCCAGGAAATGTTTGACGAGCGGATGCTCACAAAGACGTTCCCTGCGCGGATCGTCCACAGAATCGGGCAGGTCCGGCATTATTGCCAAAACCTGTGGAGGTATCCGGTGATACCGAAAGGCAGATATGTCGCACAGCATGTCGTCCATGAAAGGTACGTACCCACCGCGTCGTTTGTAAACCCGCCCGGACGGCAAGCGCGATGGCTCGGCCTGCGAACGGTAAATGCTGCTACGTGCACGTCGCGAATCTGCAGGTGACTTACAATCGGTTTGCAAAGCAAACTGATTCTGAGGTTTCATATGGTTGATGATGACGAGGGCGGCTATCGCCCCTTTGTCGTGCCCGACCACGCCAAGGTCTGGGTCGACATGCGCCTGACGCCGCCGACCGATACGGCCGCCGCGATCAACATGGTCGAGCAGGCCACTGCCACCGCCGAGGCCGCGGTTCCCGGTTGCCATGGCAGTTTCGCCGTGACGGGCGATCGCCCCGCCATCGAGCGCGACCCGAACTCTCCCCTTCTAGCTGCGCTCAAGCGCACCGCCGATGACGTGACGGACGCGGACACGACCGTCGGCTTCTTTACCGGCTGCACCGATACCGCCGTCATTGCCGGCAAGACGGGTAACCGCAATTGCATGAGCTACGGCCCCGGCTCGTTGGTGCTCGCGCATAAGCCCAACGAGCCGGGGCCCATGCCGATATCGTTCGCTGCCAGAACGTGCTCATCGCGCTTGTTGACAACACGCTCTGGGACGCAAGCGTCCAAGTTGGGGCATAATAAGCCGCGAACAAACCGACTCGCGCGTTAGGACCGCCCATGAAAGCACTTCCGTTTCCCTGCATCCGCCCAGCTCAGGACCGCGTGCTCGAAGCGCTGCCGCAGATGGGCGGTATCCTGAGCAGCAACGACGCCCTGCGCGACGCCATCGCCGACGGGCTTATGCTCAAAGATCCGGGCGCGGCGTATTACGCGTACGAATGCTCCGGAGAGCCGGGGCGCGTGACGGGCGTTGTGGCGATTTGCCCGGTCGGCGTGCTGGCGTGCGACGACGCGCCCTCCGCGGGTACAGCTGCAGCCGCCCGTGCAATCGCCGCGCTTAAGGTCCAGCCGCGCCCTGTAACGCTCGTCTACGAAGCATCACCCGTCATGGATATCATCCTCGGCGCCGCCAAAGAGGGCACGTCGCTCTATGCCGTCACCGACCCCTCGGGCATTACGCACCGTGTGTGGGAGGTCAAGCGCGAGGACGCCGTCGGGGCCATCCGCGCTATGCTCGAACAAGCACCGGAGCCGGCACAGGCCGACGACCCCGCCTATGCTGCCGCGCTAGCAGGGGCGGCGCAGCTCCTGGCGGACGAGGCCCGCACAGCCGGCACCTACACGGGCAAAGAGCCGTTCAACTTTACCGTTGCCGCGTTATTCCCCGCCGCGCAGGTCACCGGCGGCGCACCGCAAGTTCCAACGGGCCTGCTCACCCACCAGATCGCACGGTTCTAACAGGGCGTAAACGCCCAGTACAAAGACTCGGCCGCTCAACAAACAAGGGGCGGGGATACATGCGCATGCATCCCCGCCCCTTTCACATCGAGCAATGATGTCGGCGATCCGCATCGCCACGCCGCGTTACCCGCGCTGCGGACCCACTGCAGCCACCAACGGCTCAAGACCCAGCTCGCGCGCATAATCTTCCTGCGTAAAGACTTCGACCAGGCCAAACGTATCGGTCGCATCGTCAAACGCAAAATGCAGCACCGAACAGTTGCCCGGCACGCGCTCGTGCTCGTCGGCCGCCGCGCCCCTCACGTGGTCCAAAAACTCCTTGATTGCCGAGGCATGGCTCACCGCGAGCACGCACGAATGGTCTGGGCGTCGCATAAGATCGGTCAACGTCGCCACCATGCGCTCGCGCACCTGCATCTGCCCCTCGCCGCCAAATTGGCGGTAGAAGTCACGCCACGGACGCTCGGGCATGAGTATCACGCGCTCGGCCTCAAAGTCGCCAAAGAACCACTCGCGCAGGCCATCAAGGCGCTCGTAGGCAAGACCCGGCCACAGGTTGGCGATGGTCTGCTCGGTGCGGTGCAGCGTGGAAGTGTAGGCGTGGTCGGGCTCAATGCCGCGTGCGCGCAAAAACATACCGGCACGCGCCGCCTGCTCGCAGCCCAGCTGCGTGAGCGGCGAGTCGCTCCATCCCTGAATGATGCGCTTAAGGTTGAATATCGTCTGTCCATGACGAACCAGATACAGGTCTTTATTCATAGGGGGTCCTTTCGTTCGTTACCAATCAAAGAGCGAAAACGCCCCGTCGCAATAGCCAAAATGAAGTACGGCGCCATTATCGGGTTGCCCTCCCCCGCCGGCCACACATCTAAGAAACTCCTGACAGGCAGAGCCATGAGAGACCGCAAGCACACGATCGTGCTGCGGGCGGACCATAATGCAGGACAGCGCCGCAACCATACGCGCCCGAAGCTCACCTTCCGACTCGCTACCAAAGGCCACCGGATAATCACCCCAGGGCTGCGGCGGCATAGATTTTGCCGCCGGATCGCGCCGCAACGACGCAACTACACCAGTACGTCGGCAAGCGGACGCTTGGGCACGTGGTGCACCCGTGCCTCGTCGCGCCAGTAATTAATAGAGCCGTCGGGGTTGGAATCGACCGCGTCGATCACCTGTGTCTCGGCTGGCACGCCAAAAGCCATGATCAGCTTGACCTCGTACTTGTCGCCGTCAAGTCCCATGACATCAATCGCACGAGGCGGAAAGGCCTTGAACATGCACGCCGCCACCTCAGGCGTAGCGCTACGGGCGGCGAGCATCATCGTTTGCGCGGCGATACCCGCGTCTGCCTCGGTAATTGGCGCGGCAGGCTTGCCCGGAGCGGGACGCTCGGCAAGGATCGCGATATAGCCGGTCGGGCGCTCGCCCTCGACAGGACCCGACCAATCCTTGAGCGCACCAGCCCATGCGAGCTTTTCAAATAAGCTCGCACACTCCTCGGCATCGCTTATCACATGAAAGCGCAGGCGCTGAGCATTGGCGCCACAGGGAGCCAGGTGTGCCAGCTCTGCCAGCTCGAGCAAAAACTCGCGCGGCACGCGCATGGACTCGTCAAAACGGCGGCATGTGCGGGCGCGACGGACCAGCGCATCAAAGGTTTCCAAGCCAAGCTTTTCGCAGCCTTGCTTTGCCATCGACTCCGCGTTCGACGGCGCCGCGGGAACAGCTTCGTTCATATGAACCCCCAATTAAAGGCAATTGTTCTTAGGAAAATCTAACCTAAAACGTAGGCAATAACGAACAGAGCCGCAATGTTCTACACCTGTTGAATAGAAAATCGCGACACAGGGAACAACGGAAACAAATCGGGACCTTTGGGTTACACTTCGCCCTCCCCGACCCATACGCCGTCGCCTTTAGGCGATACTGGTTGCAACAATCATGGCTTACGCCACGCGGAAAGGAGACATCATGGGCATCTTTAAGAACGATGACAAGCAATCGAGCGCGTTTGGATTTGACGAGAAAAGCATGGCAGGCAAGGCAATCAAGGCCGTGCGCTGGATCTACGCCGCCACGGGCGTCATCGCACTGCTTGCCGGCATCGCGCTGCTGTTTGCGCCCGCCAAGTCCCTCGTCTTCCTGACGACCGTCCTGGGCTTCTACTTTGTGATCACGGCTGGCGTCAGGCTGTTCACCGCCATTTTTGAGCCGCTGCTGCCCGCCGGCTGGCGCGTGACGAGCATCATCTCCAACCTGCTCATCATTCTGGGCGGCGTCATAATCCTGCGCAATCAGGCCTTCTCGACCGCGACGCTCACCACGCTCGTGGTGGTCGTGGCCGGTTTTGGCTGGATCGTCGAAGGTGTCATGTCCATCCTGGAGTCCGAGCTTTCGTCTAACCGCGCCCTCGCCATCCTGAGCGGCGCGCTCTCCATCATCGCCGGCATGTTCGTGTTTATCTATCCGCTGTGGTCGGCAAAGATGCTCGTCATCTTTAGCGGCGCCGCGCTCCTGGTGTTTGGCGTGACGCTCATTGTCCGCGCCATTCAGTTTGGCAAGCTGGTGCACTAGATGCCGCGAACGCTGTTTATTGATGCCGACGCCTGCCCGGTTACGCGCGAGTCGATCGACTGCGCGCGGCGGGCGGGCGTCGCCGTGGTGATTGCCGGCAACAGCACGCAAAACCTGGAACGCCACATTCGCCGCGACGATCCGCGCGATGCCGAACACGCACGACGCGGCTTTTGGGTCACAACGCTCGACGTGAGCGTAGGTGCCGATAGCGCCGACTTTGCCATTGTCGAGCGCCTGCAGGCGGGCGATGTGGTCGTGACGCAGGACATTGGCCTGGCGAGCATGGTGCTCGGTCGCGATGCTGCCGCCATCGGTGTGCGCGGGCGCGTGTACGACAAGGCGACCATCGACATGCAGCTGTTTATTCGTCACGAGGAAAAGAAGGTGCGCCGCGCTGGCGGTCGCACCCGCGGGCCGGCAGCCTTCACCAGCGAAGACCGCGCTCGCTTTAAGCGCAACCTCACCGAGCTGCTGCGCTAACCAAGGCAGATTTTTGGGATATGCCCGGAAATCTGCCTTTTTGTTATGGGCGGTGTGAGCGCTCAGGATCCATGGCTCAACAAAAAACGAGCTTCAAAATGCCATGCGTCGCCGCATTGTGCATGCGCCGTGCATGGCTATTTTGAAGCCCGTTTTGTTAGGCCTACTTAGAGGCCAAAGGCAGAAAGAATAAGGCCCCAGCCCGCGCCGATGACATACATCATGACCAGGAACACGGCGTTTTCGCGAGCGCTGCGGTTGGTGCGGAACAGCACCAGGTAGCCCACGCCGGCGGAAATGAGCGTGCCGGCGAGCATCGGCGCCAGCTGCAGCGCGCCTTCCAAATACAGTTGCGTAATGACCACGCTCGCCGAGCAGTTGGGGATCAGGCCGACAAGCGCCGAACCCAGGACGGCGAGCGTCTCGTTGCCACGCAGGAACTGCTCGATCGCAGATTCGCCAAAGGTCTCGAGCACGGCGACCAAAATCAGCGTCACCAGGAAAATGAATACCGATACCTGCACGGTATGCGAGATGGCGCTGCGGATAATCGACAGGACGGGCGCGCCTTCATGGGAGTGAGAGTGACCATGGCCATGATGGTGTTCATGCTCGCCCTCATGACCGTGATCGTGACCGTACCCATGCCCGTGCTTGTCCTCGTCCTCGTCGTCATCACAACCGCAATGGTCGCGCTCGCACAGCTCATGGATGTGATCGGCGCTCACGCCCGCCTCGGCCACCTCGTCGATGATGTCACCGCCGCTGTGGTCATCGTGCGCGCAGTTAACGTGCGCCGGATTGACCGCGGTCCCCAGCACGGTACGACGAATCGCCGCATGCGCACGAGCGTTGCGACGCAAACCGCGAATGGCGGCATCTACGATAAAGCCCGTGACCAGTGCGATCAGCGCTTTCGAAGCCAAAAGCATCGCCATAGTCTGCACGGGAACCTGCTCGGCAAGTAGCAGCGGCAGCATCTCGTCGGAGGTCGAAAGAAACACCGCCACCAGGGTTCCCAGCGTCACGACGCGACCGGCGTACAGCGTTGCCGCCATGGCCGAAAAGCCGCACTGCGGCACCATGCCCAGCAACGAGCCAACGACGGGGCCAGCGGCGCCGGCACGCTTGATGGCGCCGTTGACGTGCTCGCCTGCCACATGCTCGAGCGTCTCGAGGGCCAGATATGTCACCAATAAGAACGGCACCAGCGCGAGCGTGTCCTTGCCGGCGTCGAGCAGAATATCAATCAGCAAATCCATGACGGATGGAACCTTTCGTGTCTTTCGGCAGCATTGTAAAAGTCCTAGCGGTCAACTAGGGTATTGTAGTTGTCCTAGGCGGGATGCCAATAGTTGCCCATGGTAAACTATCATCTCGCCACATCTCAATGACCCCGAGCCGCACAACGCGGTCCGTCCAAGGAGCAGCATATGAACGTATCGCAAGCACTCGAATACGAGCGCCAACCGTTTATCCCCATGTTTATCTATGGCGATCACGGCGCCATGGAATCCGAGCGTCAGAAAGGCGAAGAGGCCCTCAAGGTGCTCGAGACCGAGTACTTTACCGCCGAGGACGACCCCGGCTTCGACTTTGCCACTGTGCGCGACCTGGCCGACCGCAACCGCGACCTGTGCGACCAAATTGGCGAGGCGCGCCTGCGCAACGTAACGCCCGCGACGCTTTCGCGCGGTCTGTCCGACGCCGACACCTGCGCCGCCATCGGCAAGATGCAAAAGCGCACCGCCGCGTCCGTCATGCGCGAGATCCGCGGCGACCGCGACGCGCTCGGTGTCGCCTACGCTCGTAAGCCCATCCAGGGCACGGTGCTCGGCATCGATATCGAGACCACTGGCCGCGCACCCGAGCGCGGCTACATCATCAACGTGGGCTGGGAGATCATGGAGCTCACCAGCGACGCCGTCCCGCACGACGCCGAGGCGCACTACTGCGGCCTGCCCGATATCTACCGCGGCGAGGATGTGCCGCTGTCGAATATCCACCACATCACCTGGGACGACATTGACGGCAAAACGCCCTTCCGCGAGAACAAGGAGCTGCAAAAGCAGCTGCTCAAGCTTATGAAGAAGTACCCGTACATGGCGCACAACGCCGCCTTTGAGGACAGCTGGTTCAAGATCCACCTGGACGGTTACGCCGAGGCACGCCGCGCGGGTAAGATTATCGTCATCGACTCGCGCCAGATCTGCCGCAGCCTGGACGCCGACGTGCGCTCGCTTCCCCGCGAGTCCGCACCCGCCGCGCTCGAGAACTGGGCGCGCCGCCGTGGCACCCTCGCCGCCGACGCCAACGAGCAGCACCTGGGCCTCGACGACACCGACCTCATGCTCCGCACGGTTCAGGCCGAGTTTAACCTCAAGAACCTGTTTGCCAAGTAGATTGCCCAGCAGAGGCGTCATTCGCGAGTAATACTTGCCGGGCCATAGCGCCTGTGAAAAAGCGACACGCCGAGGCACCCTTCTCAAGCGATGCAATGCGGGCCGATATCCAAGTGGATATCGGCCCGTTTTTTCGGCACCGCGCACGCGGCCCCCGGCCATCGGAGCCTAGCCGCCGCACAACTAAGTACAACTAAGAACTTCGTTTGCGCATGTTCAAGCCAAATTACACATCATTTTTGACGCCGCTTTTGAATCAAAACGGCGCTGACCAGCATCAGTTGTGGAGGCCTGCGTAGCCAGCGAGCTGCGACAATGTTCCAAATGGCATCTTTCTCCATCATTGGCGTCAAACTCTTGGACAGCTTTCGTTATGTCGCAACATTTTGCCTTGGCGTTTATCGCGAACCCCGCCGCCTGGTCTGCCATGCTAGCTGTATGAGTATCGTGCTTTCACATAACACGGCAAAAGCGGTCTACCAAGCCGCATACTCGGTATCCGCAATTGGCACCGAGCCCTGCAGCCCTGCCAAAATCTACGGGGCGCGCCCCAGCAAGGAACTGCTCGACTCTGCCGCCGACTGGCTCGCCAGGCACAATGTCGCCCTCGATGGCGACGCCCCGCTCGATACAACGGTGTTCGAGCGCGCAAACGTGCGCAACATACCGGGCTGCAAATGCCACGTATCGTCTAAGCGTTTCTCGGGCTCGCGCTTTATCGAACTCGCTGACGGCATCTATATAGTCGGCGTCGAACTCTGCGCGCTTCAGGCCGCAACCTATCTTCCCTTTCGCGAACTTGTGGAGTACTACTTCGAACTGTGTGGCGCCTATTCCCTTGGGCGCGATGCCTCGACAGCCTACACCGAGCGCTTCGCGCTCACCTCGACCTCGAGTCTCAAGCACTTTTTTAACTCCCTCACCGACTGCAAGGGGCTTGAGCTTGCCCGAAAAGCCATCCGGTGCGTGCGGGACGGATGCCGCTCGCCGATGGAAACGGCGTTTGTTATGATGCTCACGTTACCCAGACGCGAGGGCGGGCTGGGCATTAGCGAGATCGAGACCGACTACGAAGTAAAGGTCACAGCTGCCGCAAAAGACCTCACGCGGCGCGAAAAGTTCTATATGGATGCATATCTTAAGCGGTCCCGAACCGACATCGAATACAACGGATTTCAGCACGATGCCGAAGAAGACCGCGCCATTGACGAAGAGCGCAAGAACGCGCTGGCGTCCATGGGCTACGGAATCATTACCGTCAGTCGCTATTCCTTTATGCACGCCAGCGCCTTCGCCAGGGTCATGGAGGCGATCCAGCGAAAGGAGGGCATTCGCCCATCGCGCCTACCCAAAGATTTTGCAATTAAGCAAGAAGAGCTGCGACGATTTGTGCTCAGGAGATTTATCGAGGAAAAGAAGCGTATTGAGGAGCTCCTCTGTCAAGATGCAGAGCAGCGTAGTGTACTTGAGCTCGAACACGCTGTGCTCGAAGGCATCTCGCTGAACGACCCGACAATCAACGATGCCCCAGCCATCGACGACATGCAAGTCATCGAGTTGGATTACCCGGAGTTCGCTCAAACAAGCACTTCCACGCCCGAAGGCAGGGTGTACGGGGCCAGAACAGAGGCGGACTGACGGGGTGGGTACCCAGGCGACGTGCAAAAACGGGAGTTTTCAGCAAAGCCGGGTATCAAGGAGCTTCGAATTGATCTATTTTGCACCGATGCCGCTGATTTTGATGTATGTTAGGCAACAACTGGGGAACATCAGTCGGCACTTACACTCCAGTAAAGCCCTGCGGCGGCAAATGCCGCCGCATTATGCAATAAATAACCCCTCGTCAATGCTGAAAACTCCCGTTTTTGCACGTCGCTAAGGTACCCACGTTGGCATCGGCGGCCTTATCCGCGATCATCGATGCCTTTAGCCGCCACCAGGACATTCGATAGCAATAAATTTCACGAATTATATTGACATATGAACATGCGCTCATATACTCGGAAGTAAGTTATATGAGCGCATGTTCATATGAAAGGATATTGCAATGAGCGATCACGCTGATGAAATAAAGTCCAGCATCGACGCCACCATCGTGCCCGACGTCCCCACCACCTGCTCGCCCGAGGACCTTCCCGACGAGGAACTGCTGTACGACCTCGCCGACCTGTTCAAGGTCTTCAGCGACACCACGCGTATCAAGATCCTCTACGCCCTCATGGGCCGCGAGCTCTGCGTGGCAGACATCGCCGAGGCGACCGAGACCTCGCAGTCCGCGGTGTCGCACCAGTTGCGAACGCTCAAGCAGTCGCACCTGGTTAAATTCCGGCGCGACGGGCGCAATATCCTCTACTCGCTCGCCGACGACCATGTCTACACCATGCTCAACCAGGGTATGAGCCACATCTGCGAATAGCGACCAACCACGGTACCAGCGCGGCCTGCACCCAAGCCGCAAAAACAGGGAAAGGAACCCACCATGAAAAAGCAGTTCAAGCTCGACGAGATCGACTGCGCCAATTGCGCGCGCGAGCTTCAGGATGAACTTGCCAAGCTCGAGGGCGTCAAGTCCGTTTCGGTCAACTTTATGAGCCAGAAGCTGACGCTCGAGGCCGACGACGCCGAGTTCGACGAGGTCCTCGACCGCGTCGTGGAGTTCACCGCCGACGCCGAGCCCGACTGCGAGATCATTCTCTAGCCCAGGTTACGCTGACCCGCAAGGCCGCGCTTGCCGCGGCCTTTGCTCGCAAAATTATATGAGCGAGTGTTCATACATTCAAATGGGAGGATTGAATCATGGCAACCGCCGATCCCAAGAAAAAAAAGAAGAAGCGCAAGAAGAAAGAGTCCCTTGAGCATAAGCGCAACCGCATCCTGGTAGCGCTAGGCATTTTTGCCGTGGTGTACGCCCTCGATGAGCTCGGCCTCCTCGCCGCCGCATTCGGCACCCCGGGCGACATCTACGCCAGCTTTGTGCTGTTCCTCGTGCCGTTTTTGATTGCCGGCTACGACGTACTGCAAAAGGCATTCAATAACATCCGCCGCGGCAAGGCCTTCGACGAAAGTTTCCTTATGGCCGTCGCGACCATCGGCGCGTTTGCCATGGTGCTCTTCCCCGACACCGACCCGCACATGGCCGAAGGCGCCGCCGTCATGCTGTTCTATCAGGTCGGCGAGCTGTTCCAGGCATATGCCGTGGGCAAAAGCCGCAAGTCGATCAGCGCCATGATGGACATCGCGCCCGATTATGCCAACGTCGAGCAACCCGACGGCACACTCGAGCAGGTCTCCCCCGATGACATCGCCGTCGGCACCGTCATCGTCGTCAAGCCCGGCGAGCGCGTGCCCATCGACGGCGTCATCGTCGAAGGCGAGACGCAGCTCGATACCGCCGCCCTTACCGGCGAGTCGGTCCCCCGCCCGGCCAAAACCGGAGACGATATCATCAGCGGCTGCATCAACATGACGGGTCTCATCCACGTGCGCACCACCAAGCCCTTTGGCGAGTCCACCGTCGCACGCGTCCTGGAACTCGTGGAAAACGCCAGCGAAAAGAAGGCGCGTACCGAGAACTTCATCACGCGCTTCGCCCGCGTTTACACGCCCGCTGTCACCGGCGCGGCCGCGGTGCTCGCACTCGGCGGCGGCCTGGTCACCGGCGCCTGGTCCGATTGGATCCTGCGCGGCCTGACCTTCCTGGTCGTCAGCTGCCCGTGCGCACTCGTGATTAGCGTGCCGCTGAGCTTCTTTGGCGGCATCGGCGGCGCATCCAAGCTGGGCGTCCTCATCAAGGGCTCCAACTACCTCGAGACGCTCGCCGATGTGGATACCGTCGTCTTTGACAAGACCGGCACGCTCACCAACGGCACGTTTTCGGTCGTGGCGGTACACCCCGAGGCCGACTATACCGAGCAGTCACTGCTCGAAGTCGCGGCCCTTGCCGAGTCGTTTTCCGATCACCCCATCGCGCAGTCGGTACGCACCGCCTTCCAGGGCGAGCTCGATCCCAAACGCGTAAGCGACTCCACCAATGACGCGGGCCATGGCGTGACGGCGAATATCGACGGCAAGCGCGTCATCGTCGGCAATGCCAAGATGCTTGCTGTGGCCGGTATCGAAGCGCCCAATTGCGAGATCGTCGGCACCATCCTCCACGTTCTGGTCGATGATACGTACGCCGGCCACATCGTAATTGCCGACACCATAAAGACCGATGCCGAGCAAACGATTCGCGACCTGCACGCCGCCGGCGTCAAGCGCACCGTCATGCTCACGGGCGACCGTGAGGAGGTTGCGGCGTCTGTAGCCAAGCAACTCGGTCTCGACGAGTTCCACGCGCAGCTGTTACCGGGTGATAAGGTCGAGCGTGTCGAGGCGCTGCTTGCAGCAGAATCGGGCAAGGGCAAGCTCGCCTTTGTAGGCGACGGCATCAACGATGCGCCCGTGCTCACCCGTGCAGACGTTGGCATTGCCATGGGCGCCATGGGTTCGGACGCCGCAATTGAGGCCGCCGACGTGGTGCTGATGGACGACAAGCCTTCCAACATCTCCCGCGCGATCCGCGTGGCGCGCAAGACCATGACGATTGTTTGGCAGAACATCATCTTTGCGCTGGGCATTAAGCTGCTGATCCTGGTGCTCGCGGCGCTCGGCATCGCCAACATGTGGCTTGCCGTCTTTGGCGACGTGGGCGTGGCGATCATCGCCATCCTGAACGCCATGCGCGCGATGGGTGTCAAGAACCTGTAGCATTCGTGGTCCCTCCGGCCGGGGCCGGGCTTGGTTTTGAAAACACTCCGCAGCGCGAGGCCCGCCTTTCC
>CATYJC010000049.1 GCA_958407555.1 uncultured Collinsella sp. | reverse complement strand
CTCATTAACTCCGTGGCCGACGTCATCAACAACGACCCGCGCGTCAACGAGGTCATGAAGGTCTGCTTTATCCCCAACTTCCGCGTGAGCAACGCCCAGCTCATCTACCCCGCCGCCGAGATTTCGGAGCAGATCTCCACGGCCGGCAAGGAGGCCTCGGGCACGTCCAACATGAAGCTCATGATGAACGGCGCCATTACGCTGGGCACCCTCGACGGCGCCAACATCGAGATCGCCGACCTGGCCGGCCGCGAGAACGAGGCCATCTTTGGCCTGACCGCTCCCGAGGTCGAGCAGCTCTGGGCATCGAACAGCTACTTTGCGTGGGATACGCTCAACAACGATCGCGACCGTCTGGGCCGCGTGATGGACGAGCTCAAGGACAACACCTTCGCGGGTCTTTCGGGCAACTTTGAGAGCATCTACAACGAGCTCATGAACAACAACGACCCCGACCTGGTCATGGCAGACTTCCGCAGCTACGTGGATGCATGGGAGAAGCTCACCGGCAGCTATGGCGACCAGGAGACCTGGAACCGCAAGGCTCTGCTCAACACCGCCTCGAGCGGCTGGTTCTCGAGCGACCGAACCATTCGCGAGTACCGCGACGAGATCTGGCACGCGTAAAGGCGCGCGAGCTCCCCTATGCCAGCACGGCATTACTCGACGGGCGCGACAGAGCGCCGCGCCCGTCGCTAATGGGTTTAGGAACATCGATGACAGAAGGAGAAATCGATGAGTAAGAAAGAATGCATCGCGATGCTCCTCGCAGGAGGACAGGGCAGCCGATTGGGGGCACTCACCCAAAAGATCGCTAAGCCGGCGGTTAGCTTTGGTGGCAAGTTCCGCATTATCGACTTTTCGCTGTCCAACTGCTCCAACTCGGGCATCGACACGGTGGGCGTTCTGACGCAGTACCGTCCCTACCTGCTGCATGCCTATGTGGGGTCCGGCGAGGCGTGGGATCTGGACAGCCGCGACGGCGGCGTGTCGATCCTGCCGCCGTACGAGACGCAGACCGGCGGCGCCTGGTATGCGGGCACGGCCGACGCCATTACGCAGAACCTCGACTACATCAAGGCCAACGACCCCAAGTACGTCCTGATTCTTTCGGGTGACCATCTGTATCGCATGGATTACCGCAAGATGCTCAAGACGCACATTGAGAACAACGCCGACCTCACGGTGAGCGTTATGCCCGTGCCGTGGGAGGAGGCCAGCCGCTTTGGCATCCTGACCACCGATCCCGAGGACGGCCGCATCACCAAGTTCACCGAGAAGCCCGATAAGCCCGATTCGAACCTCGCGTCCATGGGCATCTACATCTTCTCGGCAGACGTGCTGATCGAGGCGCTCGAGGAGGACGCTCTGGACCAGCGCTCGAGCCACGACTTTGGCAAGGATATCATCCCCAAGCTGCTCGGCGAGGGCAAGCGCCTGTACAGCTACGAGTTCCACGGCTTTTGGAAGGACGTCGGTACCATCGCCAGCTTCCACGAGACCTCGATGGACCTGCTGGGCAACAACCCCGAGTTCGATCTGTTCGACAAGCACTTCCCCATCATGTCCAACATCACCACGCGTCCGCCGCACTACATTGGCCCGGACGGCCGCCTGGACGACTGCCTGGTCTCCAACGGCTGCAAGATCTACGGCACCGCTCGCCACTCGATCCTTTCGACCGATGTCATCATCGAGGAGCGCGCCGTGGTCGAGGACTCCGTGCTGCTGCCGGGTGCGCACGTTAAGAGCGGCGCGCACATCTGCCGCGCTATTTTGGGCGAGAACTCCACGGTCGAAGAGGGCGTGAAGCTCGGCTCTGTCGATACCACCAAGGATACGGCCGTCGTTGGAAATGACGTCGTTATCGGGAAGGGGGAATGATCCGATGATCAATCGCAAGGCCATCGGTTATATCACCGCTAACTACTCTTCGACCTACGGCAGCGTCCTGCTCAAGGACCGCCCCATCGCGTCCGTCCCGTTTTTGGGCCGCTACCGCCTGATCGACTTCCCGCTGTCCAACATGATGAATGCCGGCATCAAGACCGTCGGCGTCGTTATGCCGGGAAACTACCGCTCGCTGATCGACCACGTGGGCTCGGGTAAGGACTGGGGCCTGGACCGCAAGAAGGGCGGCCTGTTCATGGTGCCCGGCAACGCGTATGGCACCACCAAGGGCGGCATGCGCTTCTTGCTGCGCGACATCATCTCCAACAAGACGCTGTTCCAGCGCTCGGACAAGCCCTATGTTGTGATGATGGGCACCAACATCATCTTTAACATGGACCTCAACACCATCATCGACGCGCACGAGAACTCCGGTGCCCAGATGACCGTGGTGTACTGCAAGGCCACGCGCAACGTCGATGACGAGACCAAACTCGAGATTAACGAGAACGGTCGCCTGAAGGGCGTGAGCGCTGGCGTCGCGTACGGCGACAACGCCTCTATGGACTGCTGCATCATCAACCGCGAGACGCTGCTCGAGATTATCGACCACTACCAGGCCGCCGACTATCTGGACCTGCTCGAGGCACTCCAGGGCGACTTTGGCAACATCGACGTGTGCAGCTACGAGTACAAGGGCGAGGTCGTGGGCGTGTTTAGTGAGAAGTCGCTGTATCGCCGCAGCATGGACCTGCTTGACCAAACCGTGGCCGACCAGCTCTTCGATCCCGAGCGCCCGATCCTGACCAAGGCTCACGACGTGCCGCCTTCGCGCTATGCGACCGGTAGCCACGCGTGCAACTCGATCATCTCGGCCGGTTGCATCATCAAGGGCACCGTGCGCAATTCGATCCTGTCACGCGGCGTCGTGGTCGAGGAGGGCGCCTCGGTAACCAACTCGATCATCAACCAGAGCTGTGTCATCAAGAGCGGCGCACGCGTTGAGAACGCCATTCTGGACAAGAACAACGTGGTTCCCACCAACACCGAGCTTCGCGGCACGCCCGAGAACATCCTGGTGCTGGGCAAGGCTCCGTTAACTTCCGACACCACCATCGTACGTTAACGTTGGCACCGCAACATCGCTCGTAACATGTAGAATAGCCGCCCGGTTAGCGCCAGGCGGCTATTCTCGAATTGCAACATGGGAGACAATATGGCAGATTCCAGCAAAAAGATGCAGATCGTGTTTGCCTCGGCCGAGTGCGCACCGTTTGTTAAGACCGGTGGCCTGGGCGACGTGGCGGGCTCGCTGCCTGCAGCACTCGTGCGCGCCGGCGCCGAGGTTATCGTAATGGTGCCCAAGTACGCCACCATCAAGGACGAGTACAAGGCGCAGATGGAGCACTTTGCCGACTTTTACGTGAGCCTTGGCTGGCGCAACGAGTACTGCGGGCTTGAGAAACTCGAGCGCGACGGCGTCACCTATATGTTCGTGGACAACGAGCGCTACTTTGCGCGCGATTATCCGTACGGCTTCTTTGACGACGGCGAGCGCTTCGCGTTCTTCTCCAAAGCCATCACCGAGAGCCTCCAGCACCTGCCCGAGGGTTTTGAGTGCGACATCCTGCACTGCAACGTGTTTGCCTCGGCCGAGTGCGCACCGTTTGTTAAGACCGGTGGCCTGGGCGACGTGGCGGGCTCGCTGCCTGCAGCACTCGTGCGCGCCGGCGCCGAGGTTATCGTAATGGTGCCCAAGTACGCCACCATCAAGGACGAGTACAAGGCGCAGATGGAGCACTTTGCCGACTTTTACGTGAGCCTTGGCTGGCGCAACGAGTACTGCGGGCTTGAGAAACTCGAGCGCGACGGCGTCACCTATATGTTCGTGGACAACGAGCGCTACTTTGCGCGCGATTATCCGTACGGCTTCTTTGACGACGGCGAGCGCTTCGCGTTCTTCTCCAAAGCCATCACCGAGAGCCTCCAGCACCTGCCCGAGGGTTTTGAGTGCGACATCCTGCACTGCAACGACTGGCAGACGGCGCTGGCGCCCGTGTTCTTGCGCGAGTTCTACCAGGGCCTGCCGCTGTACGACCGCGTCAAGACCGTGTTCTCGATCCACAACGTGGCGTTCCAGGGCCAGTTTAGCGACACCGTGATGGAGGACATCCTGGGTGTGGCGCATATTCCGGCGGCAGCTACGCAGCTGCGCTGCGACGCCTGCAGCATCAACTACATGCTGGGTGCGCTGCACTATGCCGATGCCATCACAACGGTGAGCCCCACCTATGCGGGCGAGATCCAGACGCCCGAGTTTGGCGAGGGCCTGGACGGCGTGCTGCGCGAGCGTTCGTACGCGCTGCAGGGCATCCTCAACGGCATTGACGTTGCGGGCTTTGACCCGGCGACCGACAAGCGCATTGCCGCCAACTACACGGTTGACGACCGTTCCGGCAAGGCCGTGTGCAAGGCCAAGCTGCAGGAGGAGCTGGGCCTCGAGGTTCGCGACGACCGCCCGCTTATGGTGATGGTTACTCGCCTGACGCGCCAGAAGGGCATGGACCTGGTCATGTACGCGCTCGACCGCATCCTGTCCGGCGGCGTTCAGGTGGCCGTGCTGGGCACCGGCGACCGCGACTACGAGGACGGCCTGCGCTACTTCCAGGACAAGTACCCTGGCACCATGGCCGCGCGCATCGAATTCGATCCGGCGCTGTCGCAGCGTATGTACGCCGCCGCCGACATGTTCCTGATGCCTTCGAAGTTTGAGCCCTGCGGCCTGTCGCAGATCATCGCCATGCGTTACGGCACCCTGCCTATCGTACGCGAGACCGGTGGCCTGAAGGACACCGTGATCCCGTATAACGAGTTTACCGGCGAGGGTACGGGCTTCTCGTTTAGCAACTTTAATGGCGACGAGATGGGCGACGCGGTCTTCCGCGCGGCGCGCCTGTTCTGGGATAACCGCGACGCTTGGAACCAGCTGGTCACGCAGGCCATGAGCCAGGACTTTAGCTGGACGCGCTCGGCCGACAAGTATCTGGACCTGTATTTCTTTATGCACCCGGAGATTGAAAGGCCGGCGGCTGTGGAGGCTGCCACGGCCATAGAGGAGCCGGTTGCTGATGAGGCCGAGCCTGCGGCGCCCGTTAAGGAGCCCGCTGCTGCTGAGGAGCCCAAGGCCGAGGAGAAGCCGGCGGCCGAGGCCGAAGTTAAGCCCGCCGCGAAGCCTGCCGCCAAGAAGACGACGGCCCGCAAGACGACGGCCAAGAAGGCTACGACAACCAAGGCCGCTGCCACCAAGACCGCCGCAGCAAAGACGACTACCGTCAAGGCAACGACCACGCGCAAGCGCACGACCGCCGCTGCCAAGAAAGCCGCCGAGGCCGAGGCAACCCCCGAGGTAAAGGCCGAGACTGCCGAGGCCAAGCCGGCCGCCAAGGCTCCGGCCAAGACTGCAGCCAAGAAGACGACCGCAACCAAGACCACGACCGCCAAGAAGGCCACGGCTACGAAGTCGACGACGACCAAGGCTGCTACGACGAAGGCCGCCGCGAAGACGACCGCGAAGACGACCGCGAAGGCCGCCGCGAAGTACGCCGTCAAGGTCGAGGAGGCACCCTCCGAGCCCAAGGCCAAGGCAGCTGTCGAGGCAAAGCCGGCCGCCAAGACCACCACGCGCAAGCGCGCTACGACGACGGCCAAAAAGACCACGACCAAGGCTGCTGATCCCAAGGCAGAGGCTAAGGCCGAGGACAAGCCCGCAGTAAAGGGCGAGCCGGCTCCGAAGGCCGCAGAGGTCAAGACCGCTCCCAAGGCTAAGGCAAAGGCCGAGCCCGCCAAGAAGGCTCCGATCTCCCCCGCTGTTCCGGCCGAGGAAAGGGCCCCGACCAAGAAGACCTCCGTCCGTAAGGCAACGGCCACCCGCAAGCGCCACTAATCCGGACGATTAAAACTTAATCCTCAAAGCAAAAGAGGGCGTCCCAACCAGGCGCCCTCTTTTTGGTTGAACTTCTGTATTAAAAAGAGGGCCGGTTTACTACGACAAAATGGCTCCAGCCGACCACGGCGGGTAATCTACGAAATTGGGAACGCCTCTACCTGCGGTTTTAATATCACCAAAATGACCCTGGTTGAGATCATTCAATTCGTCGTAGTAAACTGGGTTACTTTTGTTTGGCTACAAATAGTATCGGTATAGGCACATTTGAATATCGCGATAATTTGAATGGTAAAACGATTTTCTAGGACAACCGTTCGCCGATGGTAAACGGATGTTGTTTATACAGCCTGTGTACAAAAGATATACTTACATCCTGTGCGTAAAGCCCATGGCCCGCAGGCCGTGATTCTATTGAACTGGACCGTATTATGAGATTGATTCACAACAGCCGTCTGCCGCAGTTTCGTACTCCGTTTGGCGCTGTGACCACTGGAACTTCCGTTTCGCTATCGGTGATTTTGGAGGATGCCGACCCCAACCAGGCAACGCTCACCCTGCGCACCTGGGTCGATGAAATCGGTGAGTCTCTGTATCCCATGACGCACGAGGGCGACGGCATATTTACCGTAGAGCTTGAGTGCACTGAGCCCTGTCTTATCTGGTACAGCTTTATCTGCAACATCGAGGGCCAGCCCGAGGTACGCCTGGGCGCACCGCAGGGTCGCACCGGTGGCGAGGGTGTGACCTACAACTACGCCGAGGTTCCGTCCTTCCAGATTACCGTCTACAAGCACCGAGAGAACCGTCCCACTTGGTACGAGCGCGGTATGGTCTACCAGATCTTCCCCGACCGCTATGCACGCGACGAAAACTGGCGCGAACGCACGCTTGCCGAAGTTGAAAAACCGCGCAAAGGAATCCAGCGCCGCATGGTCGAGGACTGGAACGAACCGCCCGAGTACGAGCGTGCCGAAGACGGCTCCATCAAGACCTGGGATTTTTACGGCGGCTCGCTTAAGGGTATCCAAAATGACCTGCCCCGCATTGCCGAGCTAGGCTTTACGGCCATCTACCTCAACCCCATCTTTGAGGCCGCGAGCAACCACCGCTACGACACGGCCGACTACACCAAGATCGACCCGATCCTGGGCACCGAGCAGGACTTTACCGAGCTGTGCCAGGCAGCCGAGAAGCTGGGCATCTCCATCATCCTGGACGGCGTCTTCAACCACACAGGCGACGATTCGATCTACTTTAACCGCTACGGTAACTATCCCGGTGTCGGTGCGTGGCAGAGCGAGGACTCGCCGTGGCGCGATGCGTTTTACTTCCATGAGGACGGCTCGTATGACTGCTGGTGGGGCGTGGGCAACATGCCCGCCATCAATGAGAGCTCCGAACTGGTGCGCGAGCGGCTCCTGGGCAAGAACGGCGTGATCCGCAAATGGCTGCGCGCCGGTGCCCATGGCTGGCGTCTGGACGTGGCCGACGAGCTTTCCGACGACTTCCTGGCCGAGATCAAGAAGGCCGTGCTCGCCGAGAAGCCCGACGCGCTGCTGCTCGGCGAAGTCTGGGAAGACGCCTCCAACAAGATCAGCTATGGCCACCTGCGTCGCTATCTGCAGGGCTCGGAGCTCGACTCCGCCATGGACTACCCCTTCCGCGACATGGTCATCGGCTTTTTGATGGGCTACAAGAACGCTTACCAGGCAGCCGAGGATATCGAAACCCTGCGCGAGAACTACCCGCGCGAGGCACTGGCCTGCGCACTCAATCTGCTTTCGAGCCACGACCGTCCGCGCATTATCTCGGTGCTCGGCGGTGGCCCCGACGAGTCACAGCTGCCCGAGAGCGAGCGCAGCAAATGGCGCCTGGACGATAACTCGATGGGTCTGGCCAAGAGCCGTTTTTGGCTGGCGACGCTCATGCAGATGACCTTCCCGGGCGTACCCTCAATCTATTACGGCGACGAGTACGGCCTGGAGGGCCTTACCGACCCGGGCAACCGCCGTACCCTGCCGACCAAGGACCAACTCCACGACTTCGACACACTGGCCATCGTTAAGAACGCGTCTGCCGTGCGCCGTGCGCTGCCCTTTATGGTCGATGGCGAGATCAAGGCCTTTGCGCTCAACGACGAAGTCTTGGCTTACACCCGCACGGGCAAAGACGGCGAGGCCGCGACGGTTATCATCAACCGCAGTCTGCGCAATTCGCACCGCGTGACGATTCCGGCGCTCGGCGAATGCGCGAGCGACGTGATCAGCGGTCACGAGTGCGAGATCCACAACGGTACCGTCACGCTCGACCTGTACCCGCTGGGCTCTTCGATCATCTATCACCATGCCGAGAAGCGCCTGCAGGAGCCGCTCGATCATGGCGCGGGCGTTGTGTGCCACATCACCTCGGTGCCGACCGATGACGGCAAGCCCGGCACAATCGGTGCGCCCACGCGTCGCTTTATCGACCATCTGGCCGCTATGGGCATGCGCTACTGGCAAGTCCTGCCCGTCAACCCGACGGACTACTTCCGCTCCCCTTATGCTGGGCCTTCGGCCTTTGCGGGCAATATTGACCTGCTGCCCGAGAGTCACGAGGAGCTGGCCGCCGACTTTGCTGCATGGAAGGCTCACGGCGGCGAGGATGCTGACCCGCTGTACACGGCGTTTAAACATCGCAATGCCGACTGGCTCGAGAAGTACTGCATCTACATGGCCGTTAAGAAGTACTTTGAGGGCGAGTCGCGCCACGATTGGCCGGCAGATGTCGCGCGCTACAACGAGTATCTGATCGATGACAAGCGCTTCCACGACGAGGCCGAGCTGCAGGCGTACATGCAGTATCGCTTTGACCTTGCCTGGTGCGAGCTCATGAACTATGCACACAAGAAGGGCATCGAGGTCATCGGCGATATCCCGATGTATGTCTCGGACGATTCGGCCGACGCGTGGAGCGAGCCCGAGAACTTCTGGCTATCCGACACCGGCAAGGCGATTGAGATTTCGGGCGCGCCGCCCGACAACTTTGCGCCCGAGGGGCAGGTGTGGGGCAACCCCACCTTCCGCTGGGATCGCATGAAAGAGAACGGCTATCGTTGGTGGCTCGACCGCCTGCGCCGTGCGTTTTCGCTCTACGACCGCGTGCGCCTGGACCACTTCCTGGGCTTCCACAGCTACTTTAGCATTCCCGCCGGTAAGGCCTGCGCCGATGGTCGCTGGCTGGCAGGTCCGGGCAAGGACCTGTTCCAGACCGCCTATGACGAGCTGGGTCCGCTCAACTTTATCGCCGAGGATCTGGGCTATCTGACGCCCGGCGTTCGCGCCATGGCTTCGACCTGCGGCTTCCCCGGCATGGACGTGCTGGAGTTTAGCGACTACGACGTTCGTTGCGGAATTCACCCCACACCGGGAAAGATCCTGTACACCTCGACGCACGACACCTCGACACTTGCCGGCTGGTGCACGCGCTCCTTTGCAGGCGGCGATGAGCCGAGCGGCATTACATTGGCAAGCGAGCTCATGGGCAATGCCCTGGCAAGCGATGCGCCGCTCGTGATGATGCCGCTGCAGGACGTGCTGGGACTGGGCGACGATGCACGTATGAACGTGCCGGGTGTAGCCACAGGCAACTGGACATGGCAGGCTGACGAGGCCGACGTTGCTGCAGCCGAGGAGAAAACTGCGAAGCTCCTGCGCAACACTCATAGATTCTGGGGCGAAGCGTGATAAAACCCCCGATATAGGGTACAGTTACAGCTGTTTGAATTTTTGCGGGCAGAGCGATCTGCCCGCTTTGTGCTGAAAAGGAAGTATTATGGCGCGCTACGATTACAAGTGCACGAGCTGCGGCAACGTGTTTGAGGTTGAGCACCCCATGTCCGAGACGCCCGAGGTCGTATGCCCTAGCTGCGGTGCCCCGGCATCCAAGACGTTCTCGGCCAGCGGCATTAAGTTCGAAGGCAGCGGTTTCTACAACACCGACCAGCGAAGCGGTGGTTCCAGCACCAACGCCACCAGCGGCTGCTGCGCCAACTGCCCGCATAACCACTAGCGGCAAGCGGTCTCACTACTCAGATTTCCCTATGAGTTGCGGTGAAATAGTTCCTGAATCAGCCCATCCAACGGCCAAACAGGAACCATTTCACCGCAACTTTTCTTTAGATCGGATTTCGGGCTGATGCTAAGTTTGTAACATTTCAAAACTCTGCCGGATTACGGGGCTAAATTGACAACCTCTATCCATTCCGGTAATTTGCAAATTTCAACAAGCCATCTACCTGCGGTTTTATTAAGGCCATTTTTGCTGTGGTCGGGCATCACCGATCTAGCCCCGTAATCCGCCCTACTTTTGATAGCAGCAAGTATGAAACAGGGCCATTTTTCCCACTCTTTACCGCTATTGCGATCTCCACTCGCACGACCTTCTGAGTTGCGGTGAAATAAGGACTGTTTGGCGGCTAGAAGCCGCTATTCGATCCCTATTTCACCGCAACTTAGTAGCTACTTGTGGACCAAGCGGGCGCAGAAGTGACCGTCGTAGGAGTCGGCGTTTACGGGGACGCTTTGGAAAAGTCCACGATCGTTTAGGCGCACGGAGACGAGCTTCTTGGCTTGTTCGAACTCGGGGAGCTGCAGAATCTGCGCTTCGGAGAGGGGTGCCAGGCAAAAGCCTGCGCCCTCGGGCGAAGCCAAAAACGCATCCACAACCTGCGTGTTCTCTTCATCAAAAACCGAGCAGGTGGCATAGATGAGCTCGCCGCCGGCAGCCACACGCGCGGCCGCTTCCTTGAGCATCGTCAGCTGCAGTTTGGGCAGCTCAACCGTCACATCCTTTTCGGTCAGGCGCCACGGAATCTCGGGATGACGGCGCATGGTGCCGGTGCCAGAGCACGGCGCATCGATAAACACCGTATCAAACAGAACAGGTTTACCAAGCATGGCGTCAAACGACGTCAGCACCTCGTCGAGCTCACAGGCATCACCCGAGACGGTACGAACACCCGTAATACCCGCCTTATGCAGGCGCGCGAGATTCTGGTCACACTTGCGATCGTGCAAATCGAGAGCAGTGTGCTGACGGTCGTAGCCGGCACGCTTAGCCTGGCACATCATCACATACGTCTTGGTACCACGACCGGCGCCAATCTCTAGGCAGCGCCCGGGACGAGTAGCCGCAGTAGCGATGAGCTGAGCGTTAAGGTCCGAGGCCACGGCAGCCGCGCGCTCAAACACACCCGATGCAACCGTGGCCTGCGCATCGACCGGCGCATGGCAGCCCGGGAATACCGGCGCCACAAGCTGCGATAGGTACGGATCAGGCTTGGTTGCAAAGGCGTTCTCGTGCAAAGCGAGCGGCGCGGGCGCCAGATTTCCGGCAAAGTTGAGCGCGCCCTCGGGCGTATCGAACGAGGCCATAATGCGAGCGCACAGCCAGCGCGGCATGCCCATCAGGCGAGACAGGCGAACCAATCGGCGCTCGGACTCATCGGCATCCGCTGCAGTGGCAAAGTCCTCGACGTTGTCCGCGACCTTATGCAGTACGGCGTTCGCCAGACCGGCAGCCGATTTAGCGCCGCTACGAACCAGCTCAACGCCCTGACTCACGGCAACGCGACCCGGGGTATGCAGGTAGAGCATCTCGAAGGCCGAGATTCGAAGCGCCATGCGAACACGCGGCGCGACCTTTTTGGGCTTATCGAGGAACTGATCGAGCAGCTCGTCCAAAATGCCCTGCGTCGCGGCAACACCCAGTGCCAGGCGAGCGGCAAACGCGGAATCGCGCTGGTCAATAGCCTTGGCCGTAGCGCGAGCAGAGAGCACGTCACGCGCATACATGCCGCGACGGTCGGCCTCCATCAGCACGTCGAGCGCAAGCTTGCGCGCGGGGGAAAGCTTGCTCATGACAAAACACCCCACGTCAGATCGGCACCCTGCAGGCCGGCAGCCCATGCAGATGCAGCCATGGCACGCTTGCCATCGGGCTTAACCTCAAGCAGCTCGACCGCACCATCGGAAAGACCCAGGTAAACACGCTTGTTCTTAACGGCAACAAGGCCCTCGGCAAGCGACACGTCGGCGGGCGCAGCATCGAGCACACGCACGGACTTGCCGGCAATCACGCAGCGAGCAGGTGCGGTGTCGGACGAAGCCAGCACGTGGCGCACGCAATCGAGCGCCCCCATCTGCGGATCCAGACGCATCTCCTGCTTGGAAATCTTGGCAGCATGCGTGACAAGGGACTCATCCTGCACGGTCCACACCGCCGTATCATCGGCAAGCGAGGGCAACGTATCGGCCAGCAGCTTACCACCCAGCTCGCCAAGCTCCATCGTCAGTGCCTCGGCATGCTTATCGGCAACCGAGGTCGAGGCCTGCGCGCAATAAGCGCCCGTATCCACGCCATGTCCAATACGCATAATGGAAACGCCGGCAACCTCGTCACCAGCAAGAATGGCACGCT
>CATYJC010000048.1 GCA_958407555.1 uncultured Collinsella sp. | reverse complement strand
GGCACCGGTGCCCGCATCGACGGGCGAGGCCGAGTAGCCCGCGCGGTCGACGGCGGTGCAGATATCGTCGGGGGTGACCTGCGCGGGGTCGTAGTCGACCATCATGGAACCGGCGAGCAGGTTGACCGCGACGCTTTGGACGCCGTCGAGTTTGCTCACGGCGCGGTCCACGTGCGCCTGGCAGGCGGCGCATGTCATGCCGCCCACGTCGAACTTATCTTGAGCCATGGCTTCTCCTTTCTGTGGTTTAGTGTTGGAATTGTTAACCTGCCGATACTATACACCCATACCCCCTGGGGGTGTCCAGTGCAGAAAGAAATGTATGACATCTCGCTACAGATGAGGGTAGTTGGTTGACCGATGGACCGTCCCAACCAATCATCTCAATCTGTAACATCTGGACCGGTTTTTGAGCCATAGCTGTTGCAGATTTAGACGAACATTTCAGCCGAAAACTAACGTCTCGATCTGTAACAACTAGACCCCGTTTTACCGAGTATTTGTTACAGATCAAGACAAACAGTTGGCAGGAAACTCAATGTCTCGATCTGTAACATCTAGCAGCAAATATGACCTCTAACTGTTACAGATCGAGACATAGAAATCGGCCGAAAACTAACGTCTCGATCTGTAACGCCTGGGGACCGTTTTGCCTGCTAGATGTTACAGATCGAGACAATCTCGGAGCAGATGCTCCGGGCATACAACGTAAAACGCCGGGGCGCCCGCGTGATGGGCGCCCCGGCGCATGCTGGGCAGGGTTTGCGATGCGGTGGGAGGGAGGAGAAGCCGTCCTCCCGAAATCCTTACTCCTGACGACGCTTCTTGTCAGTCAGGAAGACGCCGGCGGCTACGAGCACGACACCTCCGATGACAAACGTCTCACCGGCGAGCGCAGCATTGTCGCCTGTGGTGGGAAGTGCCGAGTTGGCGGCCGTCTTGGCGTTGCCGGCAGACGGCTTTCCAGTAACCGGTTTAGCGGCAGCCTGCGTGATCTTGGCCTGCTCGGCCTTCGCCGCCTCTTGCTCCTGGCGGGCGATCTCGTCCTTCAGGGCTTGCTCGGCGGCTACGCGTTTTGCCTTCGCCTCGTTGTAGCCGTTGAGAGCTGCGGTGTAGGCGGGCGTTGCAGCATCAAGGTCTGCCTGAGCGGCATCAAGTGCGACCTTTGCGTTATGTTCTGCCTGCTTGGCGGCGACGCACTTGGCAAAGAGGGCATTGAGCGTATCGTTCGCGTTTGCGTCAGAGCCAGTAGCAATGCCGTTTTCAACGTTGATGGACTTGAGCTTTCCGAGAGTAGCGACAGCGGCGTCCGATGCGGCCTGAGAATTCTCGACCGCCTGCTCGGCGTTCGCGATGGCGACGTTTGCCGCACCAAGGGCGACTCCGGCCTCGGTAACTGCTGCGTCGGCCTCCTTCTTGGCCGCCTCGGCGGTGGCAAGATTATCGGCTGCATTGCTCAGGGCGTCGGCACGGGCCTTCTTTGAAGCAAAGTCGTTTTTCGCCGTGGTCAGATTGCTCGCGGCGCGCTCCGCGGTCGCCGTCTTGGCCTCGGCGTTGTCCTTCGCGGTGTCGAGGGCCTGCTTCTTGGCAGCCTCGTCGAGCCTCGCCTTTTCGAGAGCGCTCTGGGCAGACGTCTGGGCTGCCGTGGCTTCATCAAGCGCCTGATGGGCCTCGTCGGCTTTCTCCTGAGCCGCAGCAACATCGGCTGAATACTTGGCAAGTTCCTTCTTTGCATCTTGCAGAGTCTGCTGCTTTACGAGAGTCTCTGCCTTGGCGTCATCAACCTTCTTCTGACTCTGAGCGGCTTGCTCTTTCGATGCCTTAAGCTCGGCGCGCTTCTGGTTGACGACCTGCTCTGCGGTCGCCACGTTGCTTTGGGCGGCTTTGACCTGGTCTTCGGCTTCGGCAACTTTTCCGTTTGCCTTGGCGAGATTCTGCTTTGCTAGGGCAACAGCGGCGGCGGCACTTGCTACGCTGTCGTTCTTGGCGGCAAGGTCGCTATTCGCGGCAACAATGCCTTCCTGCTTTTGAGCGACGAGGGTTTCAGCTGCCTTTACGGCATCGGCTTTCGATGCTGCTGTGCTGCGCTTTTGCTCAAGGTCCGTCTTTGCGGCGGCGAGCTTTTCGCTGGCTTTGGAGAGGCTCAGCTGATACTGATCAAAGAGATTCTCGAGTTCATCGATCGAGTATTCTTTCTCGTACGAACCGTAATTGTTGTCGATCTCCAAGACGAACACATACGGCCAAAGGGTTCCGCGCGAGTTGATGCCGTATCCCATGGTTTTGGCGTTAGGTTGTACGATATTCAAATAATGGCCAACGGTGCCAAAGTCTGCCCCGCGCTTTTCGAATTCGGTTTTGTGGCTCCAGAAAGTATCCCAAGCATCTTTGGGGGCAACGTTGCCAAGGCCGGCTTTCGCTGCAGCTTCGTCAAATATCTCCTTTTCAGCATCGACCCATTGGTGCGCGATGTTTTCTTTAGTACTGAAGTTCCAAGCGGCATTTTCACAATTGGCGTAATCTGAGTGACCTAGCGTTTTGTCAGAGTAATTGGAGTCGGATTGAGCGATTGCCATTTGCTCGGCCGTCACCCTAAGCTCACTCAATCCAACGCTTGCACGGTATTCGTTAATCTCGCGCAGCTTGTTAAACGATAGCTTGGCGTTGTCGAGTGACGTGCCGTCTTTTTTATCGCCAATGGTCGTCGGGTTTTTATCGCTCTGCCTATAGATGATGTTTGCAGCGTCGTTGGCACCGATGAACTGGTAGAAGCCGATGACGCTCTGCGCCTCCGCCGTCGTTGCCTTATCGGTTGCTGCCTTGCACGTATCGTATGCTTTCTGTGCATCGATAACGGCTTGATCGGCGGCCGCCTGGTTTGCCTTGGCAGTTTCGAGCGCCTTGTCTGCCTGCTCCTTCTCGGCTTTCGCCTGGTCGACTTGTTTCTGAGCGGCCTTTGCCTTCTCCAGTTCGGCAGCATGTGCCTGCTTTGCCGAGGTCAACTCCGATTGCGCCGCATCGGCTTTCGTCTGGGCTGCCGTTACATCATTTTCGGCTGCTGCGACTGTCTGCTTCTTGGCTTTGAGCTCGCTTTCGGCGCCGGTGAGGGCGTCCTGCTTGGATTCAACGTCGCTATTTGCCTGAGAAAGGCCTGCTTCGGCAGTCGCCTGCTGCTTTTTCGCCTGGTTGAGTGCGCTTTGGGCAGCATCGACCTTTGCCTGGGCGGCGTCATACTCCGGGCCCTCGGCGCCTGCCTTTGCGGCCGCCAAATCGGCTTGTGCGCTGTCGTATGCCGCCTGTGCCTCAGCCGCCTTGCCATCTGCGGCGGTCTTTGCCTGCTGGGCGGAAGCCAGCGTGCCTGCCGCCTCGTCGTAAGCGCTCTGCGCGGCGCTCTGAGCCTGCTGGGCATCGGTGAGCGCGGAATCGGCAGTGGCCTTCGCAGCCTTTGCTTGGTCCAGAGCGGCCTGCGCATCTGCGGCTGCCTGCTCGGCGACCTTGATTTCCTCCGGCGTTGCGTTGGCGGCTGCCTTCTGGGCTGCCTCGAGCTTGGCCTGCGCGTCGGCTGCCGCCAGCTTTGCGGCATCAAGGACCTTCGATTTGTCCTCGGCGTCGGTCTTGGCTGCATCGAGCTTTCCTCGGGCATCCTTCAGCGTGGCACTGGCGCTGTCGGCCGCCTTGACGCTTTCATCGAGCTGGCGAGCATATTCGGCGCGCGCGGCGGCCTCTGCCTGCGAATTATCGGAGACGGAGGCGTCATAGGTGCTTTGTGCGTTGTCGCGGGCCGTCTGCTTTTCGGTATAGGGAGCAGCCACCGTGTCGTAGTCGGATTTGGCGTCTGCCTCGGCAGCCTTTGCGGCGTCGATAGCAGCCTGCAAGTCGGCAATCTTCTGGGCGTTTGCCTTTACTGCGGAGCCTGCCGCCTCGCCGGCGTGGACAGCAAGCGGGGACATGATCGCGTCCTGTGCCGTGGTATCACTTGCATCGTTGGCAAATGCCGAGAACGGCGCGAGCAGCGACGAGCCAGTCATAGCGATGGTGGTTGCCGCGGTGACGGCGAGTCGTGTTGCCTTGTGGCCCGAGAATGTGGGGCGAGGCTCGTCGCCGCTTGAGACTTCCAAGTGTTTAGGTGCGTACTTTGCCATTTCTTCTCCCAATCGTTGAAGGGGTACCTATGACAATTCGTATGTTACGACCGCCGAAAGGGCTTCTGTTGCGCAACATTGGCAAGGAAATATCGACACACTTGAATCACATTTATGAGGCGAAGTTCTCGGCAAGCTAATGTCTCGATCTGTAACATCTAGCAGCAAATATGACCTCTAACTGTTACAGATCAAGACAGACCGTCCGCGGTCAACTCAAATGTCTTGATTTGTAACATCTAGAGAGGTTTTTAACCCCTTACTGTTACAGATTGAGATGTTGTCTCGCGGGGCTGGGGTTTGTCTCGTTCTGTAACATCTAGACCTATATCTGCCGAGCTGGTGTTACAAATCGAGACAATTGCCGGGGTGGGGTCCCGTCACGGCAAGACTCCCGCCGCCTAGATACAGAATCCGGGGATCACACAGGTTCGCCTGTTTGGCTTTTCCGCAGGCGTTGCGTACGTAAAGACGTCGCCGTCGCGTCCCACGCGATTCATATAGAGTGTGCCTTCGCTCTCCGATGTGTCAGGACTCGCCGTTCGTTCCCACCAACAGGTGTCCTTGCCTTTCCACTGGCGAACCAACATCTCGTTCGTGGTATACGGACTCACCTTGAGCTCGCGGAAGAGTTGGTACTCCTTGCCCTCGCCGTTATAGATGTCGGCCAGGTAGTGAAAGTCCTCGGTAAACGAATCGGGCGGCTGCACTCCGCACAGCTCGACCATGGCGGGCAGCCAAAGGGTTGCGGGCAACTCGCTCAGACACGATGCGCTTCTGGCGGCGCCAACGTTATTCGAGATCTTTTTGACAGATTTGATGAGTGCGCGCAACTCGTTGGGCAGCAGCTTAAGGCCGTCGCCGTCGAGCCATTCCCGCAGCTCGCAATCTGCCCAGCCGGCGCTTAACGGTTGGACCGCGGCGTCGCGTTCGGCAATGCCGGCGTCGAACATAAACGTTAACCCTGCCTTGCCCGTACCGTCTAGAAGCTCGTCGTGGCGGATACCCACGAGCTGCGCGCCAACCTGCAACCCGTTGGTGAGCGTGACGCGCTTGGTGCATGGATAGGGGATATGCCCGTTGTCATCCAGCAGGTGGTAGCGCTTGGCAATCTCGCGTGCCTCGCTACGGGTCTCGGCGGCCTTAATCTTGAGCGAAATCTCCTGCAGCTGATCCCAGGTGTAGTCGTCAAGCGAACCGCGAATGCCGTCCAGGTAGTCGGGGATGCCAAAGCCATGGGTTGCCGCCCCGATAACGCCGAGCCCCGCAACGGCTGCGACAACGCCACCGATAATAAAGCGGCGGCGGGTCATGGCATCGTGGCGAGCCTGATTCAGGATCTCTCGTGCGCGCTCGCCGGCGACGTCGACCTTAAGGTGCGTGCCAGAATCGATATCAATCGCGGCCTCGTCTCCTGCGCCTTCGCGGCCCTCGGATTCGGCATCGGTGAGGTATGCCGAGAGCACCTCGAGCATCTGCTGCTCGGTGGGACGATCGCACTGCTCGACTGAGATGCCTTTCATGATGATCTGGACGAGTGCCTCGTCGTCATCGCATCGCGGCTCGAGCAGTGCCGGCTTGGTCTTGGTCTTTATGAGGTAGAACGAGCCGGTTGCCGCGGCGCCCGTCGACTCAACATCGAACGGTTTGCGACCGCTGTAGAGCTGGTACAGAATGCTCGAAAGCGCATAGACGTCGACCGCGGGCGAGCGGCGAAGGGCCGCGATGCCTTCGATATCCTGCGTGAGCATCTCGGGCGCGGCGTATGCAGGCGTGGCAAAACGCCAGATGTCGGCGCGCCGGGTGATCGTGTCGTCGCCGAGGGCCATGGTCGCGGAGCCCATGTCGATGAGGCAGGGGTCAAAGGAGCAATTGGCGATCTGTTGCTCGAGCGTTCGGCTGGTGGTACGGAACATGATATTGGCGGGCGACAGGTCGCGATGGACGACCGGATTTACGAGTCCCTGGGTCATCAGGAGTGCGCGAAGCACGGCGTTTCCAACGGCGGCCACCATCTGGGTGGTTAGCCCGCCCGAGGCGTCGTGCGGAAGCAAGGGCAGCGCCTGCTTGAGCGAGGTGCCCTCGACCCATTCCATGAGGATGAGCGGGTCATCCTCGCACGAGCCGTAGCCATAGACGCGCGGAAATCCGCGCAGGTGCGAGACGGTACACAGATGACGGTACTCCTCGAACAGCGCGGCGGTGTTGGCCAGGTGCGCTGCCGATTGCTCGGCGGAGCGGTCGGGGGCTTGGCCGGAAAGGATGGCGTTGTCTTTGAGTAGCTTGACGGCAAAGACCTCGCCGCTCGTGTTGGTCGCACGCAGCACGTGCCCGATGCTGCCGGCGCCGCGGTGCACCGTTTGAAGAATAAGCGTCATAAACCGGCGCTTGGCATCATCCTCGGCGCTGGGGTCGACCGCCACGGCGGTATCGAACGTATCGAGACGGATGAGTTTGTCGCCATAGGCGCTATCGGTAGTATCCATGGCGTTCCTTTGTCTGGCATGGGTTGCCGCACGTATACGCGAGCAGTGCGGATATCGGTAAAGTACCATGATAGCCGCACTGCCCACGTATACCGCTGAGCATTGTCGTTTACGACGCAGAAGGTAGAAGACGAAAGACGGACGGCGACCGTCTTCCGATCGCCGTCCGCGCTAGTCCACAATGACAAGGAATGTCGTGTAGAGACCCAGATGGAGCCTGTCGCTGTTTTCGATTTCCACTGGGGGATAGATCTTGCCAGGCTCGCGTTGGTCGCGCGGCGGCTCAATCACAATATCGCCGTCACCCGCGCCCGATTCGAGCACTGTGCCGTTGGTCGACCCAAGGCCCTGGGCGTACCAGTGCTCACCCTCAAGCCAAATGCGAAGATGCTCGCGCGATGCGTCGGCGCCCACATCGGTGATGCTGGGCGAGGTTTTGGGCAAAGAACCAATCACGGTGCCGCGCGGATCGCGTGTGAGGGGATGGATTTGCATGCCGGCGCAGTTGTCGGCATGGGTTCTGAGCAGACCGAGGTTGGGGGCGACGGTGCGCGGCTGCTCCAGGCTGCTCATAAAGCCACGTCCGACGGTAGTTTCGGTGGTGCCAAAGTGCTCGCCCGTCTTGCTGTCGCAAAAGCGCTCGACGGTGGCCACGCCCTGAACGGGATCGGCGAGCGCCCCCGTTGCCACAAAGAGCATAAGGTAAAGCGTGCTTTTCTCGCGCACGGCATTGCCGTCAAAGTTGTCGATGCGATTGAGGGCATTTGCATATAGGCGGCTGTCCAGCTTGTAGCTGGCGAGAGCCGACATCATTTCGTTGGCGGCCGGACCGCGATAGTGCTCGGCGATTGCCCGATAGGCGGACTCGCCGCCGCCGAGCTTGCTGCAGATTGCCGAGGAAAGGTTGAGCGTGGTGACGGTAAAGTCGCTGTAGATGGAGGGCGCGCACTGGTCAGGCTTGCGATGGACGATGTAACGGGTGAGATACGAGCGGTTGGAAGAGCATTTCTCGAGCAGGGTACTGCCGAGATAAGAGTTTCCATTGATGAGCATTCGGGCGATCTCGAGATGTTTAAGACCGCCGAACGAGCGAATATCGTTATAGAGGACCGAGCAAGGCGTCTCTGCTGCCACGGATACCTCCTTTGATTGCTTCCTAGCCAATATGGCGATAGGAATTAATGGCCCCCGGTGGGCGACGTATTAAATGGCTGCGCAATATATAGCGTAACTAAAGCAACATTATAGGCCACATGTTCGAAATTGCAGGAAGACTGAGAGATTTGGTTTGGACTGGACGGAAATCCCCCTCTGTCTTGATCTATAACAATTAGGGCCGATTTTACTCGTTAACTGTTACAGATTGAGACGTTTGTGAGCCGTGTCGACCGTTTGTCTCGATCTGTAACACGTAGAGGAAGATTCGCCCTGTAGATGTTACAGATTGAGACAATCAGCCGGGCCCACCTCGTCCGCCTCGTCATCTGTGGTTTACGTGGGGGCATGCGAAGCACGGGTATACTAACCGGCGGCGAATCTGCTCCATCGCTTAGAGCTGCTGCGTCTGGACGGCGCGTGATAGGGCTGCCAAAGCGATCGCCAGCGTGCTGAGCAACGTCCTCTCTGTGCGCACCTGTTTTTGTATGTATTAGCGCACTACCAAGCACGCCCGCGCGGCCGCATGCCGTGCCCATTGCGCGTGCAGATAAGGAACAACAACATATGCGTAATTCTGTATCTGACGTCACCGACGCCGAGATTCTGGACGAGACCTGCGAGGCCATGACCCAGGCTGCCTTCGATGCCGCCGATGAGGCCAATGCCGCCCAGGCCGTCGAGTCCGCTACCGAGAGCCTGCCCGCCTTTGACGAGCTGGGCCTCTCCGACGAGATGCTTCGTGCTATCGAGAACCTGGGCTACACGGCGCCCACGCCCGTGCAGGCCGGCTCGATCCCCGTAGTGCTCGAGGGCCGTGACCTGCTTGCCGCCGCTCAGACCGGCACCGGCAAGACGGCCGCCTTTTTGCTGCCGACTATGAACAATCTGGAGCACATCGCTCCTCCCAAACCCGTGCGCGAGCGTGGCGGCCGCAACCGCCGTCGCGGTGCTAAAAAGCCCGAGGGCAACGGCCGTGGCCCCGTGATGCTCGTCATCACCCCCACGCGCGAGCTTGCCCAGCAGATCGACGAGGTCGCAAGCAAAATCGCCGACGTCACGGGCCACGTTGCCGTGACCGTCGTGGGCGGCGTGAGCTACAAGCCGCAGACCGCGGCACTCAAGTACGGTTGCGATATCCTAGTTGCCACGCCGGGTCGTCTGGTCGACCTGATCGAGCAGGGCGCCTGCCACCTGGACGAGGTTAAGGTCCTGGTGCTCGACGAGGCCGACCGCATGCTCGACATGGGCTTTTTGCCCGCCGTCCGCCGCATTGTGCGCGAGACGCCGGCCGAGCGCCAGACGCTGCTGTTCTCGGCGACGCTCGACGAGGAGGCCGTGGGCGAGATCACCGACCTGGTGAGCGATCCGGCTCGCGTGGAGATCGCGCCCGCCACGTCGACCGCCGACACCGTCGACCAGTTTGTGTTCCCGGTGTCCATCGAGGCCAAAAACAACCTGCTGCCCGAGTTCCTCAAGAAGGAGGGCCCGGAGCGCACCATCGTCTTTATGCGCACCAAGCACCGCGCCGACAGCTGCTGCCGTCGTCTGGAGCGCAAGGGCATCAAGGCCGCCGCGATTCACGGCAACCGCAGCCAGGCTCAGCGCGAGCGTGCCCTTTCGGCCTTCCGCGACGGTACCGTTGACGTGTTGGTGGCAACCGACGTGCTCGCCCGCGGCATCGACATCAGCGACGTGCGCTACGTCGTGAACTTTGACGTGCCGGCCGAGCCGACCGACTACATCCACCGTATTGGCCGTACGGGCCGCGCCGGCGAGCTGGGCTGGGCCATCACGTTTGTGACCGAGCAGGATGTCGATGAGTTCTACGAGATCGAGAAGCTCATGGACAAGACCGCCGACATCTACGAGGCCGGCGACCTGCATGTGGGCCCCAATCCGCCCGCGGTTGACCCCGAGCGCGATCCTGCGGCCTTTAAGGTGAAGAAGAAGACCAAGCGCGGCAAGTCCAAGAGCAAGAAGAAGCTTGAGCAGGCGCGTCGCGACGGCAAGCGCAACGGCGATGACTACGGCGATGTGGCCGGTCGTTCCAACCGCGGTCGAGACGAGCGTCGCGGCGACGGCGAGCGTCCGAGCCGTCCCAAGCGCGGCGGCAAGACCCGCGTGCGCGAGGGCGTTCAGGCTCGCGTGGACGAGGCTGTGGAGAGCGTGGCCCGCGAGGTGGCTGCCGAGGAGCGCGGCGGTGCTGGTGTCGTTGAGCAGGCCCCGCGCGGCAACCGTGCCGAGCGCCGTGCCAAGCAGTTCCAGGGCGAGGCGCATCGCCGTCGCCGCGAGGACGAGGACCGCGGCGGTCGTCGCCGTGTTGAGCGCGAGGACGAGGGCCGTGGCTCGCGTGGCGGCAAGCGTGGTTCGGGCGATCGTCGTCGTTCCGGTCGCGATGGCGAGCGCGGCGGCCGTGATGAGCGCCGTGGCGGCGAGGGCCGCGGTTCGCGTGGCGAGCGTGGTACTCGCGGCGGCGAGTCCCGTGGCGGCAAGCGCTTTGATGAGCGCGGTGGCCGTGGCGGCGAGCATCGCGAGGGCACTCGTGGCAATGGCAGCCGCAGCGGTGCTGGCCGCTCTAACGAGTCGCGCGATCGCCGCGATCCGCGTGCCAGCCGCGATCGTCGCGATGACTGGCGCAACTACGACGATACCCGCGAGGAGCGTCGTGGCGGCTATCGTGGCGGGCGTGGCGGCAACCAGGCCGGCTCCCGCGGCGGCCGTGCCGGCGGTCGCGATAATCGTGGTAGCTATGGCAATAGTCGTGGCGGCAAGCGCGGCGGCAGCTCCCGTCGCCCCGGTGACGGCGGCGGCAAGCGCAAGTAACATACGCATCGCCCGCTAGAGCGAGGTGAACCAAGGGCCCCGAGCAACTACGCTCGGGGCCCTTTTTGTTTGCCGTATCCGATCGCTAGTTCAAATGTGATTTCCTCGGGAATGCATCTAGAGGATGCCGTGGGCCTGTTTCCTACCATGCGGCAATGGGTCCCATGGGGTGCGCCGTGCATTTTTTGGAGTATTCTGCAGTTCGAGTTGTCTGCATATGATTTGACGTCGCCAACGGTGGCTTTCGGATATCCCTAGCGAGCGTTCTGAGTCAGATTTCGTCGTTTTCCGGAGCAGGGGCGCGTCATTCTCGCCATGTCGGAACCCAAAATGACGCAGCGCCCTAAAGGTTTGCCCGCTCGGGGTATTGCTGGCGCGGTCACGTTGCAGAATACTCCGTTTTTTGCACGGGCCAGGATGGGGTACCTCGGGAGAACACGGCGGTATCCCGTAAATATATACAATCTGTACCGTAATTTATACAAAACGAAGAGGCAGACAGCGTAGGGTTGGTGCATTGGGGTGCTTGATGCACCAAAATGGGGATCCCACGTGCCGTATACTCTGGCTGGATGTGAAAACGGCTTGACGCGTTGCCAGACGTAGGGGGAGGGTGTCTCGATGAGCGTATTCGAAATTGTGTTTAGTCCGACGGGTGGAACGCAGAAGGTGTCTGGCCTTGTGGCCGGGGCACTGGACAAGAATACCGTTACCGTCGATCTGACCGTTAGCGGGCTAGATTTCAGCGCTGTCTCGATGACCGAGGACGACGTGGCCGTAATCTCTGTGCCGGCGTATGCCGGTAGAATCCCGGCTGTGGTGGCTGACCGGTTGGGCATGGTGCGCGGCAACGGGGCTCGGGCTGTTTTGGTTTGCGTATACGGAAACCGCGCGTTTGAGGACACGCTCGTAGAGCTGGAGGACGTTGCGAAGCATGCGGGATTCCGGGTGATCGCGGCAGTTGCAGCCATTGCAGAACATTCCATTGCACGACAGTTTGCTGCCGGTCGTCCGGATGCGCAGGATGCGGCGCAGCTCGCAGAGTTTGCGCAGCAAATTCAGCAAAAGCTGTTGGCTGAGGATGCGTCCGAGCCCTCTATCCCCGGCAATCGTCCTTATAAACAAGCCAGAGGTCACCGCATGGCACCCGAGGCAACAGGGGATTGTGTCTCCTGCGGTGCATGCGCCGCGGCGTGCCCCGTTTGTGCTATCGACAAGGGTGACCCCAAACGAGCAGCTGGCGAGGCGTGCATCTCCTGCATGCGCTGCATCGCCGTATGTCCGCGAGGTGCTCGCAAGCTTGATTCCAGCAAACTATCCGCTGTTTCCCAGATGCTGAGCAAGGTTTGCGTCGTGCGGAAGGAATGCGAGCTCTTCATCTAGCGCATACGAAATTGGCGCAATGGGGGCAGGTTAATCTGCACCAACCTGGTGCAAACAAACCTGTCCCCAATGCACCAGAGTGAGGAGTGCTCCCGAGTGCCGGCAGAAAAGGAACGTCCCTAAGTGCCGCTTAAATACCGTTTATCGGAGAAAAAATACCGTTCGCCGGTCATAATGATTGTTCCGGCTTTGGGCTTGTCTATAATAACCCACGTAAAAGAAATGCGGAAGGTTACCGAGTCCCCTCGGACGTGGGCCTAACCAAAGTCTTAGAACGGGTGTGTCTCAATGGGTGCATTCGATTGATTTTGGTTGGGCTATATTTATGAAGGGACATGTCACCATGGGTTTCTTTTCTCGCCTAATGGGTGGTTCGGATAAGCAGACGACTGCGGCTTCCGAGTTCGAAGTCGGCTTATAGGACAAAATGTGTGTCTACTTTAGGGGCATCGGCGCAGGTCGATGCC
>CATYJC010000047.1 GCA_958407555.1 uncultured Collinsella sp. | reverse complement strand
ATATGTGTCGGACGGTACGCCGCGCGTCGCGTTTGATTGGCTGCGCGAGGCATAAGAGTGGGGATGCGTATCAACAATTCGCGCGAACGAAAATGGCCCTGGGCGGGGTCATTTTCGTTCGCTGTGCTGTTTTGAAAGCCGGCTTTCGCAAGGCGCGAACCTACGAAAATCGCCGCGCGGCAACGCGGGGCGATGAGCTCGGTCGGGGGATAGGGCCCGCTTCGCCCGCCGGCCCGTAAATTGTATCATCCAGTGTGGAACGAGGGTGCCCGTTGCCGCGTGCGATGGGCTTGCAATAAGAGGAGAGCCATGTCGAAGCAAGCGGTCGTTGGAATCTTGGCGCATGTCGATGCCGGCAAGACCACGCTGGCCGAGGCCATGCTGTTTAACGCGGGCCGCATTCGCAAGCGCGGCCGCGTTGACGATGGCGACTCGCATCTGGATACGAACGAGATTGAGCGTGAGCGCGGTATCACGATCTTCTCGTCGCAGGCTGTGCTCGACCATGGTGACACCCACGTTATGCTCGTGGACGCTCCCGGCCATGTCGATTTTTCTGCCGAGGCGGAGCGCACGCTGCGTGCCCTGGACTACGCGATTCTGGTGGTAGGCGCCAACGATGGCGTACAGGGGCACACCGAAACCCTGTGGCGCCTGCTTGCGCGCTATGACATCCCGACGTTCATCTTCATCAACAAGATCGATTTGGAGAATCCCGGCCGCGATGTTTTGCTGGCACAGCTCGGGCAGCGTCTTTCCGAGGGCTGCCTGGATGCCAACGAACTGCTGGCGGGCGGCACCGTTCAGGAGGATGCTGCTGCGTTAGACGAGGCGGCGCTCGAGGAGTTTCTTGAGGCGGGTGAGCTTTCCTCCGCGACGCTGTCGCGCATGGTTGCTGAGCGCAAGCTCTTTCCCTGCTTTGCCGGCTCGGCGCTCAAGGACCAAGGTGTGGACGAGCTGTTGGATGGTATATGCGCGCTGATGCGCGAACAGGCGTGGCTCCCGGAGTTTGCCGCGCGCGTCTATCGTGTCAGCCGCGGGGATCGCGGCGAGCGCTTGGCATGGGTTAAGGTGACCGGCGGCACGCTGCATGCCAAGCAGATGATTGCCGGACGTTCCGGTGCCGAGGCATGGGAGCAAAAGATCGACCAGGTGCGCATCTATAACGGCGAGAAGTATGAGCTTGCTCAAGAAGTTGCTGCTGGCGGTATTTGTGCCGTGACGGGTCTTGCGCACGTTCGCCCGGGGGACGCCCTGGGCGCGGAGCCCGCGGGCGATGCGCCTGTCATTGCGCCGGTCCTCACCTATACGGTGCTTCCGGGCGAACACGATGTCCACGCGGTGTTCAAAGCGCTGACTGAGTTAGCGGACGAAGATCCCATGCTCGGCGTAAGCTGGAATACGCATCTGGAGCAGATTCACCTGCAGTTGATGGGCGCCGTGCAGCTCGAGGTCGTGCAGCGGGTGTTGGCCGATCGTTTTGGCCTTGCGGTCGAGTTTGAGCCCGGCGGCATTCTCTATAAGGAGACTATTTCGCAGCCGGTCGAGGGCGTGGGCCACTTTGAGCCACTGCGCCACTATGCCGAGGTGCATCTGCGTCTGGAGCCGTTGCCGACGGGTTCGGGCGTGCAGTTTGGCACCGTGACCTCGACCGACGAGCTCGATCTTAACTGGCAGCGTTTGGCACTCACCAACGCCATGGAGCGCGACCACTTGGGCGTGCTGACCGGCTCGCCCATCACCGATGTGTGCATTACGCTCACGGGCGGCCGCGCGCATGCCAAACACACCGAGGGCGGCGATTTTCGCCAGGCCACGTACCGCGCGATTCGCCAGGGGCTCATGCAGGCGCGTGAGGCCGGCGCGGCGGTGCTGCTGGAGCCGTGGTACCACTTTGAGCTTGAGGTGCCGGGGGAGTGCGTGGGCCGGGCGCTCTCGGATGCCACGCGCATGGGTGCCGAGTACGAGCCACCGACGATGGCGGGGGACCGGGCAAAGCTTGTGGGTCGCGTGCCGGCATCCGAGGTGCAGGATTATGCGCTGGAGGTGGCTGCCTACACGAGTGGTCGTGGGCATCTGTATCTAGAGTTCGCCGGCTATGCGGCTTGCCATGATGCCGAGCGCGTCATCGAGGCGGCCGCCTATGAGCCCGAGGCCGATCTGCCCAACACGCCCGACTCGGTCTTTTGCTCTCACGGCGCCGGCTACACGGTCAAATGGTACGACGTGCCCGCCGCAGCTCACGTAAAGGTCGATCCCGCCACCTTCCGCCCCTGGCGAGCAGCAGACGCCGAGTTTTTCGGCCACATGTGACAAAGGGACAGTTCCTTTGTCACATGCTATTGGTATAACTCGGTACAAGTTGGTATAACTATTGCCAGGGTTTGCCAATCCGAGGAGGCCGACATGAATCCAAATCCCTTTAAGCCAACGGCAGGCAAGCGGCCTCCGATGCTCATCGGTCGCGAGTCGGTCATCGAAGATTTCGAGGAAGGGCTCGATAACGGCGCCGGAGCGCCGGGTAGGCTCATGCTCATTACGGGAAACCGCGGCTGCGGCAAAACGGTTCTCCTGCGGGAGCTGCAACGTCTAGCCAGCGAGCGTGGATGGGCGGTTATCTCCGATTCCGCTTCGCTTGGCTTATGCGACCGCTTAGCCGACGCGCTTCGCTCGAATAAACCCGTTGTGACGTCAATGGAGTTCGGGCCGTCGTTTGGCCGGGTGTCGGTCGAGGCGGCGCGAGCAAAGGGCGAGACGTTACGAGGGCTGGTCAACGAGCGCCTCAAGAAGCTCGGTCCGGGCAAGGGCATACTGTTTGCGATTGACGAGGCGCAGTCTGCGTCTATCGAGGAGCTGGCGGCTCTTGCCGTTCTCTATCAGCAAGTGCTCGGAGATCAGAATGCCACGGGCTTGTCCGATAACGATCAGCGCGGTCTTGCGCTAGTGTTCGCCGGCTTGCCCAGTATGGTTGATGACTTGCTCGAAGAGCCGAGCGTGACGTTTTTGCGGCGCGCCCAGCAGCGTACGCTGGGGGCGATTTCTTTGCCCAAAGTGCGCGATTCATATATCCAGACGGTCAAAGGCGCTGGTCTTTGCGTTGATGCGGGGACGGCGGACCTTGCGGCGCGCAGGAGCATGGGGCATCCCTATATGGTCCAGCTGGTGGGATATTACATGTGGCGGGCTGCTGTCCGGCGTGACTCGCGGGTCATTGAAGAACGCGATGTTGAGGTTGGGTACGCGGATGCCATCTCTGAGTTCTATGAAGCAGTCGACGCGCCCCTGTATTATGGATTGCGCAGTCCGCAACGCCTCTTTATCGAGGCCATGGCTGCTGACGAGGGTAAACCGACGCGCATGGCGGATATCATTGAGCGCTGCGATCGCACCCAGAGCTGGGCGAGCAAATATCGCGCAAGCCTGATTCGCGAGCGCGTCATCGAAGCTGCCGGATACGGCCTCGTCCGGTTTACCGTGCCCATGCTGGGCGAGTACATTCGCAATCGAGTTTTATGGCATGAGTAGGGTGATAAAGGTGACGGAACAGAAGATGAGCCCGCAGGCTATCGAGGTGCGTGGCGCGCGCGTCCATAACCTCAAGGACATCGATATCGATATTCCGCTGGGAAGGCTCGTGGGTATTGCCGGCGTGTCGGGTTCGGGCAAGAGCTCGCTGGCGCTGGGGGTTCTTTATGCCGAGGGCTCGCGCCGCTATCTGGAGGCGCTCAGCACCTATACCCGCCGCCGTCTGACGCAGGCCGAACATGCCCAGGTGGATGAGGTCTTGCACGTGCCGGCGGCGCTCGCGCTGCACCAGCGTCCGAGCGTGCCGGGCGTGCGTTCCACCTTTGGCACCATGACCGAGCTCAACAATAGCCTGCGTCTGCTCTTTAGCCGTTGCGCCCATCACGTGTGCCCGCATTGCGGGACGCGTTTGGAACCGAGCCTTAACGTTGCCGCAGGCCTGTCGCTCACGTGCCCTGCGTGCGGTCGCGAGTTCTACGCGCCGAGTGCCGAGGATTTGGCTTTCAATAGCGGCGGCGCGTGTCCCACTTGTGGCGGTACCGGCGTTATGCGCGAGGTGGACGAGGCGAGCCTGGTGCCCGACGAGTCAAAGACTATCAACGAGGGTGCGGTGCTTCCCTGGGGTACGCTCATGTGGGATTTGATGAAGCAGGTCGCCGGCGAGATGGGCGTACGCACCGACGTGCCGTTTAGCCAGCTCACGCCTCAAGAGCGCGATATCGTGTTCCACGGCCCGGCGGTTAAGAAGCACATTCTCTACGTTCCCAAAAACGGCGAGGGCGCCACGCCGCTCGACTTCACCTATTACAACGCCGTCTATACCGTCGAAAATGCGCTCGCCAAGGTTAAGGACGATAAGGGGCTCAAACGCGTTGCGCGCTTTTTGCGCGAGGGGCCATGCCGCGACTGTGGTGGCACGCGTCTTTCCGAGGCTGCGCGCCAGCCCCAAGTGCGCGGTATCAATCTGGCGCAGGCCGCGGCCATGACGCTGGGCGAGGCGATTGAGTGGGTGCGCGGGGTGCCCGCATCCTTGCCGTCCGAGATGCGGCCCATGGCGACGGATATCTGCGATTCGTTTTTGAGCGCGGCCCGTCGTCTAGTCGACCTGGGACTCGATTACCTTTCACTCGACCGCGCCGGTGCCACGCTCTCCACGGGTGAGCGCCAGCGCGTACAGCTTGCTCGCGTGGTGCGCAACCGATCGACGGGCGTGCTTTATGTGCTGGACGAGCCTTCGATCGGCTTGCATCCCGCCAATGTCGACGGCTTGGTGGGCGTGATGCGCGATCTGGTGGATGACGGCAACACCGTGGTTGTTGTCGACCACGATACACGTGTGCTGGCGGAAGCCGACTATCTGGTCGAGATGGGCCCCGTTGCCGGAGCAGGCGGCGGCAATGTGATCGCCGCTGGTACGGTAGACGAGGTCGAGCAATCGCAGAGCAGTCGCATCGCGCCGTTTTTGCGCGCCGAGCCCAAGCGCTTGCGTCCGCAGGCGACTGACGACGAAATGTTCGACCAGGGCCATATCCGCATGGCGACCGATGCCATCCATACCGTCAAGCCGCTCGAAGTCGATATCCCGCGCGGCCGCCTTGTCGCGGTGACGGGCGTTTCGGGTTCGGGTAAGACGACGTTGGTGCTCGAGACGCTCATCCCGGCGCTTAAGGCGCAGGCAGCTGGCGAGCGCTTGCCGGGACACGTGCGTTGGGTCGATGCCGAAGGCATTGCCCGCGCCAACCTGATTGACGCTACGCCCATTGGCGCCAATGTTCGCTCGACGGTGGCAACCTATGCCGACATCCATGACGAGCTGCGCCGCGCCTTTGCCCGTACGCCCGAAGCCAAGGCAGCCGGCTACAAGGCGGGCGCCTTTAGCTACAACACTGGCGCCTTGCGTTGCCCTACGTGCGATGGCACGGGCTCGATATCGCTCGACGTGCAGTTTTTGCCCGACGTCGAGATCGTCTGCCCGGCATGCCGTGGTTCGCGCTACGCCGAGGCCGCCTCGCATATCCATCGCGAGGGCAAGGACGGGAGTCTGCTTACGCTGCCGCAGCTCATGGACATGAGTGTGGACGAGGCCCTCGACGCCACACTGGGACTCAAGAAGGTTCAGACGCGCTTGCAGACCTTGCACGACCTGGGCTTGGGCTATCTCACGCTCGGCGAGCCCACACCGGCGCTCTCGGGCGGCGAGGCTCAGCGCCTTAAGCTCGCGAGCGAGATGGGCCGCGTGCAGGACGATGCCGTATTCGTATTCGACGAGCCCACGATCGGCCTACATCCGCTCGATGTTCAGGTGTTGCTGAGTGTGTTCGACGGCCTTGTTGCCAAAGGCGCCACGGTTATCGTGATCGAGCACGATCTCGACCTTATCCGTAACGCCGATTACGTGGTCGACATGGGCCCGGGCGGTGGCGACGCCGGCGGGCAAATCGTCTGCGCCGGCACGCCGGGCGACATCGCAGCCTGCTCCAAGAGCATTACCGGCCGCTATCTATAGCCAATGTGACAAAGGGACAGCCCCTTTGCCTCATTGATGTCTATTTCACGCATTGAGCCGCGAGATAGTCGCGGAAGAATGGCAATTCAAATGCGACGAGCCCTCGTCCTCGTTCCCCGATGATGCCGGCATCTATCATGCGGCGTCGGTAGCGGGAGACCTGCTGTGGCGAACGCTTAAGGCGCTCGACAAGGTCAGCGGTGGTGGACTCTTCCTCGTCATCGAGCATGGCGATGAGGAATCGCTTGTCCTCTGCAGTGAGTTCCCGATAGGTTGCCGCGAGGATTCGGTCGTCCATCTCGTCGCGCGCGATTTTGATTCCCAGGTCAAAGTCGCGCGACGAGATTTCCTTCGAATCGCTTGTGAGATCCCAGGCACGGTAGCCTACGAGTTGCAATAGGAAGGGAAAACCAGAGATCGAGCGAACGGCTCTATCGATTCCCTCGGCATCTGCCAGGCGATCGTTTTCCTGGATCGTGCGAATCAAGGCCTCGCGTACGTCATAGTCGGCAATGCGACCCAGATGATATTGTTGGGCGCGGCGAAGGAACGAGACCGTCTTGTGGTTCAGCAACGTCGAGACGTTGTTGGGAAGTCCCGCCATGAGCAGTGCGACGCGTTTTCCATCGGTCACAAAGTGCTGATACGTCGCTGCGAGCTGAATCATCTCGTCGAGTGTCGGGTCCACCTCGTCAACCGTGACGAGCAGACCGGTGCCCGCCTCGTTGAGCTGGTCGATGATGTCGCTCATGCGATAGCGCCAGGTTGAGGCATCGTGAACGCGATTGACCTCAATGCTGCCGAGCGGTGCAATTCCAAGCCCAGTGACTTCGAAGTTGTTAGACGGGTCGATGAAATGGCCGGCAGCACGTTTCGCCCCGAACTCGATTTCCTCAAGCATTCCCGAGAGCGCGGTCGTCTTTACGGCTATCCAGCCGTGGGATTCCGCCCTTGTCGCGAGCGACGACATGAGAGCGGTTTTACCGGTTCCACGCGCGCCTGAGAAAATCGAGGTCAATTCTGGGCGCCTGCGCTGGCTCAAGAAGGCACGGTCCAAATCCCGAATAATCTGTTGTCTGCCAGCGAGATGGGCAGGAACCTCGCCAAAACTGGGGGTAAACGGGTTCTCGAGATATTCCACAAGGCTCTCCTTTCGCACCGCCGTTTAACTTCATTTTATTCTAGTTAATTCTGATTAAAAGCAATGGTTCGTTATTTAGAGCATCAATGTGACAAAGGGACAGTCCCTTTGTCACATTGATGCCAAAACCAGCTTGTCAAGAGCTAGAGGGTTTAAAAATCTGCCATTTCTACCCCGTCCCCTAATGGCAGGTTTGTCACATTCCCGGAAAGCCTGCCTGGCGCAGGGCTTCGTAGAGGACGATGGCGGCGCTGTTGGAGAGGTTGAGTGCGCTGATGCGGTAGTCGTCCGGATTGATGAAGTTGCCGCAGATGTCCTGTTGAAGAATGGCCTCGTGGCTGTTCTCGGTATGCCCCAGCGATTCCTCGTGAGCTTCCCAAGCCTCGGCGTTATCGAGTGAGTCGCAATCGCGCAGCATCGGGATGCGCTCGCAACGCTCGGGCGCCGCGGCAAGCAGTGGCTCGGGAATGCCCGAGCTCTCGCTGCCAAAGACCAAGTAGTCGCCATCGCGGTAGGCACTCTGCGCATAGGTGCGGCGTGCCTTTTTGGTCAGCAGATGCAGGCGTTCGTCGGCAGGGGAGAGACCATTGCGTGCAAGGAAATCCTCCCAGCCGGCATAGGTCGTCACGTCCAAGTTTTGCCAGTAGCCCAGGCCGGCGCGACGTACCGTTTTGTCGTCGAGCGAAAAGCCCAGCGGCTCCACCAGATGCAGGCGGGCGCCGGTGACCACGCAGGTACGGCCGATATTGCCCGTATTGGCGGGAATCTCGGGCGCATACAGCACAATGTTGAACATGAATCTCCTTGGCTCAGAACGAAAAACCACCACGAAGGGGACAGGCACCTTCGTGGTGGTTTGGCGGTTACGTAGCGGAAAAATGCCCGCTTGGATAAACCTAGGCGCGGTGCCAGTCAGTCAGGCAGGCATCAAGGGAGGCGATGAGCGCATCCTTGTCCATGTGACGGCCGATGATGCACAGGCTCGTCATGCGGTCGCCCGTCTCGTCGTCCCAAATCTGCATGATCTCGGGGTTCTCGTCGATGATCTTCTGCTTCTCGCCCTCGGGCGCCGAGTCAACGAACAGGCCGTTCTCCATCAGGCGCATCTGGTGGCCGGCCTGCTCAAACATGTAGCACATGTCCGGATCGCCGGTCTGCCACAGCGGACCCTTAACGCGGATGACCTCGTCGGGCCACTCCTGCTCAACAAAATCGGTGAACTTCTGCAGGTCAAACGGCTTGCGGCGCGAGTATACAAAGGTCTCGATGTCGTACTCGAGCACCTCGGGGTCGTCGTGCTCTTCGGGATGCTCCATGGCCTCGATCCAGGCGGCGGAGTTGTAGGCGCGCATAAAGTCGAAGCGGTCGGTATCGAGCAGCTCCTCCATGGGGACCTCGCCGTTTTGAGCCTCGACGATCACGGCGTCCTTCTGCAGGCTGCGCACGATGGCCTTGAGCTCGGCGATCTGCTCAGGGCTCACGGTATCGGTCTTGTTGAGGATCAGCGTAGAGCAGAACTCGATCTGCTGGATGAGCAGGCTCTCGATGTCGTCCTCGTCGATATCCTCGGCCAGCAGGTCGCGACCGCCGTTGAACTCGTCGTACATGCGGGCACAGTCGACCACGGCCACGATGTTGTCGAGCGCGAGCTTGGGCTCGCCGCCCACCTTGGCCTCGTCGCAGAAGCTCGAGATGGTGTAGGCGATGGGGATGGGCTCGCAAATGCCCGAGGCCTCGATGATGATGTAGTCGAAGTTGCCCGAATCGGCGATGCCCTGCAGCTGGTTGGCCAGGTCGTCCGAAAGCGTGCAGCAGATGCAGCCGTTGGTGAGCGGGATGAGGTCATCGGTCTCGGAAAGGCCGCCGTCGGCGATAAGGCTGGCGTCGACGTTGATCTCGCCGATATCGTTGACGATCACGGCGGCGCGGATGCCGCCGTCGTTAGCGAGGATGTGGTTGAGCAGCGTGGTCTTGCCGGCACCGAGGTATCCGGTAAGCATGATGATCTTCACGGGTTTGTTGGGCATGTGCCCTCCTTTGTTAGACATGGCTTACAGTTGAATCTTATGCCAAACGCCTGCTCTTATACCCACGCGCCGGCAAATAACACAAGCTACTCCCAGGCTCCCCATACATCGGGGCAATAACCGACGGTGGCCTTCTTGCCGTTGCGCACGATGGGCTCGGCTAGAACCTGCTGGTTCTCGAGCAGTTTGTCGAAGCGCTGGCTAGGGGTGAGGTGCTGGATGAGCGCGAGCGTCTCCTCGTCCTTGGCTTTGGGGTTGAGCAGCTTGTCGATGCCACCGACCGCCTGCATCACGCTCGTGAGCTCGCCCTTGCTCATCTCCTTTTCCTTAAGGTCGATAAACTGCACCTTAATGCGGCGCTCTTTGAAGAAGCGCTGTGCTTTCTTGGTATCGAAGGACTTTTTGGTGCCAAAAATCTGCACGTTCATGTATTTGTTCCGCCGTTCTACCTGATGAAGTTGGTCGTTGCGCGATCTGCCTCGGGTGCGTTGATACCGGCGGCATGGCCTGCCTCGATGCAGCGCAGGAGCCAGGCCATGTTTTTGCCGATGTTTCGCATGGTGGCAAGGCCCTCGGCATCCCCATCGGCGTCGCCGGGCACGCGGCCAAACACGTTGTTCCAGTAGGTGGAAGCAACTACGGGCATCTGGTTGATGGTGAAGTACTTGTTGAGTACATCGAAGGTGGTCGACGTGCCGCCACGGCGGGCGACGGCGACCGCGGCGCCCGGCTTGTGCGCAAAGGCCTTGCTGCCGGCATAGAATGCGCGATCGAGTGCCGAAAGGATGCGGCCGCTGGGGTGCGCGTAGTAGACGGGCGAGCCAAAGACAAAACCGTCGGCCTGTTTGGCGGCAGCGATGAGCTCGTTCACCACGTCGTCGTCAAAGGTGCAGCGACCGCCAAGCTTGCCGCACTGGCCACAGCCAATGCAGTCGCGAATGGGCTTGGCGCCCAGTTGAAACACCTCGGTATCAATGCCTTCGGCATTGAGCTGCTCGGCGACCTCGGCGAGTGCGCGGGCGGTGTTGCCGTTTGCCTTGGGGCTGCCATTGACCAAAAGAACCTTCATCACAAACTCCCTCTGCTTTTGGTGACTTCTGCAGAGGATTATCGCACGATGGGGGAGGCGGCGCGGGCGCGGTGCTAATCCAGTTTGGTACCTGGCACCTGCACGGCTTTCCCGAGCAGCGCTTTGAGCTCGTTCAAAATGGAAACGGGCTGTCGGTCAACGCTGTCCAGATGAAGCGTCGCCACACGAATGGGTGGCTGATATTCAAGTGAGCCGATGAGCACGGGAGAACCCAGGAACCGCTCGATTTCTTCCGCGATCGCGTCGGTCTCTTCGGGATCAAAATCGTCGAAAAGCGCCACGAACATTGGTCCCGTCGAGCGGAACAGGCGACCCTTGCCGCGCGAACAATCCATGAGGCAGGCGGCGCTTTCGGCGAGCACGCGGTCGCCTGCATCGAATCCAAAGCGGGCATTGACTTCGGCGATATCGTCGACCTTAATGGCAATAAAGCCTGCCTCGCGCGCCACACGGCGCATCTCTCCAATAGCGTTGACCAGCGCGTGGACATCGCCCAGGCCCGTTACCGAGTCGGTCGTATCTGCCAAGCTTCGGTTGATGATAATGCCCACATACATGCTGGGCTCGGTGTCGGTGCCGTCCAAACGGTAGCCCGTGCAGTCGCAAAGCACGTATTTTCCGGTGGCATCCATTACGCGATACTGCATGTAGTGGAAGTGCCACGTGCCGTTTATCACCATGTCGAGCTCGGCGCGTACGTTGTCGCGGTCCTCGGGATGAACGCGGGCGAGCCACATGTCGAGTGAGTTAAAAGGGTGCTGGGAGGGCAGGTCAAAATCGCGCACGGCGTTAACCGACCATTGCGATTCGCCCGTATCGAGGTTAAGGATGAACGGATAGCGCGTCTCGGAGCTCATGGAGATCGCTTGGAACACCCGGTCGTTGCAGGGAAGCTGATCGACGATTGGGCGTTGCGGCGCGTCATTGTCTTTCGGCTGCTGCACACGATGCATAAGCTTATAGCGATACATCTTGCGATCGGCATCCATCGTCATCTGGCGGCGCGTGTCGCCGGCAAGTGGATCGACGCGCGAGCAGCCAAAGCTAAAGCTGCCGATCATGGGCGCCTTGCCGCCTGAGCTCGCCTCGATCAGCCTGGCACGTACCTGCTCCAAGCGCTGCTCGAGTTCAGTCTCGTTTGCGGAGGGCGAGATGAGCACAAACTCGTCTCCACCGATACGGAACAGCATCTCATCGTGCTCCATGGTTTCGGAGAGCGTGCGGCAGATGCTCAGAATATAGCGATTGCCTTCGGCGTGGCCAAACCTATCATTGCAATGCTTGAGATGGTCGATGTCAATATAGGCGCAGGTGAAGGGGTCGCCTTTGCGCCAGAGCTGCTCGACGTGACGGTCGAATCCGTTGCGGTTGCCCAAGTTGGTGAGCGGGTCGATATGGGCGTTGCTCTCAAGCAGCCGGCGCTCTTGTTGCAGGATGGCATGCGTCTTTTGCAGCTGCTCACCAACGGCGCGTAGCCCAGCGGGCAGCGCGGCAACATCGAGTTCGGCGGTCGAGACGCCATTCGCAAGTCGCTGAAGATAGGCAATAATCGATTGCTCGCCCAGGCGATATGACTCGTTCATGATGGATACCCTCCTTGGACGGAACAGCGGTTTGTATCATATCCCCAATTCGGTTTGAATTGGGGATATATGTTGGCTAATGGAGGCAAATCCCCCCGCTCGGCGGTGGCGTTTTGCGCGCGAGCGTATCAGTTGTTATTGCCACCATCGAGCAATGCCTCAAAATCCTTCGCCGGCATGGGACGGTAGTAGAGGAAGCCCTGAGCGTAGCGGGCGCCCATTTGTCGTAGCATGTTTGCCTGCTCATTTGTCTCGACGCCTTCAACCACGACGGGCAGATGGAGCGACTGCGCCATCTCGAGCATCGATGACACGATCTGCGCGCTGCGGCCTTGATCGCGGTCGGTGGGCACAAAGGTGCGGTCGAGCTTGATGACGTCGACGTTGACGTTCTTGAGCATCGCGAGCGTGGACTGGCCGGTGCCAAAATCGTCCATGTAGGTCGAGAAGCCACGGGTGTGCAGATCCGCGGTCAGCTTATCCACGGCCTCGGACTCTCCGGTATAGGCGGTCTCGGTGATCTCGATGTGCATGAGTTCGGGCGGCAGGTTGTACTGGGCGGCGAGCGACCCCATATGCTCGGCGACATCGCAGGCAAGAATGTCTACGCGCGACACATTGAGGGAAATCGGAACCACGCGAAGTCCTCGATTGAGGCGCTCGCGGAGCCACATGGCGACGCCCTGCCAAACATATTTGTCGAGCGTCACTACAAAGCCGCTTTCCTCGAGTGCGGGGATAAACGTTGCGG
>CATYJC010000046.1 GCA_958407555.1 uncultured Collinsella sp. | reverse complement strand
CGCTTGAGCATCGGCATGAGGTCTACAATGCCACGCTCGATGACCTGGCACGTCGTGAGGCCGCCGGCGATATCTTTGTGGTGCGTCCGAGCGAATCGGTGAAGGTGCCGTCGCTGTGCCGCGAGCCCGATGAACTCGAGCGCATCTACCAGGTCGGTCGCCGCGATGCGGAGGCGACTTTGCCGGCGTTGGAAGCATATCTGGCGGGGTAAGGGGCGCATGCGGAAAGCGCATCCCAGGTTTTGCGCTCAGAACGGGTTGCAGTTTCCCAAACGGTGGGGTTTCGGAAAGTACGTCCCGGAATATGCGTTCAGACTGGGACGCAGTTTCCCGTTGAGCCTCTATATGGAAAGCGCATCCCGGAATGGAGGTCCAAACTGGGATGCGCTTTTCATTGCTGAAGATATGAGGCTGCGGATCAGCTGCTCGGCCTGAGCTTATGCCTGCTGCCAGGTGTCGACGAGCTCCTTGGCGGCGGCGTAGGGGTCGTCGGCACTGCAGACGGCGCTCACCACAAAGAAGCCGTCGACGCCGGTGGCCTTGAGCTGCGGCAGGTCGGCCGTCTTGACGCCGCCGCCCACCACGATGGGCACGGGGCTTGCCGCGTGGAGTGCGGCCAGGTCCTCAAAGCTCTTGGTGATGATGGAGCCATCGGCTGCGCGTCCGCAGTCGCGCTTGGTCTCGGTCTCGTGGAGTGGGCCGATGCCCAGGTAGTCGACTAGGCTCATGTCGGCGGTCTTGACGTACTCGAGCATTTCCTCGCAACGGGCGGAAAGGCCCACGATGGCGTCGGGCCCCAGCAGCTTGCGACAGACCTCGACGGGAATGTCGCTCTGACCCACGTGCACGCCGTCGACGGCGATGCCCTGCTCGCGCGCGGCGAGTACGCAGTCAAGGCGGTCATCGATTAACAGGGCGACCTGACCGGTCTTGCCGGCCTGTGCGATAGCCTGCGCAGCGTCGCCGGTCAGCGCAATGATCTCGCGGGCGCTTGCCACCTTGGAGCGCACCTGGATGCAGGTAAAGCCTGCGTCGAGTGCCTGGGCCACCACATCGCCCACGGGGCGCCCCAGCGTGTTTTCGGGGCCGAGTACAAGATAGGCCGAGATATCAAGGTTGTCGCGGATGCTCATCGTGCTTCCTCCTGCTTCTTGATCTGTGCTTCCATACGCTCGAGCTTGCCAGTCATGGTGTCGGTAAATCCGGGCCGAATATCGGCTTTGAGCACGACTTCGGTTCGGATGCCCTTGCTCGCCAACACAAAGGTTGCGTCGCGCACGACCTGCATGACCTCGTCCCAGTCGCCCTCGATCTCGGTGAACATCGAGGTGGTGCGGTTGGGAAGGCCGCTCTCGCGAATAACACGCACGACCTCGGCGACCTCGGCGGATAGCTCATCGCCGGTGCCGCACGGGGCGATGGCCACAGCGATGAGCGTGTTCATGCCGGTATTGGTTGCAGGCTCGGACATGGCCTATGCCTCCTCGAGCTCGAGTTGGTTATCGGCAATGTTCTGGGCGGTTGCGCGGTAGAGCTCGTCGATAAAGGCGACCTTAAAGCTTGCCGGGGCGTCGGCAACGGCGGCGGCACGCGTGCCGGCCACGTTGTAGACGGCGGTGCCGCAGACGGCTGCCGTAAACGGGTCGGCGGCACAGGCGTACACGGCCAGCACGCCGCCCTGCGAGCAGCCGCAGCCGGTAATCTTGGACATGAGCGGGCTGCCGCCGTGGGACTTTGCCACGGTCGTGCCGTCGGTGATCAGGTCGACCTCACCCGAGACCACTACGGCGCCACCGGTGTAGCGGGCGAGCGCCACGGCAGCATCGCGGGCGGCGTCGACCGTGTCGGTGGTATCGACACCGCGCACGCGGCTCAGATCGGCCGCCTCGCCCTCAAGGCCCCACAGGCCGGCGAGTGCGATGATCTCGGAGGCGTTGCCGCGCACGATGGCGGGCTTGTACTGCTTGAGCTCGTTTACCAGCTGGGTGCGCAGGCTGCCGATGCCCAGGCCCACCGGATCGAGCACCCAGGGCTTGCCGGCGTCGTGTGCCGCCTTGGCCGCGCGGGGAATCGTCTGCTCGTAGATGGGGAAGAGCGTGCCCATGTTGAGATAGATGGAGCCGCCGCCGGCAACGAGCGCCTCGCCCTCGTCGGGCAGATAGACCATGGCGGCCGAACCACCCACGGCGAGCTGCGCATTGGCGACAAAGTCGATCGTCACCGTGTTGGTGATGGAGCCGGCCATCGGATTGGTGGCGCGAATCTCCTCCACGGCCTTGACCATATGTTGCTTAAGCTGTTCCGAATCAATCACTGCACATGCCTCCTTGGCATAGAAAAGGGGCGCTGTGCATAGACAGCGCCCCTGTAAAGGCGGCATGCTCCCTACGCCAGCATTAACTGACAGGTTCAAAGGATTGGGCCCTATGCCCTCTCAGCCTTGTGGTTTGCACCGCCGGCACTCCCGCATCGAATCTGTTGTTCCCTATACTAACGCACCTGCCAAAAAGGGACAGGTTTATTTTGGCAGGTCGTTACAATAGGTAGGACTGATACGAATGGGGGCCTTATGATTAAACTTGTGCTGACCGATATGGACGATACGCTGATTCCAGCCGGGCATGACGGAGCCAGCGACTACGCCATCGAGGGCATTCATGCCATGCAGGCGGCGGGTCTGCACTTTGGCCCGGTTTCGGGTCGCCAGCCGTCCGCGATGGGCTGGATGTTCCGCAATCGCGCCGAGTGTTTTTCGACTGGCGCGTTCTGTAACGGCCAGGTGATGTTTGTCGACGGCGAGGTTGTTGCCTCCCGTGCGAGCGACAACGGTGCCCTCATGCGTCTTGCCGACTATCTTGAGCAAGAGACCGACGATACCTATCTGAAGGTCTATAGCCTGGGCGATGACTTTTGGGGCAACGATGCCTATTGTGTGACGAGTGATCCCGAGCGCGTTCGTCGCGCCATGGAGTCGGGCGGCAACGCATGGCTCAAAGGCGAAGAAGCCCCGTGCCGTCCCGTCGTCGATGACGCGCCGGTGTTCAAGGCGAATATCTGGAGTGCCCGCTCGCGTGAGGAGCTCGCGGAGCTACGTGAGCGCGTTGCCGCTGAGGTGCCGGAACTCTCGCTTGTGTTCCCCAACAACCGCGTGCGCCTGTTCGACATCCTTCCGGCCGGTTGGGACAAGGGCTGCGCTGCGCTGGAGCTGGCGCGCACTTTGGGCCTGACGCCCGACGAGGTGGCCGTGTTCGGTGATTCCGATAACGATCTGCCCATGATCGATGCCGTTCCCAACTCCGTTGCAGTCGCCAATGCCAACGAGGCTGTCACGGCTGCCGCGCGCTGGCATATCGGCGCTGCGGCAGACGATGCGGTTGCCGGGGCTCTGCATCAGATTGCCGACTGCGCCGCGACGGGGGAGATGCCGCCGTTTATGCGTCAGATGGATGCGACGGGTTTTGACGTCACGAACGTCTAGGGAGAAAGCTATGAAGCTTCAGCAGCTCAGGTATGTCGTCAAAGTTGCCGAATGCGGCAGCATCACCGAGGCCTCGCGCCGGCTTTTTGTGTCGCAGCCTTCGATTACCGCGTCGATCCGCGATCTCGAAAACGAGATGGGTGTGCACATCTTTGAGCGCACCAACAAGGGTGTCATTGTGTCCGAGGAGGGCGAGACCTTCTTGGGCTACGCGCGCCAGGTGCTTGACCAGGCCGATCTGCTCGAAGGCAAGTACAAGGGCGAGTCCGAGCAGGTGCCGCACTTTAGTGTGAGCTGCCAGCATTATTCCTTTGCCGTCAACGCGTTTGTCGATGTGATCCGTGAGTTCGATGCCGCGCGCTACGACTTTACCCTGCGCGAGGAGCAGACTCACGAGATTATCGAGGACGTCGCGCATATGAAAAGCGAACTAGGCATCTTGTACTTGTCCGAGCACAATCGCGAGGTTATCGAGCGCATGCTGGCGGCCAACGAGCTCGTGTTCGAAGGGCTCTTCTGCGCCACGCCGCACGTTTTTGTGTGTGCTGACCATCCGCTGGCGGGCCGCTCCAGCGTGACGCTCGAAGATCTCGAAGACTATCCGTTTTTGTCCTACGAGCAGGGCAGCTACAACTCGTTCTATTATTCCGAGGAGCTGACCTCGACCTTTGAGCGCCGCAAGAATATCCGCGTGCGCGACCGTGCGACGTTGTTCAACCTGGCCATGGGCCTTAACGGCTACACGGTATGCTCAGGCGTGATCAGTCACGAGCTCAACGGTCCCGGCATCATCTCGATTCCGCTCGATGTAGACGAGTACATGGAGATCGGCATCATCACGCGCAAGAACACGACGCTTACGCGCTACGGTCAAGCCTATATCGACGCGATCCGTCAGCATATCTAGGCTGCTGCGTTCTGCACAGGTCAAATCTCTTTAAGGCAGCCCAAACTGATATAGGAAGCATCTATATCAAACTGTTATAAACATATATTATACGATGGCCATAGGAGCGCTCATACTCTGTCCCAGTAAAGCAACCAATTCAAAGGGAGATATCTATGAGCACTTCGATTCAACCGAACGCGCCGTTTCGCGCCGATATCGTCGGCAGTTTTCTTCGTCCTCAGGCCGTGAAGGACGCCCGTGCCGCCTACGCCGCGGGCACGCTTGATGACGACGGCCTTAAGGCCGTCGAGGACGATGCCATTCGCGATTTGGTGGCAAAGCAGAAGGCCGCCGGCCTGCAGGTCATCACCGATGGTGAGTTTCGCCGCAGCTACTGGCACCTCGATTTTATGTGGGGCCTTAACGGCATTGAACGCCGTACCTCGCGTACGGGTTATATGTTTCACGACGAGGAGACCACAGCCGACACCGCCGTGGTAACCGGCCCCATTAGCGGCGAGAACCATCCGTTCGTCGAGCACTTTAAATTTGTCAAGGTGCTCGAGGGGGAGGGCCAGGTCGCGCGGCAAACCATTCCGGCGCCGATCCAGACGTTCTCCGAAGTCACGCTCGACCGCTGCGACGGCCAGCAGGAGAGCCTGCGCGCTGTCTATAAGACCGATGAGGAACTTGCCGACGCCATCGCAGCCGCTTATCGCACGGTGATCGCCGACCTGTACGCAGCAGGCTGCCGCAACATCCAGTTTGATGACTGCACCTGGGGCATCTACTGCGACACCGATTTTGTCGCCAAAACCGGCATGAGCCCGGTCGACCTGCAAAAGGTAAGCGAGCTGGGCGTGGCGCTCAACAATGCCGCCATCGCGGACAAGCCCGACGATCTGGTCATCAACACGCATGTGTGCCGCGGCAACTACCACTCCACCTATGCCTTCGAGGGCGGCTATGACCCCATCGCGCCGTACCTGTTCGCAAACGAGGATGTCGATGCATTTTACCTGGAGTTCGATACGCCGCGCGCCGGCGGTTTTGAGCCGCTCAAGTACGTTGCCCCGGGCAAGAAGGTCGTGCTGGGCTTGGTAACCACCAAGGCGGCAGAGCTCGAGAACGAGGATGTTATCGTCGAGCGCATCCGTGAAGCCGCAAAGTACGTGCCGCTCGAGAACCTGTATCTGTCGCCTCAGTGCGGCTTTGCCAGCTGCGAGATTGGCAACAAGCTGACCGAGGATGAGCAATGGGCAAAGATCGCGCTGGTCAAGCGCATTGCCGAGCGCGTTTGGAAATAGCGCTAGTGTTTGCAGGTGGCGGCGCGTGCGAGGCATAGTGTATCGCGTACAATGGTTCGGATCGTATCGTTCGGGCAGGTAATCCGCTATGCTCGAGCGCCCTTCCATTTTGAAAGGACTCTCATGTCCCAGTCCTCGACGCCCGCCGCCAGCGATGCCATCTACGATGCGTCGTCGCTCGGCCGCCCGCGCATGTTTTTGCTCGGTCTGCAGCACCTGTTTGCTATGTTTGGCGCCACCGTGCTGGTGCCCGTGCTCACCGGTCTCTCGGTTTCGGCAACGCTTTTGTTTGCCGGTTTGGGTACGCTGCTGTTCCACTTCCTGTCGCGTGGTAAGGTGCCGGCATTTTTGGGCTCATCGTTTGCCTTTATTGCGGGCTATGCCGCCATCGCGCCCAACGGCGAGGCCGAGCTTTTGCCCTACGCTTGTCTGGGCGTTGCTTGCGCCGGCCTGCTTTATCCGGTGCTTGCGGCGCTCTTCCGCGCCTTTGGCGCCAAGCGCGTTATGCGCTTCTTCCCGCCGGTGGTGACTGGTCCCATCGTCATTTCGATCGGTCTGATCCTGGCGAGCTCCGCTATTGCTAACTGCCAGACCAACTGGCTTGTGGCTGTCATTGGCGTTGCCGTTATCGTCATCTGCAACATCTGGGGCCGTGGCATGGTCAAGATCGTGCCGATTTTGCTGGGCGTTGTGGTGAGCTATGCCGTTGCGGCTGCGCTCGGCGAGGTTGATTTCTCGGGCGTTGCCGCCGCTCCGTGGGTCGGTCTGCCCATCGTGTGGGACAACACCGTGTTTGCACTCTTTGGGCCGCAGTTCGATAGCGGTCTTGCCACGACGGCCATCATCACCATCATGCCGCTGGCCTTCGCGACCATGATCGAGCATATCGGCGATATCTCTGCTATCGGTTCGACTTGCGAGCGCAACTACATTGCCGATCCCGGTCTGCATCGCACGCTGCTCGGCGACGGCCTTGCCACGATTCTGGCTTCGCTCTTTGGCGCTCCGGCCAACACTACGTATGGTGAGAACACCGGCGTGCTCGCCCTGACGCGCGTGTTCGACCCGCGCGTAATTCGAATTGCCGCGTGTTGCGCCATCGTGCTTTCGTTCTGCCCCAAGTTCGCGGCTGTCATTGCGGCCATGCCGGCGTGTGTGATCGGCGGTGTGTCGCTCGTGCTCTACGGCATGATCAGCGCTGTGGGCGTCCGCAACCTCATCGAGAACCAGGTCGATTTCCAGAACAACCGCAACGTGCTGGTTGCCGCGCTGGTGCTCGTGCTTTCGCTCGGCATCGCGTACAGCACCGCCGGCGCCATCGTGTTGGAGCTGGGCGGCGTGACCATTTCGCTGTCCGGCATTGCCGTGGGCTCACTGGTGGGCATTGTGCTCAACGCCATCCTGCCGGGTAACGACTTTGAGTTTGATGTCTTCGAGCTTGAGGAGGCTGCTGAGTAGCAGCTGCGTTCAGCTAAAACAAGATATGGTGCCCATGCGTATATGCGTGTGGGTACCATTTTTAATGTGTCAGTATCCAGTGGATGCCGCGGGCCATGCGTAAGTCGGTTTGGGCAAAGTGATTGCCGGGGTTGAGCTCCAGCGTTGTTGGAATGCCGCGCTCGACGAGCAACGCTTCCATCGCGCATGTGTCGTCGAGTACATGCCGCATCATGCGGTTGGGCGTCTTGGTTTCCTTTTTGCCGAGTGACAGGTAGACGGCTTGCGGGCTGCCGGCAAAAGGGGCCGTGCTGGCACGGTCGACAAAGTCGGGAAACCATAGCGACCCCGATGCGCTCGCGGCGCGGTCAAAGGCGTCGGTTTGCCAGAGGGACCAGAGTGCGAAGAGGCCCGCGAGCGAGTAACCGGCAATGCCGCGCCGGGTGGGCGGCTGAGGAAGCGACGACTCGACCTGGGGGATTATCTGATTCAGCAGCTCATCAAGAAAATCGGCAGCTTGGCCGCCGAAAGGCTCGGCATCGCGTACGGTCCCGTCGCATGCCCAGGGGCTCAGCTCGCGATTCCAATCGAGCCCGCCAATGGTGACGAGGGCGAATGGCGGACAGTCGAGCTCTCGGCAACACTTATAAACCTCGCTGCCGTCGCCCACGACCACAGGAAGGTAGATGACAGGCGCGCTTTCCGTATGATTCGAATAAACGGTTATCTGCTTTTGATGCGCTTCCATGACGGGCTTCTCTCAGTGTTGTGATATCGGCAGCCCCAATTGTCGCACGCCAGCGTATGCCGGTTGGGCTAGACCAAAGACAATCTCGTGCATCCCCTGCGGACGCATATGGAAAACGCCACCGCTGGAGGGGAGCTTGGCGGTGGCGTTGTTAAACGGTGCTGGGGCTCGGGGCCTTCGCGGGAGCTGCCATGTGCGCAGAGGCGTCTAAGAACGCTTACGGCTCGCCATGGTGCCTGCGGCGATAGCGGCTGTTCCCGCAAGGACGGTTGCCACGATGGCCGCACCCGAGGTGTCGCCGGTTGCCGCGAGCACGCCGGTAGTCTTGGCTTTCGTGGTTGAAGCCGCAACGGCCTTGGTCGGCTTTGAGCCCTCAGGCTTGGGGTTCTGCTTGGACTCCGCGGGCTTGCTTTCTGCGGGCTTGGTCTCGTCGGGCTTGGGGTCTTCCGGCTTGGCTACCTCGGGAGGTGCGATGGTCGTACTTTTGGCGACTGCTTTGATATAGAGGGAGTCGACCGTGGCGTCGCCCGTGCCGATGGCTTGGCCTGCCTCGTAGATGCCGTCACGGAGCTTGCGATAGTCAATGACCTTGCCGCCTTCGGGCGTCTGGATGGCGGCGTTCTCAATCTTGATGGTGCCGATTGTCTTGCCGTCAGCGCTCATGGCACGGGCAAAGATTGCCGCTGTATCTCCTTCGGCCGTTACCTTGCTGCGGATGATCGAGATGACTGCGGGTGTGACGCCCTCGCTGGTCTGGGCGATGATGCCGATGTTCTCGCCTTGGGGTTCGCGCCTCGTCTCGCCATCTTGGTTTTCGCTGTAGGGGATGGGGCCGTCGCCGTTCTCGACATAGCGGGCTATGGCCTTGACAACGGAGTCGCTGATGTAGATGTGGCCGCCCTTCTCGTTGGGTCGATCGTTTCTGGTGGAGAATGCAGCCGAAACCTCGCCTTCCGCAAACGCGTCCACGGTGGAGCCGTTCTTGACGACGATGTCGTCCTGGTAGGTGAAGAGGGCGTTGGCGCCACCGTATCTGCCTTTACTTGCACGGACCGTCACGTTTGCATGATCGAGGGTGATGCCCTTGTGGGCATAGACGCCATATTCAACACCGTTTACGTTGAGGGAGGCGTTTGTGGCTGCGAGGCTGCCCTTGGCCTCGACGGCAGCGTCTTTCTCGGAGCTTGCCTTGACCTGGCCGCCGTCCGAGATGTTGATATTGCCGCCGCTCCAAAGGGCCTCACCATCGGCTGAGCTTGCCTCGACCGTCCCGCCACCCTTGATGGTGAGGTTCTTGTCGGCTCCAATACCCTTGTCCTTGGTAGCCCTGGCGGTGACGGCTCCGCTGTCGTCAATCGTGATATTGCCGTTTGCCCTGATGCCATCCGATGCACCCGTGGCGTTGACGTTGCCCGAACCTTTGATAGCGAGATCACCTCCGGCATTGATGGCATCAAGCCCAGTGCTCGTGGCGTTGACGGATCCGGCTCCGTCGATGTTGATATTACCCGTGGAGAGGATAGCGTCCTCAGTAGATGTCACGCTGAGCGTGCCGCCCTCGTCGCCTTGGATATTGAGCTCGGCATTCTCGTTAGTGCCATGAGAAACGTTGATGCTTTCGATCCATTCGGCAGTGACGATGTTGGTTCCCGAGTAATTCACGTTGAGCTTGCCTGCGGCCTGGATCTCGCCGCCGTTATAGTTGTTGAGCTTCAAGTCGTCGGCGCCGTCCCACGACCAGGTACCGGCCTCGTCGCTCGCCGCGGTGTTGTACTTGTTGCCGCCGACCTTGACCCATTCCGCTGCGAGCGAGACGCTCGGCATGAGCAGCGAGCTCACCGTGAGCGCGCACACGGCGCCCGCGACGATGCGGCGCGTCACGCGGCGCCAGCTGCCGTGCGCGAGTCCTATGCGACGGCGAACGTCGGGTTCGGCAACATGGGTTCCGGCGGTAGTGTCATTGCGTTTGGGGGTCGTGAACAAGGCTGCCATGGTTGCTCCCGTTCTCATAGGGCCTATACGACTAGATTCAGCGTATCTGCTGGATGTTGCCGGCGGTAGTGCCGTTTGGAGGGCAAAATGGCCAAAATGGGGGAGAAATAGGCCGCACGCCGGCGCAGGGACCGGCGCTAAAAGAAAAGCGCGGGGCCGCATGGCGACTCCGCGCTTTATTGTTCAGCTTTTGCAGCCTTGCCCTTACGCTACGAAGAAGTAGACGAGGAAGGCAAGGGCCGCGATCCACCCGTCCCGTGCGAAAAAGTGTTTACGAGCGCTTGCGGCTCACCACGGCGCCTGCGGCGATGGCGGCTGTTCCCGCAAGGGCGGCTGCCACGATGGCTGCGCTCGAGGCATCGCCGGTTGCCGCGAGCTTGCCGGTGGTCTTGGCTCCCGTGGCTGCAACTGCAACGGTCTTGGTCGTCTTTGTGCCCTCAGGCTTGGAACCCTCTGGCTTGGTCTCGCCGGGCTTCTCCTCGGGCTTGGTCTCCTCGGACGGTGCGATGACGGCTCTCTTAGCGACAGCATCGTCGTAGGGGGAATCAATCACGGCGTCGCCCGTGCCAACGGCTTGGCCTGCCTCGTAGACGGTGCCGTCACTGAGCTCTTCTTTGTGGCGATAGTCAATGACCTTGCCGCCTTCAGGCGTCAGGATGCTGGCGCCTTCGATTTCGATGGTGCCGATCGCCTTGCCGTCCGCGCTCATGGCAAGGGCGAAGATCGCTGCCGTGTCTCCCTCGGCCGTGACCTTGCTGCGGACGATGGAGATGGTTGCGGGCATAATGCCCTCGCTGGTCTGAGCAAAGATGCCGATGTTCACGCCCCTGCGCTCAGGGGTGATCTCGCCATCCAGGTCTGCACTGTAGCAGTCGGGACCGTCGCCACCGATCTCGGCATAGCGGGCTATAGCCTTGACAACGGAGTCACTAATGTAGATGTGACCACCTGCTTCGTTGGGGTTGTGGTTTCTGGTGGAAATCGCAGTCGAGAATTCGCCCTCTGCGAATGCATCCACCATCGAGCCGTTCTTGATGACGATATCGTCCTCGTCGGTGATGAGAGCGACAGTTTGCCAGCCGCCGCCCGCGCTTGCACGGACCGTCACGGTCGCGTGGTCGAGTGTGACACCCTTGCAGCCATAGACGCCATATTCAACACCGCTTGCGTTAAGGGAGGCGTTCGTGACCGTGAGGCTGCCCTCAGCGTCGACAGCGAGATCTCCCTCGGAGTTCGCCTTGACCTGGCTGCCGCCCGAGATGTCGATGTTGCCGTCAGCCCAAACCGCCACGTCCTCGATAGAGTTCGCCTCTACCGTGCTGCCGCCCTTGATGGTGAGATTGCCCCCAGCATCAATGGCGTCGAACTCGGTACTCGTGGCGTTGACGGTTCCCGCTCCGTCGATGTTGATGTCGCCTTCGGACATGATGGCGTCGCTAGAAGATGCCACGTTGAGCGTGCTGGATGCGTCGCCCAGAATGTTGAGCTCGGCGTTTCCGTCTGTGTCTTTCGTAACCGAGATTCCGCAGCCGTTGTCGTTGGTGACGGTGTTGTTGCCCGAATAATTGACATTGAGCTTGCCCGCGGCCTCGATCGCGCCGCCGTTATAGCCGTTGAGCTTCATGTCATCGGCGCCATCCCATGACCAGGTACCGGCGGCGTCTCCCGTGGGGCCCGCGGCCGCTTCGTGGCGGACGCCGCCGACGTCCACCCACTCCGCCGCGAGCGAGACGCTCGGCATGAGCAGCGAGCTCACCGTGAGCGCGCAGGCCAGGCCGCAGACGATGCGGCGGGTCACGCGACGCCAGCTTCCGTGCGCGAGCAACGTGCGACGGCGCACGTCGGGCTCGACAAAATGGGCTCCTGAGGTTTTGTCATTGCGCTTGGGGGTCGTGAACAAGGCGGCCATGGTTACTCCCATCCTCATAGGGCCTATGCGATTTCATCCAGCGTACCTGCAGGATGTAGCCGGCGGTAGTGCCGTTTGGAGGGCAAAATGTCCAAAATTCGGGAAACAATACATCGCGCGCCCGTGCTCTGCCCGTCTTTAAAAGAAAAGCGCGGAGCCGCTCGTTGCGACTCCGCGCTTTGCTGTTTTGCTTTAGCAGGCTATGCCGTTACGCCACGAAGAAGTAGACGAGGAAGGCAAGGGCTGCGATCCACATGAGCGGCTTGATCTTGGAGGCCTCGCCCTTAACGAGCGCGACGACCACGTAGGCGATAAAGCCCAGGCCAATGCCGGCAGAGATGGAGTAGGTGAAGGGCACGCCGGCGACAATCATGAACGCCGGGAAACCTTGCGACGCGTCGGACCAGTCGATCTCGGAGGCCTCGCTCATCATGAGGTAGCCGACGTAGACCAGAGCACCGCAGGTGGCGGCGCTGGAAACGATGGTGACGATGGGGGAGAAGAACGCGGCGAGAATGAACAGCACACCGGTGGTGACGGAGGTGAGACCCGTGCGGCCACCGTCGGCAGCGCCAGAGGTGGACTCGACGAAGGTGGTGATGGAGGAGACGCCCATAAAGCCACCGGCAGCAGCGGCCACGGAGTCGACGACCAGGATGGGACGGATGTCCTCGACATTGCCGTCCTCGGTCAAGAACTCGCCCTGCTTGGCGACGGCCATCGCGGTGCCCATGGTGTCGAAGAAGTCACTCATGAGCAGCGAGAAGGCAACGACGAGCAGCATCGGGTCGGTCAGAACCTTCACGATGGCCATGTTGCCGTCTGCGGTGCTGGCAAACGGGGCGCCAAAGGTCGAGAAGTCGAGCGGTGCGATGAGACCCTCGGGCGCATGGGTGACGCCCAGCGGGATACCGGCGATAACGGCGACGATGATGCCGATGAGCAGCGAGCCCGGCACGTTGCGGGAAGCCAGGGCAACCGTCACGACGATGGAGATGATGCCGACGATAAAGGTGGGGGAGGCGATGTCGCCCAGGCCGACGAGCGTACCGGCGCCAGCGGTGATGATGCCGGCATCGCACAGGCCGATCATGGCGATGAACAGACCCAAGCCAACCGAGATGGC
>CATYJC010000045.1 GCA_958407555.1 uncultured Collinsella sp. | reverse complement strand
CTGCTCTTTATTGGCGAGGTCGAAGATGCCGAGCGTCTGAGCGGCGAGACTCCGTTGACCTATGACTACTACCACAAGGTGCTGAAGGGCAAGACGCCGCCCAAGGCATCTTCGTACCAAGGGTAGAAATGCTGCAAAACTACTTGCATAATATTATTGAGAATATATACTAATAAGCAAGTACACCAGCAGTCACGTTCGAGAGGAGAACATCATGGCTGAGGAGAAGAAGACGTATAAGTTCGTTTGCGTCGTTTGTGGTTACGAGGTTGAGGTCGATACGCCCGAGCTGCCCGAGGATTACGTGTGCCCGGTGTGCGGCGTCGGCCCCGATCAGTTTGAGCTCGTCGAGGAGTAACTCGCAGGCACACGGCGAAAGCCGAACATAGCTCTGTCCAAGGGTCTCGGTCGGATATCCCGGCCGGGGCCCTTTTCCTCCGTCCCCAAGGGATCACGGCTGCTGTTAGCCGATCCTGTCTGTCGTGAGTCCGGCCGACCTTTGGTCTTAATCTGTAACATCTAACGGCTCAAAACGGGTCTATCTGTTACAGATTGAGACAAAAGGTTGGAGCTGAAGAAATGTCTCGATCTGTAACATCTAGAAGTGGAAATTGGGCCCACTTGTTACATATCGAGACAAACCAAAACCGTCTGGCAGAAGATCTCGATCTGTAACATCTAGCAGTGAAAACGGGGTCTATCTGTTACAGATTGAGACAAACGGAGCTATCCCTCGGAATGATCTCGATCTGTAACATCTAGACATCAAAAGCGTGTCTAGATGTTACAGATTGAGACGTTTGCCTGGGTAGGTGCCCCGTCCCATTACATCCCTGTCAACAACACGACATCGAGAATCGTCACGATGGCGCCGATCCCTACGAGCAACGCGTTGAGCGGGCGCGAGTTGGCGTATTTGCCCATGACGCGGGGCGAACTGGTAAGCCGTATGAGCACAAAGACCGTAATCGGCAGCTGAAGCGACAACAGCGCCTGACTCCAAATGAGACCCTCAAAAGGATTCGGGACGACCAGACACGCCGTCACTGCGCCGACGAAACAGGTCGCCACTCCAATCGAGGAATGTCGGTCGTGGATGTTGTATTCCTCGTCGAACATGCCCGCGGTGATGGTTCCCGCCGCCATGCCCGCCGTCACACTACTCGATAGTCCCGCAAACAGCAGTGCCACCGCAAAGATGGTCGAGCTTGCCGGGCCCAGAATGGGGGAGAGTGTAGCCGCTGCGACGGCGAGGTCGTCAACGACAATGCCGTGCGCAAAGAAGGTCGTTGCGGCCAGGATGACCATGGCCGAGTTGATTGCCCAGCCCACGCCCATCGAAAAGAGTGTGTCGAAGAGCTCGTAGCGCAGACGTTCTTCGATAACCTGCTCGCCTTGGCCTTCGAAGTGCATGGATTGGATGACCTCGGAGTGCAGGAAGAGGTTGTGGGGCATAACGACCGCGCCTAGGACACTTACGATAATCGCGGCCGAGCCGGTGGGCATACTGGGTGTGATCCAGCTTGCGGCGGCTTGCGGCCAGTCGACCTTGACCAGCGCAAGCTCGGCTAAAAACGAAAGTCCTACCACGCCTACGAAGGCGATGATCCATCGCTCGGCGCGTTTGTAGGAGCTTGTCATGAGCATGGCAATCGATGCCGCCGCCACGATGATGCAGCCGGCGCGTACGGGCAGGCCAAAGAGCATTTGAAGCGCGATCGCGCCGCCCAGGACTTCGGCCATGGAGGTGGCGATCGTGGCTAGATATGCGCTGCCGAGTATCGCACGCCCGACGAGGCGGGGCAGGTGGCGCGTCGTGGCCTCGGCAAGACAGGCGCCCGTGGCGATACCCAGGTGTGCCGCGTTGTGCTGCAGCACAATGAGCATAATCGTGGACAGCGTGACGATCCACAGCAGCGCGTAGCCAAACTGCGAGCCCGCGGCCATATTGGAGGCCCAGTTGCCCGGGTCGATAAAGCCGACGGTCACGAGCAGTCCGGGGCCGATATGCCGTGCAATGTCTAGGCCTCCGTGACCGCCGGTGTGCCGGGAACCAAAGTGTTGTTTGAGATGGTTGATCATGGTGCGCTCCTGCGTGCCGTTTGCTTGACGCCGCAAAGGATACTCGCTTTAGGCTCGAAGTTAACCAAGACTAACAAAATAGCTGTATTTGAATAGGATGAGGAAGGGGGCTGCCGAAATGTCTTGATCTGTAACAACTGGGGATGGAAATTGGGCCTAGGTGTTATAGATCGAGACAGGAAGAAATGGTCCCATGGAAAATCTCGATCTGTAACAGCTGACCGCCAAAAGCGGCCTTTCGTGTTACAGATTGAGACATTCGGAGCCGTCTCTCAAAAACATCTCAATCTGTAACAGTTAGTCGTCGAAATTGGGTCTTTCTGTTACAGATTGAGATGTTTGAAGCGGCGAGCTCACAGGCCGAACCTGGGGCCCTTGCTGTTGCCCTTGAGGTCGGCGGTGTCCACTCATAGGGCGCGCGTTACGCGATTGTTTCGAAACGGGCGGGAAACACAACGGGCCGGCGATGCACCTAGTATGCCTAGTCAACTGACTGTCTAAATATCTAGGGGAGGATCGCGATGCAGGCAGATTCCGCTCAGCAGCAGGGCCTTTATCGCCCCGAATTCGATCACGATGCATGTGGCATCGGCGCGCTTGCCGATATCAACGGCGAGCGCCATCACCAGATTCTGGACGATGCGCTGTCCATTTTGGTCAACTTGGAGCACCGCGGCGGCACGGGACTCGAGAGGAACACCGGCGACGGCGCTGGCATCCTGTTCCAGGTTCCGCATCACTTTTTCCGTAAAGAGGCTCAAAAGTGCGGCCAGATTCTGCCGGCAGAGGGCGACTATGGCGTGGCCATGCTGTTCTTCCCGCAGGACGAGAAGGGCGTAGAGGATGCCCGCCGCGTGTTTGAGGAGGGCTGCGCCGAGGCCGGCGTGCCGCTGCTCTTTTGGCGCGAGGTGCCGGTCGACCCACACGATCTGGGCGAGACCGCCCGCGCCTGCATGCCTACTATCCTGCAGGCCTTCCTGGGTCGTCCGGACGACACGCCCGCCGGCGATGCCTTTGAGCGTCGCCTGTACGTGTGCCGTCGCACCATCGAAAAGAAGGCCGACGCCGAGTTTGCCCTGCGCGACAAGATCTTCTATGTGTGCTCCATGAGCTCGCGCACTATCGTGTACAAGGGCATGCTGGTCGCCACACAGATGCGCCGCTTCTTCATCGATCTCAACGACGCCGCCGTCAAAACGGCCGTGGCGCTCGTCCACTCGCGCTACTCCACCAACACCACGCCCAGCTGGGAGCGCGCGCACCCCAACCGCTTTATCATCCACAACGGCGAGATCAACACCCTCAAGGGCAACGTCAACTGGATTCGTGCCCGCGAGCCCAACCTGTACAGCCCCGTGCTGCAGCACGATCTTGAGCGCGTGATGCCCATCATCAACCGTGAGGGCTCCGATTCCGCGATTCTGGACAACGTGCTCGAGTTTTTGGTCATGAACGGTCGCCCGCTTACGCGTGCTGCATCCATGCTGCTGCCCGAGCCGTGGGACCACAACGACAGTCTGAGCGAGGAGCGCCGCGCCTACGACGCCTACCAGTCCATGCTCATGGAGCCCTGGGACGGCCCGGCGGCCATCGCCTTTACCGACGGTCGCACGCTGGGCGCCGCCCTCGACCGTAACGGCCTGCGCCCCGCTCGTTACTACGTGACGCGCGACGGCCGCTTTATGCTGGCAAGCGAGGTGGGCACCATCGAGGTGAGCCCCGAGAACATCCTGACGAGCGGCTGTCTGGGGCCGGGCCAGATGCTCGAGGTTGACTTTGCCCGCGGGCGCGTCATCTACAACGACGAGCTGCGCGCCCGTTATGCCAAGGAAAAGCCCTACCGTGATTGGATTGCCGAGGAGACGCTGACCGTTGACGCGCTCGATGAGCCCGTTGCGGCAACGCCCGCCGAGGACGCCGAGGTGCCCGCCGCCGTGCGCATGGCCAAGCTCGGCTACCACTGGGATGACGTCGACGAGGTCGTGCGTCCCATGGCCCAGCAGGGCAAGGCACCGCTCGCCTCGATGGGCATCGACGCGCCGCTGGCCTGCCTGTCCAAGAAGACGCGTTCGTTCTTCGATTACTTCTATCAGCTGTTCGCCCAGGTCACGAATCCGCCGATCGATGCCCTGCGCGAGCACATGGTCACCTCGACCACGCTCTACCTGGGCAACCACGGCAACCTGCTCGAGGACTCCCGCACGGCCTGCCAGCTGGTGCGCTTGGAGCGCCCGTTGCTCAACGAGGAGGAGTTCGACCGCATCTGCGCCATCGACCGCGTGGGCTTTAAGACCCGTCGCTTCCGTGCCGTCTACCGCCGCGATGCCGGCGAGGGCGCGCTGCAGGCTACGCTCAAGCAGCTTGCCGAGGACGTCGAGGCTGCGGTCCGCGACGGCGTGAACATCGTGGTGTTGAGCGATCGTGCCGCTGCGGGCGAGGTGCCCGTGCCGTCGCTGCTCGCTGTGGGCTGCGTGCACAACCACCTGATCCGCGCCGGCGTGCGTACCTTTGCCGACATCGTGGTGGAGTGCGGCGACGCCGTGTCCCCGCACGACTTTGCGGCACTGGTGGGCTACTCCGCGAGCGGCATCTATCCGTACAACGCACATGCGTGCATCCGCGAGCTGGCGGCACGCGGCGATTTGGATGTGACGGCCGAGCAGGGCATCGCCAACTACAACAAGGCCGCGACCGCTGGCATCGTTTCCATCATGTCCAAGATGGGCATCTCCACGGTGCAGAGCTATCACTCCGCGCAGATTTTCGAGGCCGTGGGCTTTACTCCGGAGTTCGTCAGCGCGTACTTTACCGGCACGGTGAGCCGTGTGGGCGGTATGGGCATCGAGGACGTTGAGCGCGAGCAGAATGAGCGCTATGACGCCGCGCTCGCTATCCTTAAGAGTCCGGCTCCCGATCAGCTGTCCACGCTGGGCCTGACCAAGTGGCGTCCGCTCGGCGGCGAGGATCACCTGATTGACCCCCAGACCGTCTACTTGCTGCAGATCGCCTGCCGTGAGGACAGCTACGACACCTTTAAGGAGTATAGCGCCCGCCTGCACCGCACCGGCCGTGCCGTGCGCCTGCGCGACCTGCTCGACTTTGATGCCAGCGGCCGCACGCCGGTTTCGCTCGACGAGGTGGAGCTCGCGATCAACATCGTCCGCCGCTTTAACACCGGCGCCATGTCGTACGGTTCCATCAGCAAAGAGGCACACGAGTGCATGGCCATCGCCATGAACCGCCTGCACGGCCGTTCCAACTCGGGCGAGGGCGGCGAGGATCCGCGTCGCGAGACCCCGCTGGCCAACGGTGACTCCAAGAACTCCGCCATCAAGCAGGTGGCAAGTGCGCGCTTTGGCGTGACGAGCCGCTATCTTTGCAGTGCCTTCGAGATTCAGATCAAGATGGCCCAGGGCGCCAAGCCCGGCGAGGGTGGCCACCTGCCCGGCAAGAAGGTCTACCCCTGGATCGCCGAAGTCCGTCAGTCCACGCCCGGCATCGGCCTGATCTCGCCTCCGCCGCACCACGATATCTACTCCATCGAGGACCTGGCGGAGCTGATCTTCGATCTTAAGAACGCCAACCCCGGCGCGCGCGTGTCGGTCAAGCTGGTCAGCGAGGCTGGCGTCGGCACCATCGCCACCGGTGTGGCCAAGGGCGCTGCCGACAAGATCTTGATCAGCGGTCACAATGGTGGCTCGGGTGCCGCGGCGCGCGATTCCATCTGGCATGCGGGCCTGCCGCTGGAACTTGGTCTTGCCGAAGCTCAGCAGACGCTGCTGCAAAACGGCCTGCGCTCACGTGTGGTGCTCGAGGCCGATGGCAAGCTCATGGACGGCACCGACGTCGCCGTCGCCTGCTTGCTGGGCGCCGAGGAGTTTGGCTTTGCGACCATGCCGCTCATCTCCATGGGCTGCCTCATGCAGCGCGACTGCCAGCAGGATACCTGCCCGGCCGGCATCGCTACGCAAAACTGCCGTCTGCGTCGCGGCTTCCGTGGCAAGCCCGAGCACGTTGAGCACTTTATGCTCTTTGTTGCCGAGCAGCTGCGCGAGGTCATGGCGAGCCTGGGCTTCCGCACCGTCGACGAGATGGTCGGCCACCCCGAGTGCTTGCGCCAGATTGAGGTCCCGGGCAACCGCAAGGCCAACCTGCTCGATCTTTCACCCGTGCTGGCGAGCGCGACCTGCGAGTTCGGTGCCCATATCCCGGGTGCCGACGGTCGTCACTTCCTGCCGCAGATGGCCGCCGACAGCGAGCTCGACAAGACGCTCGACTCCACGTTGTTCGTGCCCTATACGGCCGATGCCCGTGCGCACCTGCGTCCGATTCGTTTCCGCGCCGATATCGCCAACGTCAACCGTTGCGTGGGCACCATCCTGGGCAATGCGGTGACCAAGGCACATCCCGAGGGCCTGCCCGCCGGCTCCATCACCATCGACTGCGACGGTTCGGCCGGTCAGAGCTTTGGCGCTTTCCTGCCCCGCGGCATTACGCTCAACGTGTGCGGCGACGCCAACGACTACTTTGGCAAGGGTCTCTCGGGCGGCGAGGTGTCGGTGCGCCCCAACCCGCATGCGACCTACAAGTTCGATGAGAACATTATCGTGGGCAACGTGGCGTTCTTTGGCGCCACGAGCGGTCGCGGCTTTATTAACGGCCTGGCAGGCCAGCGCTTTGGCGTGCGCAATTCCGGTGCCACCGTGGTGGTCGAGGGCTGCGGCAACCATGGCTGCGAGTACATGACGGGCGGCCTGGCACTCATCCTGGGCGAGGTCGGGCAGAACTTTGCCGCCGGCATGACGGGCGGCGTGGCCTATGTCTTTGACCAATACGGCACGCTCGACGCCCGCGTGAACCACGAGAGCGTGGAGCTCAAGGCCCCGACGGCCGACGAGCTGGCGCAGATTCGAGAGCTCATCCAAGAGCACGTGGACGCGACGCAGAGCCCGCGCGGCATTAAGCTGCTCTACAGCTTTGAGACGATGAGCAAGCACTTTGTGAAGGTCATTCCGACCGAGTACGAACGCGTGCTGGCGATTGTCGCTGCGGGTGAGGCTGCCGGCAAGACGCATGCACAGGCTGAGGAGCTGGCATTTGACATTGTGACCGGTCGCGCGAGTGCCGCGGATGTCGCTCGCTTTGATGTCGCGGGCGGTGCTGCGTCCGTGGCTGCCGGCTCTGTTGCTTCGACCAAGAAGGAGGCGTAAGTGCCATGGGTAAGCCCGGTGCTTTTCTTGATATCGATCGCGTGAGCCACGAGCTTCGCCCCGTGGAGGAGCGCAGCCATGATTTTGATCCGCTGTACGTGGAGCTCGATGACGATGCACGCCGTGCCCAGGCGAGCCGCTGCATGATGTGCGGTGTGGCGTTTTGTCAGATGGGCGCGAGCTTTGGCAAGGCGCGTCCGAGTGGCTGTCCGCTGCACAACCTGATTCCCGAGTGGAACGAGCTGGTGTACCGCGGCCGCTGGGATGAGGCTGCCGAGCGCTTGTCGCTCACCTCGCCCATGCCCGAGTTCACGAGTCGCGTGTGCCCGGCGCTGTGCGAGGCCGCGTGCAACCTGGGTTCGGTCGATGGCCAGCCCACGACGATTCACGATAACGAGCGTGCGATCAGCGACCATGAGTGGGCAAATGGCGGTCCGTGGCGCTTTGAGCCGGCAGGGGAGGGCGCACCCACGGTTGCCGTGGTGGGCTCCGGTCCTGCCGGTCTGGTGGCAGCATGGGAGCTTGCGCGTCGTGGTGCCCGTGTGACGGTGCTTGAGCGCGACGACCGCCCGGGCGGTCTGCTCATGTACGGCATTCCCAATATGAAGCTCGAGAAGTCCGTGGTCGAGCGTCGCGTGGCGCTCATGCGTGAGCTGGGTATTGTCTTTGAGCTGGGCGCCGATGTGACGGACCCTGCGGTGGCAGCCAAGCTCGATGACTTTGACGCTGTCGTGGTGGCTGCCGGTGCTCGTGCGCCCCGCGGTCTTTCGGCTACGAACGTGGATGCCCCGGGCGTGGTGTATGCCGTGGACTACCTGACGGCTTCGACCGTCTCGGTGCTCGATGGCGGTGAACCCGCGGTGAACGCGCGCGGCCTGGACGTCGTGGTCATTGGCGGCGGCGATACCGGCAACGACTGCGTGGGTACCGCGGTGCGCCAGGGTGCGCGCAGCGTGCGCCAGTTTGAGTTCTTGCCGGCCGCGCCTGATGCGCGCGCGGCGAGCAACCCCTGGCCGCAGTGGCCCAATGTGAAGAAGACCGACTATGGCCAGCAGGAGGCTATCGCTGCCATGGGCGGCGAGATGCGTGCTTGGGGCGTGGATACGCTCGAGGTGCTGCTGGACAAGAAGGGCGCGGTCGCGGGACTGCGCGTGGTCGACCTGGATTGGTCGGCCGGCAAGCCCGAACGCATTGCGGGCTCCGAGCACGAGGTGCCGGCGCAGCTGGTGCTGATCGCCTGTGGCTTTACGGGTCCGGAGCACAGCGTGTTCGAAGCTGTCGGCGTGCCTGTTGCCACGGCGGGCCGCCCGCTGCCCGTGATGGCTTCCGAGGGCTCGCACCTTGCGGCCCGCGTGGATGGTGTTGCTGCGGATGCCGCGCCGGTGTATGTGGCCGGTGATGCCCGCAACGGCAGCTCGCTCGTGGTGAGCGCCATGTCCGATGCCCTCGCCTGCGCTGCCGAGGTCGCCGAGGCCCTGGCGCTGTAGGGCAATCACGGAGTTATTCAACAATCGAATCAACAAGGGCTGTCCCCAACGGCCGGCACATAAGGAATGTCCCAAAGTGCCGGCAGCTGGGGACGTTCCTTATGTGCCGGCATCCGGACCACTCCTTGCGGGTTTGCGAGCGTTTTGCTTGTTTGCCGACGTCTGGTTGCCTGCCTGTTGACGTTTGCGTTCGTTGCGCTCTGCTGTTTATGTGGCGGCTTTAGTTGCTTACGGACAGCGGCGCGGGTGATTCGTCTAGTTCTACCTGCGATTTTGTGGCAATTTGTATAATCTGCAAGCGTTCCGTCAAGTATTCGGTCAGCATCTGGTTTGCAGCCTTATGCCCATTTCGCCCGCGCTGGCGGCGACCACCGATCCTCCTCGTAAGCTCAAATTGAGGTTCATCAGTTTGAGGAGGATGCCATGGCTGATCATGTTTTGGACCGGAGACGTCTGGCCGAGGCCGTCGGTGATGATATTGCCGACATGGCCCAGTTCTGGATGCTGCGCAAGTTTCAGTTTTTGGAGTCGGCGCGTGAGCAGTTCGAAATTATTGTCGACCCGTGGCTCAGCTATTGCGAAGAACCATCGCAAAGCGAAATCATGGCCTATAACATGGCATTTACCGATTGGCTGCTGTTCGAGCGCCCCTATTACCATGGCAAGACGCTGTTGGAGCTGTATATGGACGAGCCACCGGCGTCGCTTTCGTCTACTTCGTTCAGGCGGCTCGAACAGGTGCGCGACACGCAGTATTTTTCGCGCTTTGGCATTTTAGACAAGGATCCTGCGACCGGTATGGTCACGCTGCGCGACACGCGCACCGACCGACGTTTTGATGTCTACGACCCACATATCGTGCAAAAAGAGCACTGGCGCGATGGTGCGATTGCGGTGCGCATCGCGTGCGTTGACGATATTTGGCTGACGGCGGGGCAGCTCTACCTCTACGACATTGCGCGCCTGAGCGATACGGCGGTCGACGGGCCCGGCGCGGTGCATCCCGAGGACCTAGAGGACGGTTTCGACACCTCGTGTATCAGCTTCTTTTTGAGGTTGGTCCGCGACATCATGGGTGCCCAGGGGCGCTACGTAAAGTCTCTCAACATCTACGAGCAGGAATGGGAGTAGGGGATGGGCGGTCGCAGCGCTGCCGCCTGTCTATTTGTCTCGGTCTGTAACGTCTAGGGACAAAAAACCGGTCTTCCTGTTACAGATCGAGACGAATGCTTGGACGCCGCTGGTTTGTCTAAATCTGTAACGTTTAGGGGCCTGGAGAACGTCTAGCTGTTACAGATCGAGATGTTTGGAACCTGGCAGGGGGAATGTCTCAATCTGTAACATCTACAGGCCAAAATTCGACCTAACTGTTATAGATCGAGACAAAGGTTGGACGCGGTGCCGAAAGATCTTGATCTGTAACATCTTGCGGCCAAAAATCGGTCTTTCTGTTACAGATCGAGACAAAGAGGTGCAATGCTGCGCGAACGTCTCGATCTGTAACGTTTGGCGGCTGCTTGTGCCCGTAACTGTTACAGGTCGAGACGTTTGCCGACAGTGGCAACGGTGACAATGGCTCATTTGTCCGATGTGGTGGTGATGAAAGTGTCTAATACCGTTCTTAAACACGAGCAAGCGACGCGTAACACCTTGGCGCGGAATAGGATGCTTGCCAGGCTCACGGAGGCGGCTGAACAAGGCGTGCCGCTTGTAACACACGACAATGCCGAGCTCATGTGGCTGCGGCGCCATGTGGGCACAGACGATATTGCGGAGCCCGAATCGCACCTATTCTGTTTTCAGCATGAATGGGATGCGTTGACGCCGCCGGAGCGAGCGAGGTGGACCATCAAGGGGCTTGCCGAGTTTCACCCCGATTGGGCGTTTTGGGGGTATGACGCCGCGCTGATATGGGGTCTGGAGGTGCCGAATGATCTGCTCGGGCCGCGTTACTTGGTCAAGACGGGTTGTTCGGTGGCGTTGAGTACGGGATGTAGGCTGCTGCGTCCGCAGGCGGTGGGTGCGCTTGAGCGCGTCGACGGCATTCGAGTGACGCCGTTTTGGCGCACGGTGGAGGATTGTCTGCTGCGTGCGCCGTTTTCGTATGGTCTGGCGATCGCCGATTCTGCATTGCGAGCGAAGGGCATGTCGCGCGACGACCTCTGCGAACGGCTCCAGACCGATTGCGAGGGCAGGCGAGGGTATCGCAGAGCTCAGGTGATTGCGTCGCATGCGGACGGGCTGTCCGAAAACGGTGGCGAGTCTCGGTTCCGAGCGTTCTTTATTGCATACGGTTTTCCGGTGCCAGAGTTGCAGGTGGAGTTTCATGATCCGCTCGATCCGAATCAGGTGTTTCGGGTCGATTATTTCTGGAGGCTCGAGGACGGGACATGTGTCATCGGCGAGCTCGACGGAAAGGGGAAGTATACCTTGCAGAACGACGAGGGTCGGGAGTGGGTCGACCCGTTCGTGGCAGAGCGTCAGCGGGAATCTCATCTGACAATGCTCGGGCACAAGGTGCTTCGGTTCACGTTTGATGAACTCAAGAACCCAGGAAAGCTAGCTGAAAAGATGAGGCTGGCGGGTATTTCGCAGCGGGCCGATTTGGCTGAGGAATGGAGACACCAGTGGTATGGGCGCTGAAGCGGACCGTCTCAATCTGTAACAACAGAGGACCGTTTGGCCTCGTAACCGTTACAGATCAAGACGGAAGGTTGGCTGCCGCTAAAAGATCTCAATCTGTAACATCTAGAGGCCGAAAACCTGTCTACCTGTTACAGATTTAGACGTTTGACGACGGGGCTGGGAATATCTCGATCTGTAACATCTGATGGCCAAAATTCGACCCAACTGTTACAGATTGAGACAAAGGCTGGAGGTACGACCGAAAATCTCGATCTGTAACATTTTGAAGGTTAAAGACGGTCTATCTGTTACAGATCAAGACATTTTGCTGGAACGACCGAAGCATCGCTGCACTGGTCTGTTCATCCTCACGCCCTCCTCTTCCTCCCGTTAGCCGATATGTCCGCAGCAACCCTGTCGCGCTGGGTAATAATGGACAAATGTTCAAGTTAATCGTGAGGGAGGAGCTCGATATGGCGTCTGCCGATCGTTCCACGTTGTTTATCAATGCGACCGTCCTGGATGGTTCGGAACATATGGAGCCGCAGCCCGACATGGCCGTGGCCGTTGAGCGCGGTGTCATCTCGTGGATGGGGCCGAGTGCTGTGGCGCAGGCGCCTGCAGGTGCCGAGGTCATCGACCTGGCAGGGGCGTATCTCATGCCAGGCCTCATCAATATGCATGTGCATCTGTGCGGCTCGGGCAAGCCGGTTTCGGCGGGCGATGCGGGTGCGCTGATGAAGAAGCTCGATAATCCCGTGGGGCGCGCCATCGTGCGCCACATTCTTAAGGGCAGCGCCCAGCAGCAGCTGGCAAGTGGCGTGACCACGGTGCGCGGTGCGGGCGACCCGCTGTTTGCCGATCTTGCCGTGCGCGATGCTATCGATGCCGGCAAGTATCAGGGTCCTCGCCTGGTGGCGCCGGGAACGGGCATCACGGTGCCGGGCGGCCATGGTGCAGGCTTGTTCGCCCAGGTGGTCAACAGTCCCGCTGAGGCGGCCGACCAGGTGCGCGACCTGTATGCGCGCGGTGCCGACGTCATTAAGCTGTTCGTGACGGGCGGCGTGTTCGATGCGACTGAGGTGGGCGAGCCGGGCGTGCTGCGCATGCCGGTGGAGGTTGCCGCAGCGGCGTGCAAGGCGGCGCACGATATGGGCCTTCCGGTTATGGCTCATGTCGAGAGTACCGAGGGCGTGAAGGCCGCGCTTGAGGCCGGCGTTGACACGATTGAGCACGGCGCTCCGTTGACGCCCGAGATCCTGGAGCTGTACCGCGGCGCCGCGGGTACGCAGCTCGAGGGACGTGCGCCGAGTATGACCTGCACCATCAGCCCGGCGCTGCCGTTTGTATTGCTCGATCCGGAGAAGACCCATTCGACCGATACGCAAAAGAAGAACGGCGACATCGTGTGCTCGGGCATCATCGAGAGCGCCCGTGCCGCACTGGAAGCTGGCGCTAAGGTGGGTCTTGGCACGGACTCGAGCTGCCCGTTCGTGACGCAGTACGACATGTGGCGTGAGGTGGCCTATTTTGCCAAGTATGTCGGTGTGAGCAACGCCTTCGCGCTGCATACGGCTACGCAAGTCAATGCCGAGCTGCTGGGGCTGGGCGGCGAGACCGGCACAATCGAGTGCGGTAAGGCCGCCGATATCCTGGTGACGCGCGAGAACCCGCTCGATGACCTGTGCGCGCTGCGTGAGCCGATGCACGTGATGTGTCGCGGCGATCTGGTGCGCAAGCTCAAGGTGAAGCATATTCCCGAGGTGGACGCCGAGCTCGACGCGATTATGGCCATGCCGGCAGAAGCCCTGGCAGAGGAGCTCGCTCGCGACGGCGTAGCTTAGGCGCTGGCGCGACGGGGCGACAGCTTTATCGAATGATGTCGCCCCATGCAAAAAGCCGAGGTCTCAGTGCGAGGCCTCGGCTTTTATTTTGTCCCATGGTATGGCGGCTAGGAGCGCGTTTCCATCTTGGCGTGGCACTTGGGGCAGGTGACGCGGATCTTGCCCTTGCCCTTGGGAACGGAGAGCATCTGGCCGCAGTTGGGGCACTTGAGATATGCCGTAGTCTTGCGACCCTTCCACATCTTCTTGGCCGTGCGCGTGGCACGCTCAAAGTCTTCCTTACTGGTGCCGGCCGCGCGTGAGGTGCTGGCCGCTGCGGCCCCGCCGCCCAAGCTGGCGACGAACTTGCCCAAGCCGGGGACCTTAGCCGAGCCGGCGACAAAGGCCTCGTTCTCCTTGCGACGTGCATCGATATTTTTGGACAGGCCGCGCAGCACGCCAATCACGATGACGGCGATGGCGATCCAGCTGAGCCACTGGATGCGGGCCATCGATCCGATCATCGCGATGACGATGCCCGCAAAACCCATCACGATGGTGAGCTCGTCAGCACCATTGCGACCCTTCATAAAGTCATTCATGCAAATTGCCTTTCGTTCGATATGCTGCACGCCTTTATACCC
>CATYJC010000044.1 GCA_958407555.1 uncultured Collinsella sp. | reverse complement strand
AACAACGGTTTGCTTGCGGAGTCGGTTGAGCTGCAACAAAGTATTTATTGGACCTCGAACCCTATACTCGATGTTCGCTTCGTTCATTGAGTTACCCTTTGCATGAGGCCGGGACATATCGTCCCGCCCGCAGTTTCGAAGGCCGCAGGCCGAGAATGTTTGAGGACGGGATGATATGTCCCGGCCTCCCGGGAGAGTTACCTATGAAATACGCGAACATTAAGTATTTCGACATTGCTGATGGGGAAGGTGTTCGTACTTCTCTGTTTGTGAGCGGGTGCCGTCGCGGGTGCAAAAATTGCTTTAACTCCGTCGCGTGGGACTTTGCCGCGGGTGAACCGTTCGACCGTGCCGTCGAGGACAAGATTATCGAGAGTCTTGACCATCCCTTTATTGATGGCCTGACGATTCTGGGTGGCGAGCCCATGGAACCCGAGAATCAGGCGGGTCTCGTTGACTTTATCGAACGCGTGCGTGCGGCCTATCCTGTGGAGTCGGGGAAGACCATTTGGTGCTTTACCGGCGACGTGCTCGAGGAACTTATGCCGGGCGGCCGTCATCATACCGAGGTGACGGACCGTATCCTTGCCTGCCTCGATATGTTGGTGGACGGCCCGTTCGTTCAAGACCTGTACGATATCTCCTTGCGTTTTAGGGGTTCGAGTAATCAGCGGGTGATCGACATGAACGCCACGCGCACTCGTGCCGCGCGCGAGGGCGTTTCGCTTTGCGACGCTGTGGAGCTTTGGCGAGACGATCCGGTCTATTCGACCCATACTATGTAGCTTGTGGCCGATGCCGGAGGGCGTGGTACCATAGCGCGAACGCAAAATCGGAAGAGTGAGGCCTAGATGGTCGATCAGGAAAAAGTTGAGACCGCCATAAAGCTGTTGCTTGAGGGCATAGGCGAGGACCCAACTCGTGAGGGCCTGCTGGAGACGCCGGCACGCGTCGCCCGCATGTATGGCGAGATTGCCGGCGGCATGGACCAGAGCGCTGAGGAGCACCTGTCCAAAACTTTTGCCGTCGCTTCGAACGATTTAGTTATCGAGCGCGACATCACGTTTTACTCGCTGTGCGAGCACCATCTGCTGCCGTTTTATGGTAAGGCTGCGATCGGCTATATCCCTAACGGTCGCGTGGCGGGTCTGTCTAAGCTTGCTCGCACGGTTGAGGTCTATGCTCGTCGTCTGCAGCTGCAGGAGCAGCTGTGTACACAGGTTGCCGATGCCCTCATGGAATATCTTGCTCCCCAAGGAGCGATCGTGCTGATGGAAGCCGAGCATATGTGCATGACCATGCGCGGCGTGCAAAAGCCCGGTACCAAGACCGTGACGCTTGCTCGTCGCGGCGTCTTTGAGACCGATCCGTCGCTCGAGGAGCGATTCTTTAGGATGATGGGCCGCTAACCATGAGGGTCGTCAACGACTTTGCATCGAAGACCGATGAGGGGACGCCGCGTCGCGGCTTTATGGCTTCGGGCCTGACTCCCTTTGGTGCCATGCCTCGCATTGATTACATCTGTGCCAACGGGCTGTTCCGGCGCCACCTGGGCAACATTGCTCAGCTGGAATCTGGGCGCATCTTTTGCCGCCACGGTATTGACCACCTGCTGGATGTCGCGCGCATTATGTGGATCAAGAATCTCGAGGAAGAGCTCGAATTTGACCGCGAGGTCATCTACGCCACGGCACTTCTTCACGATATCGGCAAAGATGAACAGTATGAATCGGGTATATCCCATGATGTTGCAAGCGAACGCGTCGCCGATGCGATTCTCGGCGGCATGCCCGATGGCGTGGCGTTTGAGCCGGCCGATGCCGCAGCCATTAAGACGGCCATTCTGGGCCATCGAAAGCTGCGCGTGAACAGCCAGCCGCTTGAGCGTCTGCTCTATGCAGCCGACAAAGCGTCGCGCGCCTGCTTTGCATGCCCTGCGCGCAATGCCTGCAACTGGAGCGATGATAAAAAGAACCTGTCGATTCGCGTGTAGTCGGTATGCGCGGTCGGGGTTCTGAACGAAGGAGACGATCGCGATGACTAACAAAAAGCTGCCCGAGAATGCAACCAAGACCGAGGGTGCCGAGCTTGCCCGTCGTGGCAGGGGCGAGATTTCCGCCGCAACGGCGGTGCCCCATGTGAGCTATGACGACCTGCGCCATGCCGACCGCATTACTATCGATGGTCTCGAGGTCTTTGCCAACCACGGCGTGTATCCCGAGGAAAACGCCCTGGGGCAGAAGTTTGTCGTGTCCTTGGTGCTCTATGCCGACCTGCGCGCGGCGGGGGAGCACGATAACCTGGATGCCTCTATTGATTACGGCTCGGTGTGCCACGATGTCGATGGCTATCTGCGCGAGCATACGTTTAAGCTCATCGAGGCTGCAGCCGAGGGTGTGGCCCAGATGCTGCTACGTCGTTATCCCTTGCTGCTTGGCGTGCGTGTTAAGCTCGATAAGCCTTGGGCGCCCGTCGGTCTTCCCCTGGCAAGCTGTGGCGTCGAGATCGAGCGCGTGCGCTAGCTGACGCTAAAGCTCGTTGGCGGGCGGTTTTTTGAGTCGCTGCGACAGAGCTCTATTGTTGGGGCAGTACGTGTCGAGCAGGGCGTGGAACCGCTGATTGTGGCTTGGCTCGAGCAAGTGGACGAGCTCGTGGGCGACAACCATGTCGAGGCATTCGACGGGGTAGGCGGCAAGTTCTCGTGCGATGCGAATGGCGCCGGTTTTGGGCGTGCACGAGCCCCAGCGCGTTTTCATGCTGCGTACGGAAACGCGGGAAACGGCGACACCCATTGCGATTTCGTATGCGTGCACCATATCGCGTAGCGCCGATGTGACCTCGGAGGTATAGAGCTGGTCGATATGGACTTGGAGCTCGTCGGACGTTAGGCCGTCGAGGATTGCGCGCCGCTTGGCCTGTGGGCCTCCGCTCGATTCGTCGGTACCCATAAAACTTGCGAAGGTGGCCTGTTTGGGTCGCGGTGCGGGTGATGCAAAGTTGTGGTCGAGTGCGTCCTGTACCGTGATGGGCTTGCCCCAAAGCGCAATGATCGAGAGGGGACTGAGCGGTTCTCGCGCCGTCGCCTGACGTTGCTCGCGCTGGGCAAGTCGGCTGATAATCCAGCCGTTGTTGCGCTTTACAAACGCTTCGATACGCTTGCGGCTGGCGTCGAGCGGTGCGCTGGCGTGGACCTCACCGCTCGATGTGACGCGCAGGTTGAAGTTCTTGACGCGCTTTTTGGTAACGACGACGGGGATAGGCGTCCCATCCGGTCGGGGTAGGAAAATCGTAAATTGCTGCGTCAAAAGTTATCCTTTGGATTGGGGACGGGCCGGCATGTCGATCGCTCGGCATACCGGCCCGCTCAAGGGATGTGAAATTAATAACGCTCGAAGAAGGCAAGGGCGTTGTCGCTGCAGAGCTTTTGCATCACGGTCTTGCCAAAGTGCTTGGAAAGCATGTTCTGGAACTCGGGCATCTTGCTGGCATCGGAGAGGAAGTCGGGTACCTTGGCGCCGTCCCAGTCGCCGCCGAGCGCGATGACATCTTCGCCGCCCAGGTCGAGCCAGTGTTCGATATGGGCTGCCAGCTGGTCGAAGGTGACATCTGCGGCGGTCTCGTCGGTTGCTTCGTTGGAGAGGAACTCGCTGCAGTAGTTGAGGCCGACGATGCCGCCCATGTCGCGAATGGTGCGGAACTGGTCGTCGGTGAGGTTACGCTTGACGCCGCAGACGGTACGGGAGTTGGAGTGGCTGGCGACGAAGGGGCGCGTGGCATGGGCGACAACCTCGTCAAAGCACTCATCGTTGAGGTGGGAGACGTCGAGCACCATGCCGGCGTGTTCCATCTGCGTAAGCGCCTCGATGCCGGCGGCGGTGAGGCCGGCGTGGGTGTCGTGGCCGCTCGCGAGCGGTCCCTGCGCGTTCCAGCTGAGCGATGACATGAGTACGCCCAGGCTCTTGAGCGCCTCGATCAGCGCGGGGTCCTCGGCAAAGAACGTGGCGTTTTCGATGGTGTGGATGCAGGCGACCTTGCCGTCTTTGAGTGCAGGGCGAATGTCAGCGGCGCTGCGTACGTTGACCATGCGGTCGTGGTTGAGCATTGCCTGGCCGCTCATGTGCGCCATGATCTGTGCTTGGAAGCGTGCGGCGTGGGCGGTGGGAATCTCGTCGGGGACAAACGTGGCGAAGCACTGTGCCCACGGCGTGTTGCCGATCTTTGCGAGCGAGATGGCGCAGGCGTTGCCCTCGATGAGGTCGAAATCCTGCGGATGCGTTTCGTCGCCGGGGAAATAGCCGTCGGTGCCGGCGGTAAAGCGCAGGTCGAGATCGAGCGTGGCCCAGCCGATGCGGTCGGCGGTGTCGCAGTGTAGGTCAAATACGGGATATGCCATGGTTCCTCCGGTTGCAGCGTTTCTTTGCAAACTGTCTTTGAATTGTATGACTAGGGTATAGTTAGCGCCATATGTTCACGGCGGCCCGCGTTGTGCGCCGCCCTTATCACGGAGGTTACCATGTCCAACCAGGGCAAGAAGGTCAAGACCCATTATCGCGGCACGCTCGACGACGGCACGCAGTTCGATAGCTCCTACGATCGCGGCGAGCCGCTGGAGTTCACCTGCGGCGCCGGCCAGATGATCAAGGGCTTCGACGCCGCTGTTGTCGACATGCAGGTGGGCGAGAAGAAGACCGTGCACATTCCTGCTGTCGATGCCTACGGCGAGCGCAACCCCGAGATGGTCCTGACCTTCCCGGCCGAGCAGGTTCCCAATATCGAGCAGATCGAGAAGGGCATGAAGCTCTTCCTGTCCACGCCGAGCGGCATGCCCGTCCCCGCCGTGGTCATCGATGTGACGGCCGAGGCCGTGACGCTCGACGCCAACCACGAGCTCGCCGGCAAGGACCTCAACTTTGATATCGAGCTCGTCGAGGTCGAGGACTAGTTGATGTCCGTGGACCTGGTAGCTACGGAGCGCTTGGGAAATCTCAACGACCCGTCCTATGAACTCCTGCTTCGTCGGGAGCTGGGTGGCGTCTTTGAGGTTGACGAGCTGCTACTCGATTGGGACCAGGCTGATGCGCGCCTGTTTGTGGGCGTGACGGAGCTGGGGCGCACGGTGAATGCCCGGCTGGATGCCACTGATGGCGAGCGTCTTGCCGACGGTGACGTGCTTGCTATTGACCGCACGGGCGCGGTGCCCGTAGCGGTTGTCGTGCGCCTGCGCAGCGCCGAGGTCTATTTGGTCGAAGTCGACCGCATGGATCCGATTGTGCTCGCACATGCGTGCTGGGAGATCGGTAATATGCACGCGCCGCTTTTCCGAGGCGATTCGGACGAGCATACCGTGCGCATGTATACGCCGGTGCAACCGGTTTTGGGTCGCATGCTCCGGGGTATCGAGGGTGTTCGGCTCTCGGTGGTCACACGCGAGCTCGATGCCGGTCGACGCTTTGCATCGAGCGCGGCGGATGTCGTTGTGAGTATGGCTCCAGACTTTACGATCGTAAAGAAGGCACGCGGTTAACGTGTGTATAAGTAAGACGGACTTTGAGAGGCAACTATTCAAAGTCCGTCTTACTGTTGATGAGATGCTGTGGGGGAAAGCATATGGGTCTTGAAGGAATCAGGCTGATTGCATGCGATTTGGACGGCACGTTGCTGCATCCGGGGGAGCGCGAGCCGCGTTCCGAGGCCTTTGAGCTCATCGATGAGCTGCATCGTCGCGGTATCGTGTTTATGCCGGCGAGCGGCCGTCAATATGCGAGCTTGCGCTATCTGTTTGCCCCGGTGGCCGATGAGCTCGCCTATGTGTGCGAAAACGGAGCCCTGGTGATGAGCGAGGGGCATGCCGTTGTCAAGCGTTCCATGGAGCGTAGCCTTGCTATGGATATCGCGAATGCCGTGGTCGCCTTTCCCCATGCCGACGTGACCCTTTCGTGTGAGGGGCACCTCTATACCATGAGCGGCAACGATGCGTTCGTCGACCATTTGCGTTACGAGGTCCACTGCGATGTGGCGGTGGTCGACCGTCCCGAGGACATTGACGAGGATGTCATTAAGATTGCGTTTCAAACGCCCGAGACAGAGCAGCCGGCGGCGCTGGAGTATTTTGTGCGTCGCTTTAGCGACCGGGTCGATGTGATGACGTCGGGAACCGAATGGACCGATTTTATCGGCTTTGATTCGGGCAAGGGGTCCGCGCTTGCCGATTATGGTTGCGCGCTGGGGATCTCACCTAACGAAATGATGGCGTTTGGCGATAACGAAAACGATCGCGACATGCTCAACGTGGTGGGCCATCCCTATCTGATGGAGAGCTGCAATCCCAGCATGCGCGGTGTCAATGACCGTGTCCGCTACGTGCGCACGGTCGAAGAAGAGCTGCGTCGTCTACTTGCTGAGTAGGCATGTCCCAAAATCTACCTACAGTTGGGGCAGAGGCCCTCGAAGATGGTGTAGTGCGAGGTGACGTTCCAGCCGATTTGCTCGGACGCCTTGGCGTCGAGCTGGGCATCGAAGGGGAGCGGTACGTCGATGACGCGGCTGCACGAGGTACAGATGATATGCGCATGCGGCTCGATCGTGCGATCGAAGCGGCTGCCGCCCGGCGTCTTGATGGAGAGGATCTCGCCGGCGTCGGCTAAGAGATTGAGATTGCGGTAGACCGTACCGCGGCTGATTTTGTCATCCTGCGCGCGCACGGCGTTGTAGATCTCATCGGCGGTGGGGTGGTTATAGCTTTGGCGCACGGCGTCAAGAACCAGCTTCCGCTGCTTGGTGTTTCTTCTTTGCACCGCCATGCGCCTCGCCTCTTTTCTGTCAACGGTCGTAGGTAAATGATACCGTATTTAGCACACAATACTAATAACGAGGACTGAAACCGTCTTCATTGGTAAGTGGGGCTCGGGCCTGGGCGTCTGCGAGGCGAAAACGCGTTCCCATGCGCTCGTAGGAGGCATGAAGCGCCTCGAGATGAGATAGGATGTTTGCCGGAGCCCCCTGTATCTCCATCTCGACGGAGCCGTCTTCCATGTTACGCACCCAGCCGGTGAGTGCGCGTGCCTGCGCGAGGTTGGTGTTGGTAAAGCGAAAACCAACGCCTTGGACTTGCCCCGTCCAGTGCAGGAAGTAGCGCAGGGGAGTGTCTTGAGTGGCCTCGTCGCTTGCGAGCACAGTAAGCCTGCGGCGCAGCTCGAGCTCGATGTTTGATGGTTTTTGAGGCTCTCGACTGCTGCCGGTGACGCTGGAGAAGAACGTATCGAAGAGGCCCATCGCTAGGCCTGCTTGACTGAATCGGCGGGGAAGGTAATGCCGGCCTGCTGACGCACGGCATCCATGATGCGGAGCGAGACGAGCGTGACATCGCGGTAGTGGCCGAGCTCGTGGCGTCCCGCCGGGGTCTCCCAGATCTCTTCCTTAACGTTATCGATGTTACCGATGGCGGTGATAAAGTCTATGAGTTCGTATTCCATAGTGTTGCTCGATTTGGGCAGATCGAGCGCGCGGCCGTTGTCGTCCTGTTCGCGCGGTGCCTCGGTCGCCGAGCCGCGTACGACGTCGCCGCGATAGTCGATGCGGACGTTGCGGGGCGTGGACAGATGGTCGATCTGGATAGTGCCACGCTCGCCTTCGATCTGCGAGGGCAGCAGGTCATTCGTAATTTTGGAGTGCGCGAGCTCGACGGAGATACGGCCACCGCCATAGCTGGCGAGAATGGAACCGCAACCGTCGATGGGGCCATGGGTGAGCTCTTGCGTTGAGGGGTCGAGCAGCGTGGTCATGCTGGTGAGACCAGAGGGCATGCCGAAAATCTCGACCATGGGCTCGACGGCGTAGACGCCAATGTCCATGAGGGAACCCGATGCCATATTGCAGTCGAAGATATTGGTGGCGCGTCCCGCGAGGATTTCGTTGTAGCGTGAGGAATACTTGCCAAAGCGCAGTGAGGCGCGGCGAATGGGCGCAATCTCGCCCAGAGCGTCCTCAATGGCGTGGAAGGCGGGGTCGTGAAGCGGGCGCATGGCCTCGAGGGCCACGACGCCTGCTGCCTCGGCAGCGCGGAAGACTTCCAGTGCCTGCGCTTCGGTGGCGCAGAAGGGCTTCTCGACGATGACGTGCTTGCCACCGGCGATGCAGGCGAGCGCCTGCTCGTGATGGAGCGCGTTGGGGCTGCCGATGTAGACGGCGTCGACGTCGTCGGCGGACGCAAGCTCGTCAAGTGCGGTGAAGTTGCGTTCGCCGCCGTGTTCGGCGGTAAAGGCGGCGCCACGATCTGCGTCGCGCGAGAGCGTGCCTACGAATGTAGCCTGGTCGTTGGCATTGACGACTTGGATAAAGTCGTCGGTGATCATGGATGTGCCGATGGTTGCGATGCGCAGCATGTGTCCCCCTTGCGTTGTTTGGCCTACAGGACGAGTGTAGCGCGGGAGGACATAAAAGCGTGCGAAAACGCCGTTACAGGTCGCTCTCGCTAAAGCCGGTGTCGATATCGAGGTTGGCTCCGTCGGCCGCGGTGGTGGCGAGCTCGTCGCAGCGCTCATTGAGCTCGTGGCCGGCATGCCCCTTAACCCAGATGAACTCCACCTTATGCTTGCTCTTTGCGGCAAGCAGGCGCTCCCACAGGTCGCGGTTCTTGACGGGCTGCTTGTTGGCAGTTTTCCACCCGCGCTTTTTCCAGCCGTCGATCCAGTGTTTGTTGAAGGCGTTGACGACGTATTGCGAATCGGAATGGACCTCGACCTCGCAGGGGCGGTTAAGTGCCTCGAGCGCCACGATGACCGCCATGAGCTCCATGCGGTTGTTAGTGGTCTTGGCGTAGCCACGCGAAAGCTCGGAGGTGAAGGTCTTGCCGGCGGGGTTGGTGTACTTGAGCACGGCGCCGTAGCCGCCGCGTCCCGGATTTGATCGGGCCGAGCCGTCGGTATAGATGATGACCTTCACATGGTTCCTTTCGTTGGGTACGCTTCGTGTGAGTGACCATTGTAGCGCCATGCCCGCCGCGGGCTAGCAATCTACGATTTCTACCCCGTCTTCCGACAGCTGGTCGGCATGGATGATGCGGTTGAGCTCGTCGAGGTATTGCCGCAAGAGAGGAGAGGGCTTGCGCTCGTCGTGCATGATATATCCTACGTGCATCGTTGGGGCGTCTGCTAACGGGATCGATGCCATACCCCACTGCATTTCATTGGAAAGGACACCGGTCGACAGGGTGTAACCGTTCGACGTGATAAGTAAGTTAGTAAGTGTTCCGCGGTCCGAGATTCGTATGTTGCGGTCGCAAGGGATATAGCTAAAAGGTTCCTCGGCGTAATAGAAGGAGTTTGAGGTTCCCTGCTCAAAGCTGTAGCGCGTATAGGGCGTGAGGTCGGCAAGGGACAGCTGAGGGCGGCGTGCGAGCGGGTGGCGTTCGCTAACGAAGACGTGGACCGTCGCGTCGAAGAGGGGATGGAAGCTTGCGCGGGCATCGGCGAAGGCCTTCTGCAGAACGCGGGCGTTAAAGTCATCCAGGTACAGAATGCCGATATCGCTGCGAAATGCGCGGACGTCGTCGATGATCTGCGAGGTGGTGGTCTCGCGCATGATGAACTCAAACTTACTGTCGCGGCAGCGCTCGACGACGTTGACAAAGGCCTCGACCGAAAACGCGTAGTGCTGGGCCGAGACGGCAAGGCGGGCCTGAGGTGTGCCGCCGTCCTCGTAGCGGGCCTCGAGCATATCTGCCTGCTCTACGACCTGGCGCGCATAGCCCAAAAGCTCGGTGCCGTCGTTGGTGAGCGTGACGCCGCGGCTGGAGCGCGTAAAGATTTCCAGATGGAGCTCCTGCTCGAGGCTTTTGACGGCGTTTGAGATGTTGGACTGTGCCGTATAGAGGCGCTGAGCTGCAGCGTTGATTGAGCCGGACTCTGCCACGGCAATCAGAAAACGAAGCTGCTGAAGGGTCATCGACGCCATCCTCTCGATTGCTATCTATAAAACAGATAACAGATTAGCGCTTTTAAGTGATTGACCGAGGGAAACAATGCTCGTACTATTCAAAACACACAAAGGCGGTAGGTAATTAAGCCGACCACGGAACCGGGATGCGAAAGGAGGCCCGCATATGAATTGCTTACCAAGACGAATGCCGGGCTCCTGTTTGCGCCCGTCGGCGTGATCAGGAGACAGCGACTTACTTCTCTTACTCTTATTACTTTTGTTCGATCAAGGAGATCATCATGAGCCAGTTTATCAACAACCCCGAGCACACCTTTGGTTTCGATACCCTGCAGCTGCACGTTGGCCAGGAGAGCGCCGATCCTGCATCCGACTCCCGTGCTGTGCCTATCTATCAAACCACGAGCTATGTGTTCCGCAACTCCCAGCACGCCGCCGACCGCTTTGGTCTTGCCGACGCCGGTAACATCTACGGCCGTCTGACCAACTCCACTCAGAGCGTCTTCGAGGACCGTATCGCCGCGCTCGAGGGTGGCGTGGCCGGTCTTGCCGTCGCCTCCGGTGCCGCTGCCATCACTTATACCCTGCAGGCACTTGCCCAGGCTGGTGACCACGTGGTCGCCCAGAAGACCATCTACGGCGGTTCCTACAACCTGCTGGAGCACACACTCTCCCAGTTTGGTGTCGAGACCACCTTCGTCGATGCCCATAACCTGGACGAGGTCGAGGGCGCCATCAAGGACAACACCACGGTCATCTATCTCGAGACGCTCGGTAACCCCAACTCCGACATCCCCAACATCGACGCCATCTCCGAGATCGCCAAGAAGCATGGTCTGCCGGTTGTCGTCGACAACACCTTCGGCACCCCGTATCTGTTCCGTCCGCTGGAGCATGGTGCCAACATCGTCGTCCACTCCGCAACCAAGTTTATCGGCGGCCACGGCACCTCGCTGGGCGGTGTGATCGTCGACGGCGGTAACTTCGATTGGAAGGCGAGTGGCAAGTACGCCCAGCTCGCTGAGCCCAACCCCTCCTACCACGGTGTTTCGTTTGCCGAGGCTGCCGGTCCCGCCGCCTTTGCAACCTATGTCCGCGCTATCCTGCTGCGTGACGAGGGCGCCTGCATCAGCCCGTTCAACGCCTGGGTCCTGCTCCAGGGCACCGAGACTCTGTCGCTGCGCGTTGACCGTCATGTCGAGAACACCAAGAAGGTCGTTGAGTTCCTGACCGGTGACAGCCACGTCGCCAAGGTGAACCACCCGAGCCTGCCCGAGCATCCCGACCATGAGCTGTACCAGAAGTACTTCCCCAACGGCGGTGCCTCGATCTTTACCTTTGAGATTAAGGGTGGCCAGGAGGCAGCTTGGAAGTTCATCGATCATCTGCAGGTGTTCTCGCTGCTCGCCAACGTGGCCGACGTCAAGTCGCTCGTCGTGCACCCGGCTACCACCACGCACTCCCAGCTCTCTGCCGAGGAGCTCGCCGAGCAGAACATCACGCCCTCCACGATCCGTCTTTCCATCGGTACCGAGAACGCCGAGGACATCATTTGGGATCTGAAGCAGGCCTTCGCCGCGCTGGACGAGTAAGGCGACTTGTGCAAGGACCCCTTGCGACTCGATGGTATAACTGCATTAAATGCCTGCTCAAGGCGCCTGTGCGAACAATGGTCGCACCGGCGCCTTTTTTGCATAGAGAGGGTGCAAAAACAGGGTTTTTGGCACGCTTTATGCATTCGAGTTGTGGAAAACTCCTGTTGAGAGGATGTGAGTTTTACGCAATTGACGTGCGCCTTTTGAGTAAAACCCCAGGTCGCGATTTGCTCGGGGTACTATGCAGCGCGATCGAATCACACACAGCTCAAACGCAGCAAAAACGCACTACGGAGGTTTCCAGCTACATGAGGATCGATTCACGAAAACCGAAGGCCGCCGCCCTTTCTGCCACGCTTGCCGTGGCGCTTTTGGTGGGTGCCGGCGTAACCGAGGCCCACGCGGCGACGCTGTCCGACGCGGTTGGTTCCGCGCCCTCCGAGGCCACGTTGATGCAGCCCGTCGATTATCGCGGCGACGGTTTTGGCTCCATGCAGGAGTGGAACGCCTCCATGGGGGCCAAGCGCGACTCTTTGGAAGTTCGCGCTCAAATTATCATGAACATGTATGGCGACTATGCCACCGATGGCGAGCGCGCCGTGCTTCAAGAATGCATCGACGGTGCGGGTAGCCTGCTGACGATGGTGGAGGTCGACGCCAAGTCGACCGAGCTCGATGAGCTGCGCGCGACGCTCGAGGATGCTAAGCGCGAGGCAATCGAGGCTGCGGCCGTCGAGGCAGAAGCCGCCGAGACCGCCCAGGCTTCATATGGCAACGCAGACTACGGCCCGTCCTATACGGCAGCTGCGTATTATGCGAATGGTTCGGGACTGACGCGTTCCGCTGGTGTCAATAACTATAACGGTCGTCGTGAGACCTATTACAGCAGCAACGTACTCTACCATCACCGCACGGGTGAGTGGACGCAGGATTCCGAGGGTTTCTGGCGCGATGCCGACGGCTACTACGTTGTGGCAGCGAGCGATAAGTCCCAGGGCTCCACTTTTACGGGCTCTAAGGGCGAGTGCAAGGTCTACGATTCGGGTTGCGCAGCCGGAACTACCGACTACTATACCGGTTGGTAATCTGCCGACATCGATTGCACATGATGGACGGGCGCCTTTACCGAGTTTTAGGGCAACGCAAAGGCGTCCGTTTTTATATGCATTTGGGTTAACAGAGCCCTTACCGTGGCACTACGTTGGGCATATGGGCGCGGGGCACACTAAGTCATGAGAAGCAAAGTCTTTCTCGTGGAGGAAGTGGTCCCATGAACGCTCGAGATGTCGCTATTGCCGTCGTTGCCCTTTTGATCGGATGTCTTGGTCCGACGGCGGCGTTAGCTGCCGACTTGCAGTCCGCCGCGGGCGCCGCTCCTGTGGCAGTGGGCGCCTTGATTGCAGCGGCGCTGCTGGGAAGCGCCGGCGTGCTGCTTTGCCGCGATGACGAGAACGAGGTTCCGGAATCGCAAAATAAGCCTCAGATTTAGCCTCGAGCTAAATGCAACAGGCCTTCGCGAATGACGGAATCCTCGCGAAGGCCTGTCTGATTGTATTGCGCGCGTCGCGATGCGGCCGAGGCTACCAGCTGCTCTCTATTTCGCGAATCCTCTGGTAGAGCCAATCGTTTTGCGGCACTTGGATATCGTGCTTGGCTGCGAGGCGGCAGATGGTGCCCGCGAACTCCTCGACTTCGGTTTTGCGCCTTGCGATGCGGTCTTGAGCCATCGAGGGCATACCGGCGGGGTCGATTCCCTCGATGAGGTGCACCATTTGCGTCAGGTCTGCCTCGGTCAGCTCAATGCCCTCGGCGTTAGCGACCGCAAGCGTTTCGCGCATGGCGGAAACAAAGCAGCGACGCTGCTCGGAGCCCGGCTCCGTGGCGCTTCCGTAGGTCCCGCCGTAGGCCATGCAGGTCTGGTTGATGCCGTCGTTGAGCATGAGTTTGGCCCACATGCGGTGCGCAATGTCGCTCTCGACGGTATGGGCGACGCCGCAGCGCGTATAGAGCTCGTCGATGGTGGTAACGGTTGCGGGCTCGGTGCCCGCTGCCGCGCCAAAGCGAATCTCGCCCGCATTGGTAAAGGTGAGCTCTCCGTTGAGGAACACGGCGTCCATGCCTTGGCAGATGCCCAGGACGGTGTGCTCCCAGCCAAAGCGCTCGGCAATCTTTTGCTCGCTCGTAATGCCGTTGCACAGCGAGGCGATGAGCGTATTGGGGCCCACGATGTGTTCCATAGTCTTGAGCGCCTGGTCGAGTCCAGTCGTCTTGACCGTGAGAATGACCAGATCGGCGGGCGTTGCCTCGCTGGCGCGCACGGACTTGAGTGCGCAGGGCTCGCCGTTGACCGTAAGGGCGTCGCCTGCGTGACGCTCGAAACGGGCGTCGTCCATGACGTATTCGACGGCATCGTCGCCGAGTGCCTGGGCGATCATGCTGCCGTAGAGTAGCCCGACGCCGCCCTTGCCGATAAAGGCGACCTTGTTGATCTGCATGTGAATCATCTCCTCACAAAAAGGCGCCCGCGTGCGG
>CATYJC010000043.1 GCA_958407555.1 uncultured Collinsella sp. | reverse complement strand
GATCCTTTGATTCAATCCCTGAAGGGCAAGCTCGTCGTGAGCGTTCAGGCGTATATGGGCGAGCCGCTTCGCACGCCCGAGACCATGGCTCAAATGTCTCGCGCTTGCGAGCTCGGCGGCGCCGCCGCCATTCGCTGCCAGGGTCTTGCCGACATCGCCGCCATTAAGGGCCGCTGCGAGGTCCCCGTCATCGGCTTGTGGAAGGATGGTCACGAGGGCGTCTACATCACGCCGACGCTGCGTCACGCTCGCGCCTGCGTTGCTGCGGGTGCCGATATCGTGGCGATTGACGCCACCGATCGCCCGCGTCCCGATGGCAAGACCGTCGAGGACACCTTCCGTCCGCTGCACGAGGAGGGCGTGCTCCTGATGGCCGACTGTGCCACCATCGAGGATATTCGCCGTGCGGTTGATATGGGCTTCGACCTGGTATCAACCACGCTTTCTCACGGTGTCGCCGCCATCGATTGCACCATGGCCGATGGCCCCGACCTGCCGCTCCTGCGTCAGGCGACCGAGGAATTCCCCGGTCTTCCCATCATCTGCGAGGGCCGCGTGCATACGCCCGAGGAGGCCCGCGCCGCGATTGATGCGGGCGCCTGGGCCGTTGTCGTCGGCACCGCCATCACGCACCCCACGAGTATTACAAGTTGGTTCAAGGCTGCGCTTGAGGCGTAAGACAGGCCTCGTATCCGCTTGGGGCGGTATACTCAATAAAGGCAATTGATCGCGCGGGATCCGCTGGCCGGGTCCCGCGCTTGTTTTAGGAGGCACACATGCAAAAGGGAGATGCCATGGATGCGGCGGAGCGCTCGGAGCGCATCCCCGATATCGTCATCATCACCGGAATGTCCGGATCGGGCCGAACGCAGGCCATGCATGTGTTCGAGGACATGGGCTATTTTTGCATCGACAACTTGCCTCCGCGTCTGATCGCCCAGCTTGCCGAACTCGTCGGCATCAATACGGGCGTGGGCAGACATCTTGCCGTCACCTGCGACCTGCGCAGCCAGGGCTTGTTCGATGAGCTGCTCGATGCCGTTGCCGCGCTCGAGGAGCGCGAGATGAGCTGTGACATCGTGTTTCTCGAGGCCTCTGACGAGGTGCTGATCCGTCGTTATAGCGAAAACCGCCGCCGCCACCCCATTGCCAAGCCGGGGGAGACTACTGCAGATGCGATTCAGCGCGAGCGCCTGCAGCTGCAGGGCGTGCGCGATCGAGCCGATATGATCATCGACACGAGCCGTCTGCGCACCTCTGCCCTGCGCAACAAATTGCGCATGGCGTTCTCCGAGCTGTCCGACCAGCAGCTCATGGACGTTCACGTGTTCTCGTTTGGCTTTAAGCACGGCATGCCCGTCGAGGCGGACATTATGATCGACGTCCGCTTCCTGCCCAATCCGTTCTACGATCCCGAGATGCGCACCATGACCGGTCTCGATAAGAAAGTCTCTGACTTTGTTCTGGACCATCCCAAGACCCAGGAGTTCTGGAAGGCCTGGACGCAGCTGCTCGATACGGTCATGCCCGGCTATATCGCGGAGGGCAAGCCACAGCTTTCTATTGCCATCGGCTGCACGGGCGGTCAACACCGCAGCGTTGCCATCGCCGAGGCCACGGCACGTTATTTGGAAGGCGCCCAATATCACGTGAGCATTTCCCATCGCGACCTGTCGCGCGCCAACACGAAAGCATAGGTCTGCATGTCGTTTACCGCCGAGGTGCGTGACGAGCTCGCGCGCTGCGAACCCGAATGTGAATACTGCGATTTGTCGACGCTTGCCGCCCTGACGCGTGTGAGCGGTACACTTTCGCTGGCCGGCTCCGGGCGGTATCGTTTGACGGTCGCGACCGAGACGGGTGCCGTCGCGCGCACGATGATCACGCTGACGCATCGCATCCTTAAGCTCAAAACGGAATTCACCGTTCGTAAATCGGTCTTGCATAAGGTCCGTAACTATCTCATTACCCTGCCCGATCAACCCGACCTGGACAAGGCTCTGGTGCTGCTGGGCATTCTAGACCGCAGGGGAGGGCTCGTCGCTGGTGTTCCCCGGCACATCGTTGCCCGTCCCTGCTGCAGGCTCGCCTATATTCGCGGTGCGCTGATTGCCGGAGGCTTTGTTGCCGACCCGCGTGGCGATTTTCATTTGGAGATTGCCGTCCAGGGCGAGGAGTATGCAAAGGGGCTTTGCGACCTTCTGGAGCAGATTGGAGTTCACGCCCGCGTCAATGCGCGTCGCGGCTCGTATGCCGTGTACATCAAGAGTGCCGAGGAGATTAAACGTCTGTTACAGCTGATTGGCGCCAAGCGCAGCGTTGCCGAGATTGAAGAGGCCCGCGCGGTTAAGCTGGTGAAGAACGACGTGAATCGTCGCGTGAACGCAGAGCTTGCCAACCAGACCAGAAGTGCCGGTGCCGCCCAACATCAGCTTGCGCTCATCGATGAGCTTGATCGGCGCGGTTTGCGCGAAACGCTGCCGGACGCTCTGGCAGTTTTTTGTGACTTACGCGAGCGTTACCCCGATCTCTCACTGCGAGATTTGGGGGAAATGGCCGACCCTCCTTTGTCGAAGTCGGCCTTGTATCACCGTGTTTTGCGCCTTGAAAAGCTCATTGAAGCAAGCGGGTAGTTTAACGCAATAGCTTTTATGGTGGTTTAACTGCTGTTTTATACGTTAAAGCGTTTTAACGCAAATTTGATTTTCAATTTCGAGCATTCTCGTGAAATTCAAGCCAAAAAAAAGGTATATTAGGCGAGTGGTTAGTTTGTGGGCCTCAACGGCAGGCGCTGTAGCTTGCGGGGGCCTTACGAAAGGAGACACAATGGCAGTAAAGGTTGCTATTAACGGCTTCGGTCGCATCGGTCGTCTGGCCTTCCGCCAGATGTTCGGTCATGAGGGCTCCGAGATCGTCGCTATCAACGACCTCACCTCTCCCGATATGCTCGCTTACCTGCTGAAGTACGACTCCACGCAGGGCAACTATGCTCGCGATCACGAGGTCGTCGCTGGCGAGGATTCCATCACCGTTGACGGCAAGGAGATCAAGATCTACAAGGAGGCCGACGCCAACAACCTGCCTTGGGGCGACCTCGACGTCGACGTCGTTCTCGAGTGCACCGGCTTCTACACCAGCAAGGCTAAGGCTCAGGCCCACATCAACGCTGGCGCCAAGAAGGTCGTCATCTCCGCTCCGGCCGGCAGCGATCTGCCCACCATCGTGTACAACGTCAACCATGAGACGCTGACCGCTGAGGACAACATCATCTCCGCTGCTTCCTGCACCACCAACTGCCTCGCCCCGATGGCCAAGGGCCTGAACGACTTCGCTCCCATCGTCTCCGGCATCATGACCACCATCCACGCCTTCACCGGCGACCAGATGCCGCTCGACGGCCCGCAGCGCAAGGGCAACTTCCGTCGCTCCCGCGCCTGCTCCGAGAACATCGTCCCGAACACCACGGGCGCTGCCAAGGCCATCGGCCTGGTTCTCCCCGAGCTCAACGGCAAGCTCATCGGTGCCGCCCAGCGCGTCCCGACGCCGACCGGCTCGCTGACCAACCTCTACGCCGTCGTTGACAAGAAGGTCACCGTCGACGAGGTCAACGCTGCCATGAAGGCCTACGCCGAGACCATCCCCGATACCTTCGCTTACAACGAGGACCAGATCGTCTCCCGCGACATCGTCGGCGAGACCCACGGCTCCATCTTCGACGCCACTCAGACCATGTGCTCTGATCTCGGCAACGGCCAGACCCTCGTTCAGGTCACCTCTTGGTACGACAACGAGAACTCCTACACCTCTCAGATGGTCCGCACCATCAAGTACTTCGAGAAGTTCGTTGCTTAATTTAGCTTTTAGCGAATAGCTCGTTGAGCGTCTAAAGAAGGGCGCGGCCTTTAAGGGCTTATGCTCTGGGGTCGCGTCCTTTTTTATTGGAAACCGTGCGCACATACGTGCACACATGTACGAAAGGTAGAAGCAAACATGGCCTTTACCAAGAAGACCGTCCGCGACATCGATGTCGACGGCAAGCGCGTTCTCGTTCGCGTTGACTTCAATGTGCCTATCAAGGACGGCGTCGTGGGCGATACCACCCGCATCAAGGCTGCCCTTCCCACCATCAAGTATCTCGTCGAGCACAACGCTCGCGTCATCCTCATGAGCCACCTTGGCCGTCCTGCCGGCACTGGTTTCGAGCCCGAGCTTTCGCTCAAGCCGGTTGCCGCCAAGCTCGCCGAGCTTTCCGGTCTCGACGTCAGCTTCGTCCAGGACACCTACGGCGAGGAGGCCGCCAAGGCCGTCGAGGCTGTCGAGCCGGGCAAGGTCCTCGTTCTCGAGAACGTCCGTTTCGATAAGCGCGAGAAGAAGAACGATCCCGAGATCGCCAAGAAGCTCGCTTCCTACGGCGACATCTTCGTTCTCGACGCCTTCGGCACCGCTCACCGCGCACAGGGTTCCGTCGTGGGCCCGGCCGCCTATCTCCCCGCTGTCGCAGGCTTCCTACTTGAGAAGGAGGTCGACACGCTGACCAGCATCTTCGCTGATCCTGAGCGTCCTTTCGTCGCCATCGTCGGCGGTTCCAAGGTTTCCTCCAAAATCGGTGTCCTCGATCATCTGATCGATTCCGCCGACACCCTGATCATCGGTGGCGGCATGGCCTACACCTTCTTCCTGGCCAAGGGCTACAAGACCGTCGGTACCTCCCTCAAAGAGGAGGACTGGGTCGAGCGCGCTGCAGAGATGCTCAAGAAGGCTGAGGACAAGGGCGTCAAGATCCTGCTCCCGATCGATAACCTCGTTGCCGACCACTTCGGCGAGGACGCTACGGGCGAGGTCGTCGCTTCCGACGCCATCCCCGAGGATCGCATGGGCATGGACATCGGCCCCAAGACCGAGGCCCTTTACGCCGAGGCCATCAAGGGCGCCAAGACCGTCTTCTGGAACGGCCCCATGGGCGTTTTCGAGTTCGATAACTTCGCGCACGGCACCAAGGCCGTTGCCGAGGCTGTTGCCGAGCTCAAGGCCAACGGCGGCACCTCCATCATCGGCGGTGGCGACTCCGTCGCAGCCGTCAACAAGTTCGATCTTGCCGACAAGATGAGCTGGATCTCCACCGGTGGCGGCGCTTCCATGGAGCTCGTCGAGGGCAAGGCTCTCCCCGGAGTGGAGGCGCTTCTCGATGCCTAATCGCACTAAACTCATCGCCGGCAACTGGAAAATGAACAACGACGTTGCCGCTGCCGCTAAGCTCGCTGACGAGCTCGCCGAGGCTCTGCCCGAAGTTCCCGAGGGCGTTGAGGTCCTCGTCTGCCCGCCGACCATCGACATCACCACCGTTCACGCCCGCATGCAGGCTGCCCCCATCGCTCTCGGTGCACAGAACGTGTACTGGGAGGCAAAGGGTGCCTACACCGGCGAGTCCTCCTGCGACATGCTCAAGTCCGCTGGCTGCACTTACTGCATCATCGGTCACTCCGAGCGTCGTGGATATTTCCACGAGACCGACGAGGATATGAACAAGAAGGCCAAGGCCCTCGTTGCCGCTGGCATCGTTCCCGTCTTCTGCTGCGGTGAGCCCGAGGAGGTTCGCGAGGCCGGCACCTATGTCGACTTCGTCTGCAACCAGGTCAAGGCAGGTCTCGAGGGTCTCGAGATCACTTGCCCCAAGCAGGTCGTCGTCGCCTACGAGCCCATCTGGGCTATCGGCACCGGCAAGACCGCTACCGCCGAGGACGCTCAGGAGGTCTGCGGCGCTATCCGTGAGACCCTCAAGGAGATGTTCGGCGAGGAGCTCGCTAACGGCATCCGCGTTCTCTATGGTGGCTCTGCCAAGCCCGGCAACATCGCCGAGCTCGTCGCCAAGCCCGACGTCGACGGCGCCCTCGTGGGCGGCGCTTCGCTCAAGTCTGCCGACTTCGCCTCTATGGTCGTCAAGGCAGGCGAGTAGGACATATGGCACAACGTCATCTTCCTGCACTCCTGATCATCATGGACGGCTGTGGCCTGGCTCCGGCCGATGGCGAGAACGCCGTCGCCGCTGCTAAGACGCCCTTCCTTGATAGCCTGTACGAGAAGTATCCTCACACCACGCTCGGTGCTTCGGGCGAGGACGTGGGCCTTCCCGACGGTCAGATGGGCAACTCCGAGGTGGGTCACCTCAACATCGGTGCCGGTCGCATCGTGTTCCAGGAGCTTTCGCGTATCAACAATGCCATCAAGGACGGCTCCATCGCCAAGAACGAGGTTTTCGTCAAGGCTATGGACGACGTCAAGGCTGACGGCAAGACTCTCCACCTCATGGGCCTTATGAGCCCTGGCGGTGTTCATTCTCATATGAGCCACGTCGAGGCTCTGGTCAAGATGGCTGCCGAGCACGGTGTCAAGACCGTTCGCGTCCACGCCTTCATGGATGGTCGCGACGTTGACCCGCAGTCCGGTGCCGGTTACATGAGTGAGTTCTGCGCCTTCCTGGCTAAGATCTCCGAGGAGACCGGTTGCGACGCTCGCGTTGCCACCGTCTCGGGCCGTTATTGGGCCATGGACCGCGACAACCGTTGGGAGCGCATCCAGCGCGCCTACGACGTCATGGTCAACGCATCCGATGCCGATACCGACCCTGTTGCCGGTATCAAGGCCTACTACGAGAAGGATCCGCGCGGCGACGAGTTCGTCGAGCCCTTCGCTGCCCACAACGAGGGCATCCACGAGGGCGACGCGGCCATCTTCTTCAACTTCCGTCCCGACCGCGCTCGTCAGATGACTCGCGTGTTCACGGACAAGGAGTTCGACGGCTTTGAGCGCGAGCAGATCAAGCTTTCGCACTTTGTGACGATGACCGAGTACGACCCGACGTTTGACGTCGAGGTCGCCTTCCCCAAGACGTTCCCCGAGAACGTTCTGGCCGACGTTATCGCCGCCAATGGCCTGAAGCAGCTGCACACCGCCGAGACCGAGAAGTACGCCCACGTGACGTTCTTCCTCAACGGCGGCATCGAGGAGCCCAAGGAGGGCGAGGAGCGCGTGCTCGTCGCTTCTCCCAAGGTCGCTACCTACGACCTGCAACCTGAGATGAGCGCTCCCGAGGTTACCGAGAAGCTTGTCGCCGCCATCAACGAGGATCGCGCTGATTTCTACATCGTGAACTTCGCAAACTGCGACATGGTTGGTCACACCGGTGTCTTCGACGCTGCCGTTAAGGCCGTCGAGGCTGTTGACGATGCCCTGTCCAAGGTTGTCCCGGCGATTCTCGCTAAGGGCGGCTTTGCGCTGATTACCGCCGATCACGGCAACGCCGATCACATGTTTGACGTTGCTTCCGACGGTTCCAAGCATCCGTTCACGGCTCACACCACCAACCGCGTGCCGTTCATCATCGTTGATGAGAAGGCACAGCTCACCGGTATCGAGGACGGCCGTCTTTCCGATATCGCTCCGACCATGCTCACCATGGCTGGTATTGAGCCTTCCGCCGAGATGACGGGTCGCGTACTCGCCACCGAGGCCTAATAGAAAACAAATACCGTTTTCTAGTAAGGGGGTTGTCCACAACCGGACAACCCTCTTTTTTGCGCTATTTCTACCTCGTCACCAAATGGCTGATGGGGGAGTGCTGAGGGTTGTGGTACAGTACTGGAGTTTGAATTGTTCTATTAAGGAGCTTATCTATGGGTCCGTTCCAGATTCTTCTGTTTGTCGTTTGGGCTGTCTCTGCCGTGGCGCTGACGATTCTCGTCCTGATGCATTCCGGTAAGGGCACCGGCGTTTCGGATATGATCGCCAGCTCGCTGTATAACTCCAGCTCTGCCACGGGCGTCATGGAGCAGAACCTCGATCGCCTGACGGTAATTATGGCCGTCGTTTTTGCCGTGTGTGTCGTCCTGTGCATGTTCTTCTTCCCGCAGGGTATCGTCGGCTACTAAGCACGAGCCGTATAAATACTTGAAAAGGGTTCCGCAGTGCGGGACCCTTTTTGTTTACATATTTGTAACAGAGCCAAAATATCCCCACATACTTCGCCCAACTAAAGAAATTCTCGACCGTTGACCGGAATTAGCCCCAAATCGTGTATAAAATGCGCTACTGTATTGCGAAACGTTGGTTCGTTGTGCATATCCAGCCATAGCAACGGGCGGCGTTTTGATGGTTCGGATCGGATTGTCTCGACATGTGTCCGACTGAACATTTCTTTGTCCTATCTCATAAGGAGGATGGCATGGCTGATTCTATGTTCCACCAGCCCGTTATGGGTCGTCGCGCCTTTGTCGGCGGTACCCTTGCTGCGAGCTCCATGGCTTTTCTTGCCGCATGTGGCAAGAAGGGCGGCGACGCTTCCGGTTCTGAGTCCGGTTCGAAGCTGAACTTCTACATCAACAACCCGGTCTGCATCGACCCCTACAATGTCCAGGAAGACCAGGGCACTCAGGTCGAGTACCAGCTCTTTGACGCTCTTACCGCTTATGACGCCGAGAAGGGCGAGATCGTTCCGCTGGCTTGCGAGTCCTTTGAGGCCAACGACGACGCCACCGAGTTTACCTTCAAGATCAAGAAGGCCAAGTTCCACAACGGTGACGACGTTACCTCCAAGTCCTTTAAGCTCGGTTGGGAGCGTCTGGTCAATCCTAAGTCTGCTATCGCTAAAGAGTATGGTCCTTCCGAGGTCTCCTATCACCTTTCCATGGTCGAGGGCTACGACGATCTGGTTGCTGGTAACGCTACCGAGCTGACCGGCGTCACTTGCCCCGATGATGAGACCCTCGTCGTCAAGCTGGCTTCCGCTTACGCCGACTTCCCCTTTGTCGCCTCTCATCCGGCTCTGTCCCCGGTTCCCGAGTGCGCCGAGTCCGATGCCAAGAGCTTCTACCTTGCCCCGATCGGCAACGGTCCGTTCATGATGGACGGTAAGTGGGAGGATGGCCAGGAGATTAACGTCAAGAAGTTTGACGATTACTATGGCGACAAGGCCAAAATCGCTGGCGTCCACTTCCAGGTCATCAAGGACATGGAGACCGCTTACAAGGAGTTCCAGGCCGGTAACCTCGATGTCTGCGACGTTCCCGTTGCTCAGATCGATGCCGCCAAGAAGGATCGCGGCGAGTCCAAGGATGGCTACACCATGGGTGACGGCGAGCGCATGCTGCTCGGCTCCGAGCCTTCCACCTACTACCTGACCTGCAACACCACGGCCGAGCCGTTCAACAACGCCGACCTGCGCAGGGGCATCTCCCTGGCCATCAACCGCGAGGCCATCTGCAAGACCATCTTCAAGGGTACCCGTACCCCCGCCGACGGCATTGTTCCTCCGGGCATCGATGGCTACAAGGAGGGCGCATGGGAGTTCTGCGCCTACGACGTCGACAAGGCTAACGAGTACCTCGACAAGGTTGCTCCCGCTGACGCTAACGGCGATCGTGGCATTAACGTGACCCTTTCCTACAACCAGGACGGTGGCCACAAGGAGATCATGGAGTCCATCATCGGCGACCTCGCCAAGGTCGGCGTTACCGCCGTCTCCGATACTCCTGAGTGGTCTGCGCTGCTCGAGCAGTACCAGAACTTCAACTATCAGTTCGGTCGTCTGGGCTGGGTTGCCGACTACCCGATCATGGACAACTTCCTGTATCCGCTGTTCCACTCCGACTCCCTCGGTGGCGACAACCGCTCTGGTTACAACAACCCCGAGTTCGACGCCAAGGTCGACGAGGCCCGTACCACGGTTGACGACGAAGAGCGCGTCGCTAAGATGCAGGAGGCCGACGCAATGGTCGCTGCCGACTGCCCGGTCATCCCGGTGATGTTCTACACGCACACCATCGCCGGCTCCGATCGCATCAAGCACCTCTATGTCGATCCGCAGAAGCACGCCGAGCTGGGTACCGCCGAGCTCGCCTAAGAGTTTGCAGCTTCCGTGAGGGTCAAGTATTTACGTAGACCTCATGGGAAACATACAGTTCCCCCTAACCTGGGGTAAACTGGCTGATGGTAATTTTGGGATGCCGGTCTGGCGATCGGCATCCCATTTAGGTTAATCCCTAGATAGGGGAGTGGTATGGGTAAGTACATCGTTAAACGTGTGCTTCAGTTCATCCCGGTGTTTTTGGGCGTCACGCTGATTCTGTTCGCCCTCCAGAATATCGTGCCGGGAGATCCGATCAAGCTGATCGGTGGAGACAAGGCTCTGTCCCCCGAGGTGGAGCTTCAGCTTCGCGTCCGCTATCACCTGGTCCAGTCGGACGAGGACGGCAACGCGATTCTTGACGAGAACGGCGACCCCGTTCAAACGTCGCTCGTGGACCGTTACTTGTATTACATGAACGGCCTGCTTCATGGCGATCTGGGCAATTCGTATCAGCGCAAGCTGCCGGTTACGGAAATCTTTGCCCAGAAGTATCCGTATACGGTCAAACTTGCCGCGTGCGCCATCGTGCTCGAGGCAATCATGGGTATCGGTGCGGGTATCATTTCGGCGGTTAAGCGTTATTCCTTCTGGGATATTTTGGTAACGCTCACCACGTCGATCCTCGTTGCCGTCCCGGCCTTCTGGCTCGGTATGTTGCTGCAGCTGTTCTTTGGCGTCATCCTCAAGGACGCCACGGGCGGTGCATTCTCCATGCCGATCTCGGGTGCCGGCGGTGCCAGCTCTCAGTATCAGGATTGGATGCACTATGTGCTCCCGACCATTACGCTGGCTTCGGTTTCGACCGCTTATGCTGCTCGCATTATGCGCTCGCAGTTGCTTGACGTCATGAACCAGGATTACATCCGTACGGCAAAAGCCAAGGGTCTCTCCAATCGCGCGATCATCATCAAGCATGCGCTTAAGAATGCACTCATCCCCGTCGTTACCTATATTGGTGTCGACTTTGGTGGCATGCTTTCGGGCGCCATCCTGACCGAGACGGTCTTCAACTGGCCCGGTATCGGCTATGAGGTCTATCGCGCCATTAGCATGCGTGACTGGCCCATCGTTATGGGCGGCGTTACGCTCATCGTCGTCGTCGTCATGGTGATCAACCTGCTCGTCGACATTAGCTATGCATTCCTCGACCCGCGCATCCGCCTTGGCGGTCCGTCGGATAAGGCCTAAGGGAGGTACGTCTCATGCAGGAAACTGATTCTCAGTCTCAGGAGCAGGCTACCGCCACCAAGGCCGCATCTGCTCCCGCCAAGTCCCGCACGCTGTGGGGCGACGCTTTTAAGCGTCTTCGTAAGAACAAGCTCGCCGTTATCGGTGTCTGCTGGATCATCATCGTCGTTGTGGTTGCGCTGACTGCCGATCTGTGGGCGAAGCCCTGGCTCGGTTCGCCGACGGCTTCCGATTCGACCACCATGGCCGAGACATCGCTGCTGGCTCCGTGTGCCGAGCACCCGTTTGGCACCGATGCCCTTGGTCGTGACATTCTCGTCCGTGTTATCTACGGTGCACGCGTTTCGCTGTCCGTCGGCATTATGGCCACCGCCATTTCCACGTTGATCGGTCTGGTCATGGGCGCCCTGGCCGGTTTCTACGGCGGCATCTGGGATACGATCATCATGCGCTGTGCGGATATCTTCCTGGCGTTCCCGTACGTGCTGTTCGTCGTCGCCATGATCGCCGTTATCGGCCGTGGTCTTCAGAACGTCTTCATCGCCATCGGTATTCTCGGCTGGCCTTCGATTGCGCGCGTCTTCCGCTCTGCAATCTTGACGGTCAAGGAAAACGACTATGTTGACGCTGCGCGCGCGATGGGTGCATCCGATGCCCGCATCGTCATGCGTCACATCTTCCCGAACTCCGTCGCCTCCATCGTGGTCTACGCGACCATGAACATTGGTGGTGCCATTTTGACCGAGTCCGCTCTGTCCTTCCTCGGCATGGGCGTTATTCCGCCTACGCCTTCGTGGGGCTCCATGATTCAGGACGGTCAGCAGTATCTTCTGACTGCTCCCTGGATGATGATCATGCCCGGTCTGGCAATTCTCTCGACGGTGCTCGCCTTCACCCTGCTGGGTGACGGTCTGCGCGACGCCCTCGACGTCAAGATGAAGGACGCATAAGGATGAAGAAGAACAAGAACTATGTGGACCTGAAGGACCAGCCGGTTCCCGAGGGCCAGCATCTACTCGAGGTCGATGACCTTAAGATGTATTTCCATACCGAGGATGGCGTCGTTCGCGCTGTCGACGGTGTGTCCTATACGCTCGATCGTGGCGAGACCCTGGGCGTCGTCGGCGAGTCCGGCTCCGGTAAGTCCGTGACCGCCATGACCATCATGGGCCTCATCTCGATGCCTCCGGGAAAGATCGAGGGCGGTGACGTTCGCTATCGCGGTCGCTCCATCCTCGAGATGACCGAGGAAGAGATGCAGCACATTCGCGGCAATGATATCGCGATGATCTTCCAGGATCCTATGACCTCCTTGAACCCGGTCTATAAGATCGGTAAGCAGGTGGGCGAGGGCCTTCGTCTGCACCGTGGTTACTCCAAGCAGGAGGCGCTCAAGCGCGCCACCGAGCTTTTGGACCTCGTTGGTATTCCCGAGCCCGAGAAGCGCGTCAATGAGTATCCGCATCAGTTCTCTGGCGGTATGCGTCAGCGCGTCATGATTGCCATGGCCCTTGCCTGCGATCCCGATATTCTGATTGCCGACGAGCCCACGACTGCCCTGGACGTTACCATTCAGGCTCAGATTATTGAGCTTATGCAGGAAATGCAGGAGAAGAACGGCAACGCCATCATCATGATTACCCATGACCTGGGCGTCGTCGCCGATATGGCCGATAAGATCATGGTTATGTACGCCGGCCGTCCCGTCGAGTTCGGTACTGCTGAGGAAATCTTCTACGAGAGCCGCCACCCCTATACCTGGGGCCTTATCCGCTCCATCCCGGAGCAGGCCATCGATGAGAAGAAGCCGCTTACGCCGATTCACGGCAACCCGCCTTCGCTCATGAACCTGCCCGAGGGCTGCGTGTTCTCGCCTCGTTGCCCCTATGCAACCGATAAGTGCCGCAAGCAGCGCCCCGAGCGTGTTGTCACCGAGTCCGGCCACTATTCTGCGTGCCATTATTCCGGTGACCCCGAGTTCCTTAAGAACGCTCCCGAGACGTCTCGTACGCGCAAGGATTCCAAGAAGGGAGGCGAGGCGTAAATGGCAGACAATAACGAGCGCACTCCGCTGCTGAAGGTCGAGCACCTCTCCAAGGAGTTCCCCGCAGAGTCCGGCATGTTCGCCAAGCGTTTTTCCAAGCGCGTCGTCTCTGCTGTAAACGACATCTCTTTTGAGATTTATCCTGGCGAGACCTTTGGTCTGGTTGGCGAGTCTGGTTGCGGTAAGTCCACCACGGGCCGCACTATCATGCGTCTGACCAAGCCGACTGCCGGTAAGGTATTTTTCCAGGGCAAAGATGTTGCCGAGATGAGCAAGCATGAGATCAAGGACATGCGTCGCGAGATGCAGTTTATCTTCCAGGATCCTTATGCTTCGCTCAACCCTCGTATGACCATCGGCGAGATTGTCTCCGAGCCCATGACCATTCATGGTGTGGGTACCAAGGAGGAGCGCATTGAGCGCGTCCGTGAGCTTCTCGACGTCGTTGGACTGAACCCCGAGCACATCAACCGCTATCCGCATGAGTTCTCGGGCGGCCAGCGTCAGCGTGTCGGTATTGCCCGCGCTTTTGCGCTGAAGCCCAAGCTGATTATCTGTGACGAGCCGGTATCCGCTCTGGATGTGTCCATTCAGGCCCAGGTTCTGAACCTGCTCAAGGAACTGCAGGACAAGTTCGGTACCGCGTATCTGTTTATCGCACACGACCTGTCCGTCGTACAGCACATCTCCGATCGCGTTGCCGTTATGTATCTAGGTAAGATGGTCGAGGTTTCGGACTGGAAGACGCTCTATAGCGAGCCTCACCATCCGTACACGCAGTCGCTGCTGTCTGCCGTGCCGGTTCCCGATCCGGATATCCAGAAGACCCGTAAGCGCATCATCCTCGCTGGCGATCCGCCGTCGCCGCTGGATCCGCCGACCGGCTGCCGTTTCCACACGCGCTGCCCGATCGCTCAGGGTATCTGCTCCGAGAAGCTGCCCGAGTTTAAGGAAGTTGCACCGGGTCACTGCTGCGCCTGCCACTTCGCGGAGCCGTTTCCGATCAAGGAATCGCACATCGACCTGTAGTCGGTTGTTCTCGTCCGGGCCCGCCCTGGTGTTACTTTTCAGAAC
>CATYJC010000042.1 GCA_958407555.1 uncultured Collinsella sp. | reverse complement strand
GCATGGTTTGCGAATTGAGCCAGGCTGCCTGCCAGCCACGGATGGGGTAGCGCGTCTGGTCGAGCTCAAACTGCGTATAGCCGCAGGCGTTGATGATCGTCGTTCCACACGCATGCTGCCGCTCGCGCTGAAAATCGTAACCGTAGCTTTGGTGTACATGCCCATGCACCATGTAGTCGGCCCCCCAGGACTCAAGCGCCGTGTTAAAGCACTCGAACCCTCGATGCGGCAGATCGTCCAGATCACCCATACCGGCGGCGGGTGCATGGGTAAGCAGAATGTCGCACCCGCCGACCATCCTAACCTTACGCGACAGCTTACGCATGCGCTTGGACATCTCGCGTTCGGTGTACATGTTGGCGCCGTCGCGATAACGCATGGACCCGCCAAGGCCCGCAATGCGAATCCCTCGGTACGTGTACACGCTGTCTTCTACGCAGATACATCCGCCCGGTGCATGACGTGCGTAGCGGTCATCGTGATTGCCGCGCACGTAGATGAGCGGTTTGTTGATGACCGTGACCAAAAACTCAAGATAGTCCGGGTCCAGATCGCCAGCGGACAAAATCAGGTCGACTCCCTCAAAGCGTTCCTTGCGAAAGCACTCCCAAAGGCATCGTTCTTCGGTATCGGCTATGGCAAGGATTTTCATAGGGCAGGGACTTTCGGCTCATCGTCGAGCTGCGGAATGGTGCCTACCACGTTGTCCGCCAGCCAATCCATCTCGACAATCTGCGTGCTCGGCAGCGGAGGGAAGCCTTCGATCTGTACCACGCCGTTCTGGCTATGGAGCTCGCCGCCAAAGGGGTTGATGGATCCCTCAACAATGCCGTTGCGGAGCAACTGCACGAGTTTGCGCGTCTGGTAGGGTAGGCCCGGAGCGTAACGGATGTCGATAACGCCGGAGCTCATGCCGTACCAGTAGTTGACGGCACGCACTTGGTTGTCGTCGCTGGTCTCGTCCCACGTGCCGTGCAGAAGGCTGCGAACGATGAGCTCGTAGTAACGGCCCCAGTTCCATACGGGCATGGCGATGCCGGTGACTTTGCCGTCGACCAAGCGGTGAAGCCCGTAGGCCGTTGGGTCTTCGAGCGACTTTGACATGTCAGCGCCGGTCATGACGCTTACGCCTTCGCGGCACATGGCTTCGGCAAGACCACCGGCGGGAACATCGCCCCAGGTGAGGATGACCTGCGCGCGCGGGTCGAGCAGCGAGGCGCCAATCGCAAAGGCGTTGATCTCGCTGAGTGCGCCCGAGGCGAAGACCGACGCGTGGTAGCCGATGCGGTGGTTGTCCGCCATGCTGGCGGCAAGGGCGCCCAGGAGGAACTTGGCCTCGTACATCTTGCCAAAGTACGAACGGACGCTTTGATGGGGAAGGCCGATAGAGCAGTTGAGGAACCGAACCCGGGGATACTCAACGGCAGCCCTGAGCGTGTATTCCATCAGGCGGTGCGAGGTCGAGAAGATGGCGTTTGCCCCATGTTTGACAGCCGTTTCCACGGCGGCGTAGAACATGTCCGGATCGTGACAGTCCTCGAACGCCTCGGTGCGCACGATACCGTCAAAGTGCTCATCGAGATACTGACGCCCTTGGTCGTGCAGGCTGTCCCAGCTCGACGTCGCACAGGGGAACTCATGGATAAAGGCGATGCGCAGGGGGTTAGCCGCCGAATAGACGGTCTTGCCCATAAAGAAGTTGAGCACGCCGGAGGTGGACTTGGCGGGCGCCTTTTCCTCGTCGACGCTCGGTGCTTCGACAAGATCGACCTTGTCCTCGTCATTTTTGCCGGCAATAACCAGCTCGCGCCAGATCTTGCACAGGCGGTTTACGACTATATCCGTCGGCGTATCCAGCAGGCGGTCCTGGTTGTACACATTGAGGTAGACGAGCATGGCGTCGGCGGGCGTAATGTCCAGGTGGTCGCCGCCTGCGCGAAGGTAGGCGCGCTTAAAGAGCAGGAAGGTGTGGCGCAGGTAGTCGACCTTTTTCTGCGGCCATTTTTCGATAAGGTTCTGACCGAGCATCTTGGCGAGCGTCTCGTAGCTTCCCTCACGCGAGAACTCGATCTCGTATAGGGGGCAGACGCGCCAAAACGCGCAGAACTCGCCGTACAGGCGGCTTTCGACGGAATCCCATGTGCCGGGGTAGAGACGGGTGACCTTGGCCGAAACCGTCGGGGCGTCCAGGAATTTGAGGACACTGACGCGTTTGTTGCCTTCCTGGACATAGAACCGATGCATGAACTCGGTGACGATGATGGGGTCGCGATAACCCTCGGTTACCTGGATGTCGTAGAGGTTGGACCACTTGCGGGCGAACTCGGTGCCAAACGGCAGTAGGGGCATAAAGTTGCATGAAAAGGCGGACTGACGGCCCTTGGTAACCGTACCGACGACCATTTCGAGCGGAATGTCTCTCAGGCCGACATTCTCTCGCTGGCCTAAGGGGAGCTGGGCAACCAAGCTATCGAGGTCCGTGAGGTACGGATACTCGCTTTGACTAATGGCGCGTCGACGTCCTTGCTCGCCGCGCTTGCGTGCTTGACGGTAGGCCTCTTCCATGATGTTGCTCCCTTAGTCGTTTAAACAACTATATGAACCATGGTACCACGAATGAAAACCACAACAAAGGTGCCTGTCCCCTTTGTGGTGGTTTAGGCAATGATGGGGGCGATGGCGCGGATGCAGGCGTCGGCAGCGGTGAAAGTGGTGCTGTCGTCGCTGACGATAAAGATGATCTTGCCCTTAATGCCAAAGTCGCCGATCTCGCTAAAGAGCACATACGGCTCCTTGTCAAAGCCCGAGATGGGAAGCACGGCGGCCTTGGTGGCGCTGGTCAGCTCGTCTGCCAGCGCGTCGAGCGAGGCCCACTTGGACGTGTCCTTTACGGCAACGGGCACAGCCACGCGCCCAAAGGGCATCAAATGCACGAGCGTGTTCTTGGAGATGTTGGAGTTGGGGACGATGATGGTCTGCCCGCAGGCATCTTCGATGGTCGTGTGGCGCCAGGTGATGTCCTGGACCACGCCCGACACGCCGCCGACCTCGATATTGTCGCCGGGTTTGATGATGCCCATAAAGGTCACTTGCATGCCGCCGATAAGGTTTGACAGCGTGTCCTGAAAGCCGAGCGAGATGGCGATGCCGCCGACGCCAAGAGCGGCGACGAGCGCGTTTGCGTTAATGCCAAAGCAGTTGTCGAGGATAAAGCTGCCGCCGATCATCCAAATGACGGCGCGCGCGATGTTGATGAAGATACTCGATGCCGGAAGCGGGTTATCGTCTCGGTTAAGCAGATGATTCAGGGTCTTGGATACGACCTTGGCGGCGACGGCGGTGCCTATCGCCAAGATGACGGCCCAGATGATGTTGTGGACCCACCGTTGCTCAAAGAAATGAAGAATCGGCTCAAACAAATCCATGTAGGGAAAACCTCCTTATGATCGTCCAACCATGATACCCACCAAGAAGCCCGTCCGATCAAATTCGGACGGGCTTCTGTGCTCGATATAAGGTTTACGCGGCGGGGCTGTAAGGCCCGGCGGTGTAGCTTAGCGTCGACGCTTCCAGATAATGCCGAGCATGATGACGATGATGCCGCCGATAAGGCACGCGCCAACTACTGCCAGCGTGCGGTCTCCCGTTGCGGCAAGCTTACCGGTCGTCTTCTTGGTGATGACCTTCGTGGTCGCCGTGTCCGTCTTAGACGAGGGCTTAGGCGTCGGGGCCGGTGAGGGCGTGGGGTCCACGGCTGCGGAGCCGAAGCCGATGGTGCCGGCGAGCCCGGCCATCTTGCTCTCCCAGCCGTTCTGCCCGATCAGCGCCCTTAGCGCTGACTCGCAGGTACCCCACTCGGTGTACTTGGTGGCGTGTGCAAAGGTGGGAAAGTCGGTCGTGTTGGTGATGATGTAGTTGTTGGTGGCGACGGTATAGGTCTTGGCGGGGTCGAGCGTGCTGCCGTCTTTGGTGAGTGTGGCACTCACAATGCGCTTGCCTTCGGGCTGCGTCCAATCAATCGTTACGTTGATGCCGCCAAAGGAGAGAACGCTGCCAGAGTCATCGCGCCACTTGTACTTGTTTTGCGCCTCCTGCTCGGTGTGACCGGCCGCCACATAAGCCTGCTGAAGCTCGTAGCTGTCGTTGCAATCGTCGCTGATTTGTAGCGAGTGCTCGAGCGCTGCGAGGAAGTCCGCGCCGGTCATGGTCCAGGTCTCCACGGTGTTGCCGTAGGGCGAGATGGCGATGACGTTGCCGGCGGTCACGTTGCCCGCCGCGATGCCGCCGCGGATGCCGCCAGCGTTTTCGATAGCGAGGTCCGCGCCCGTCAGGGCAAGATAGGAGCCGCAAATCACGTGGCCGATGGTCTGGGCCTTGGTGGTGTCGCCCTCCTTGCTGGGGCGGAAATCGGTGGTGCGCACCATTTCCCAACCATGCGTGCCTGCGGCGTCCTCGCCGTAGAAATAGTTGGTGGTGGATGTGCCGAGCACCTTGTTCGATTCGTTTTCAAAGGCCTCGTCGAGCGGCTTGATCTTGTTGCGGACGGCTTCAAGGCGGCTTTGGTAGCCGGAGCCCTTGTCGGGGTCTGCCAAAAGGTCGTTGACGTTCTTGGCGGTGTAGAGCTTCTCGTCGCTGCCGTCTGCAGGGACCGTGACCGTGTCATCGTCGGTCGTCTCGGTGCCATTCGTGTCGTATTTGTACGGAATGGAAAGCAGCCCCACCTCGGCAAAGGCGCTGCCTGCCTCGACAACGTGGATCGTCTTGCCGTCGGCTCCCGTCACCTTCTCGTTAAGGTTGATGTGCTCGTGGCCTGCGATAAGGGCATCGACGCCACGGAGTCGCGTGGCAAAGGTCTTGGCGTCGAGCGTGTGCGCGATACACACAACAACATCGCAGCCCTCCTTGCGCAGCTTCTCTGCCTCGGTATTGATGGCGTTCGCGGCACTCGAGAAGCTGGTGCCCGCGACCAGGTCCGCGCGCAGCGAGGATTCCAGCGACTCATCCATGGCACCCACGACGCCGACCTTGATTTTGTAGTCGAATGTGGAGTGATCCTCGCTATCCTCCCAGGTGCGATCGAGCGTCTTCGTGATGGTCGAGCTCCATACGCCGCTCGTAGACTTTGCGTTCGCGCAGAGCATGGCGAAGGGCGTGCCGGTGGTGCTGTAGCCGGTCATGGTACGGAGTTTGTCCGCGCCGTAGCTCCAGTCGTGGTTGCCTGGCGTGGTCGCGTCGTAGCCGTCGGCGTAGAAGGTGTCCATGAGCTCGGCGATGCTCTTGCCCTCGCTCATGGTGGCGAAGGACTGTCCGTGGAAGGTGTCGCCCGCATCGAGCAAAAGATCGGGGGCGCTGCTTTGGGCGCTATAGAGAACCGCCAGTCCGTCAAAGCCCACAGTGCCGGTGCCCTTGCTTTCGTTGTGGCTGTACTTGTAGCTGCCGTGGATGTCGTTGGTGTGCATGACGGCCACGGAGCCGTCAATAGCGGCGGGCAGGTTCCCCGCGAAAGCGAGGCTTGGGATGCCTGCGAGCGCGCCGGCAAACAAAGCGGCGGCTAACGCAAGGTGGGGAAGTCTTTTCATGGCAGTTTCCTTAGTCCTTAGCCAGAATGTCTGGTTGAATATCGGATTATCAGCATAATATGCGAAAACCGCCGCAAGGGCGTCTGTCCCTTTGCGGCGGTTTTGACGTTTGCGCAGATAAAATCTACCAAAATAAACCTGTCCCTTTTTGGCAGGTTTTAGCTCAGCAGCATGCGGTCGTTGGCGAGCTCGCCGCCCGAGACCTCCTCGAACTTCTGCAACAGGTCGGCAACGGTGAGCGACTTCTTCTCGTCGCCTGCCACGTCGTAGATTACGTGGCCCTCGTGCATCATGATCAGACGATTGCCCAGACGGATGGCGTCGTTCATGTTATGCGTGACCATGAGCGTGGTCAGGTGGTGCTCGTCGACGATTTCCTCGGTCAGATTGAGCACCTTAGAGGCCGTCTTGGGGTCGAGCGCCGCGGTGTGCTCGTCGAGCAGCAGCAGGCGTGGCTTGGTGAGCGTGGCCATGAGCAGGGTGAGTGCCTGGCGCTGGCCACCCGAAAGCAGGCCGACCTTGGCGTTGAGGCGCGTGTCCAGACCGAGGTCTAGGCGCTTGAGCAGCTCAACGTACTCGTCCTTCTCGGCCTTGGTGACGCCCCACGAAAGACCGCGACGCTGGCCGCGGCGCTTGGCGAGGGCCAGGTTCTCGGCAATCTGCATGTCGGCTGCGGTGCCGCGCATGGGGTCCTGGAACACGCGACCCAGGTACTTGGCGCGCTGCGACTCGCTCAGACGCGAGATGTCGGTGCCGTCGAGCTCGATGACACCCGAATCGAGCGGATACACGCCGGCGATCATATTGAGCAGCGTGGACTTGCCGGCGCCGTTGCCGCCGATCACGGTTACAAAGTCGCCATCATTGAGGGTAAGGTCGACGCCGGTAAGCGCGCGCTTCTCGGTGACGGTGCCCTTGTTAAAGGTCTTCTTGACGTGCGAGAGCTTAAGCATCTGCCTCATCCCCCTTCGTGTAGGAGCTGCGGAGCTTATAGCGCTCCCAAATCACGGGCACGCACAGGGCTACGGCGACGATCACAGCGGAGAGCAGCTTCATGTCGTTGGCGTCCATGCCCAGCTGCAGCACGATGGCGCGGATGAGGAAGTAGACCACGGAGCCAAAGACGGCGGAGGCCAGGCGAACGCTAAACTGCGTGAGACCGCCGGGCAGCAGGCGGCCGAGCACCTCGCCGATAACAATGGCGGCAAGACCGATAACGATGGCACCGGTGCCCATGCCAATGTCGGCGTACTTCTGGCTCTGGCAGATGAGCGCGCCCGAAAGACCGATGAGAGCGTTGGAGAGCACGAGGGCGATCATCTTGGTGGAGTTGGTGTTGACGCCCAGGGCGCGGATCATGTACTCGTTGTTGCCGGTGGCGCGCAGTGCCGAGCCGATCTCGGTGCCAAAGAACCAATACAGGATGGCAACGATAGCAACAGCGAGCAAGATGCCCAGGATGATGGCGACGGTGGACTGCGGCAGGCCCGTCATGTTGCTGACAGACGAGAAGATAGTGCCTTTGGCAAGGATGGGCGTATTGGATTTGCCCATGATGCGCAGGTTGATGGACCACAGACTGATCTGCGTCAGGATTCCGGCGAGGATCGCGGGAATCTCAAAGACCGTGGTCAAAATGCCCGTGACCGCGCCCGCGATGGCGCCGGCGCACATGCCGGCCAGCACGGCGAGCAGCGGGTCGACGTTGTTATTGACGATGAGTACGGCGCAGACGCAGCCGCCGAGGGCAAAGCTGCCGTCGCAGGTCATATCGGGGATGTCGAGTAGGCGGAACGTGATAAACACGCCAAGCACCATAATGCCCCAGAGGACGCCCTGCGAAATGGCGCCCTGCAATGCAATGAGCATGCTTCATACCTCCTAGGATAGGGTGGACACGTGAGTCACCATGATAGCGGTAACAATGTATGAAAGAGCTGCGGTCGGATGTTTTGTCTCATCCGTAACAAGCAGGGCGGACGCCGGTCTACGACGTCCGCCCACGTGGCTCAGATATTGAATAACGCGGCTATGGCGCGAGCGCGGGCTCTAGATGCATTGCCGCGCATGACGCTACGCGTCCAGAGCGGAGAGGTCGATGCCCAGGGCCTCGGCCATCTCGTCGTTCTTGACGACGACCAGGTCCTTGCTCGAGAGGTGTTTGATCGGCATGTCCTCGGGCTTAGCCTCACCCTTCAGGATCTTGACGGCCATCTCGCCCGCGGCGTAGCCCAGATCCTCGTAGTTGATGGAGAGGGTGAACAGGCCGCCAGCCATGCACATACCCTCCTCGCCGGTCACGTAGGGAAGCTTGTTCTCCTTGCAGATCTGGCCCACCTGCGAGGCGCCCGCGGCGATGGTGTTATCGGTGGGGGAGTACAGCGCGTCGACCTTGCCCACGGCAGATTCGACGACGGACTGGATCTCGTTGGAGCTCGAGACGGTAAAGTCGGTGTACTCCAGGTCCAGCTTGTCGAGCTCTTTCTTGGCGGCCTTGATCTGGACGTCGGAGTTGGACTCGGCGGTGCAGTAGAGCAAGCCGATCTTCTTTACGTCGGGCAGGACCTTCTGCATCATCTCGAGCTGCTCGGCGACCGGGGTGAGGTCGGAGGCACCGGTGACGTTGGTGCCGGGCTTGTCGTTGTCCTGGACCAGGCCGGAGGCAGCGTAGTCGGTGATGGCGCAACCCACGATGGGGATATCGGCCGTGGCACCGGCGGCGGCCTGCGCGGCGGGCGTAGCGATGGCATAGATCAGGTCGACGCCATCGCCCACGAACTTGTCGGCGATGGACTTACACGTGGACTGGTCGTTCTGGGCGTTCTTCTGATCGATCTTGACCTTGAGACCGCTCTTCTTGATGGCCTTGACAAAGCCGTCGTTGGCGGCGTCGAGTGCGGAGTGCTCAGTGAGCTGAAGAACGCCGACGGTGTAGTCGGAACCGGCGGCAGCAGAGCCGGAACCAGAGTTGCCGCCGCATCCGGCGAGCGGAGCGAGCGCGAGCAGGCCAGCAGAGACCAGAAGGCTCCTGCGGCTGATGGTGATGTCCTTCATATCGTTACCCCCAGTATAGAAATGGCTGGAAATACTGCACTCAAACAAAGTGCAAGTGGAACTATAGTAGCGCGGATGTCCATTTTTACAATAACCTGGCGGGTTTTTTAATACAGAACCGGATGGGCGGTACGGGTAGTCGAATGGACGGCGGAGGTTCTTATGCGGCAGAGGCGTCGTCCTCCTCGTCGAGGGCGGCGAAGAGCTTCTTGCCGTCGAGGAGACGCGTGGTGACGTTTCTCATGCGGCCGATCTCTACGGTACGCAGCGTGTCATCGGCGCCTCGGGCGTCATAGACCGTTCCCAGCAAATACGAGATGCCGTCTCGTTGCTTGATGGCAAAGGGGCGGAGTGTCATCCGTGCTACTTCAGTTTCACCACGTGTCGTGACGCTCGAAATATCAAAACTCACCGTGGTTCCGTGGTCGATGGCCTGCTCGATGAGCTCGCAGGTGTCGATGCGTTTGACGGGCGCGCGCGTGGCCTTGGTGGATTTGCCACCGGCGCTTGGAGCAGGCTCGGGTGCATCGAGGTAGCCGCGAACGTCGGCACTCGCCATGGCGACCAAGTGCTGAGCCATGCTTTTTCGAATGGCGATGGGCGTAGAGCGGTTGCGCATGACCATACCGTGGAGCCGGATGATCTCTTCGTCGGTGAGCGGACGGGTCAAGAGCCGATACCCCACGCCGCGTTTGTACTCAATTTCGTATCCGGCATGGCGAAGTGCGGAGATGGCGGTGTAGATGCTGCGTCGCGCCGCCGAGATGGGCATGCGGGCGGGGTCGTCGGGATGGGCGAGGCGCCGGATCAACTCATCGGAAAGCATGGCCTTGTCCTCGCCGGTGTTCTCGCTTAATAGTTGCAGGATGCGAACGGCGCGATAGGCTGCCATCGAGGCGGCGCCTCTCGTTGTGGTGTCGTAGGTTTCAACAGCGGCTTCGGTCATGGTGCCCACGTCCTTTCCGTTTTGGGTGGCGACGGTATGGAGCCTAGGACGCGGGGTTTTCCCAGGGGCGCAGGGCGCTCTGGGCGGTCGGTAGTCGTCGGCAAACGGCGGTTCGAGTTTTCAACAGCCCTGCTCAACTGACCAAAAACTTGCCAAAAGCTTGACGGATGCTGTTGAAAAAAGCGTCTCTCGACCGATGTCGAGAGACGCTTGTGCGATGAGTGTTGGCGTGTGGCGACGCGAGCTAACGTCCGACGATTAGAAGTCGGCGTTGCCCACGGTGCGCGGGTGCGGCAGGACGTCACGGATGTTGCCCACGCCGGTGAGGTACATCACCAAGCGCTCGAAGCCCAGACCGTAGCCGGCGTGCTTGCAGGAACCGTAGCGGCGCAGGTCCAGATAGTACTTGTACTGCTCGGGATTCATGCCCAGGTCCTTGATACGGGCCTCGAGCAGGTCCAGGCGCTCCTCGCGCTGGGAGCCACCGATGATCTCGCCGATGCCCGGCACCAGGCAGTCGGCGGCGGCGACGGTCTTGCCGTCGTCGTTCATGCGCATATAGAAGGCCTTGATCTCTGCCGGGTAGTCGGTTACGAAGGTCGGGCGCTTAAAGTGCTCCTCGGTCAGGAAGCGCTCGTGCTCGGTCTGCAGGTCGATGCCCCAGCTGACGGGGTAATCAAACTGGTGGCCAGCAGCGACTGCCTGCTCCAGGATCTCGATGGCATCGGTGTAGGTAACGCGGGCAAAGTCGGAGTTTGCCACGTGGTCCAGGCGCTCGATCAGGCCCTTGTCCACAAACTTGTTGAGCATGTTGAGCTCGTCGGGGCAGGTGGCCATGACGTCCTTGAGGACGTACTTGAGCATGGCTTCGGCGTTATCCATGTAGTCGTTCAGATCGGCAAAGGCCATCTCGGGCTCGATCATCCAAAACTCGGCGGCGTGGCGCGTGGTGTTGGAGTTTTCGGCGCGGAAGGTGGGGCCAAAGGTGTACACGTCGCCAAAGGCCATGGCAAAGTTCTCGGCGTTGAGCTGGCCGGACACGGTGAGGCTCGCGTGCTTGCCAAAGAAGTCCTGGCTCCAGTCGACCTCGCCGGACTCGGTGAGGGGCGGATTTTTGGGGTCGAGCGTGGTCACGCGGAACATCTCGCCGGCGCCCTCGCAGTCACTCGTGGTGATGATAGGGGTGTTGACGTAGACAAAGCCCTGCTCCTGGAAGAAGCGGTGGATGGCGGCAGCCGCGACAGAGCGGATGCGGAACACGGCTCGGAACAGGTTGGTGCGCGGGCGCAGGTGCTGCTGGGTGCGCAGGAACTCGACGGTTGCGCGCTTCTTCTGCAGCGGGTAATCCGGGGCGCTGACGCCCTCGACCTCGATGGAGGTGGCAGAAAGCTCGAAAGGCTGCGGCGCATCGGGGGTCAGCTTGACGATGCCGGTGCAAATGAGGGCGGCCGAGACGTTTTGATGGGCGATCTCGTCGTAGTTGTCGAGTGCATCGCGGTTCATGACGACCTGCAGGTCGCGGAAGCAGCTGCCGTCGTTGAGCGTAACAAAGCCAAAGTTCTTCATGTCGCGGACGGACTTGACCCAGCCGGCGACGGTGACGGTCTGGCCGCCGAGCGACTCGGCGTCGGCGTAGAGCTGCGCGATTTTGGTGCGGTTCACGTATCCTCCCATAACGGTTGAATGATAGTTATCCATACAGTTCGATATTCTAGCAGCTCGGCTCATTTGGGCTATACAGATAAGGCATTGGCGAGATGGTTTTTCAAACGAAAAGCGCCCGCGGCCAAATGGTCGCGGGCGCTTGACGAGGTGCCTTTTGGCTGTGTGGCGCGGGGCCTGACTACTTGGTCTTGGCAACCAGCAGCGGGTCGCCAAGCTTGACGAGCGGGTTGCCGCCGATAAGCGTTCCAGACTCGCCGACATGGTCGATGCTCTTAAGACGATCGAGCTCGGAGACGATGACGGTCACGATGTCCTCGTGGCCAGCGGCCTTAATGGCCTCGCGGTCGAAGCTGATGAGCGGCTGGCCTGCCTTGACCACATCGCCCATCTCGACAAAGCGGGCAAAACCCTTGCCGTTCATTTCCACGGTGCCCAGGCCAACATGGATGAATACGCGAAGACCGTCCTCGGTGATCATGCCAATGGAGTGGTTGGTGACGGTGGTAGCGCCGATGCGGCCGTTGGCGGGCGCATAGATGGTGCCGGTAATGGGCTCGATGCCATAGCCCTGGCCAAGCATGCCCGAGGCGATCGTCTCGTCGGGGACCTCGTTCAGGTTGACGAGCACGCCGTTGACGGGGGCATAGATGACGCCTTCGCGGGTGGCGAAGCTTGCTGCGGGCGGAACGGACGCCTCGCCCGTCGAGGTGAAGGTGGACTTAAGCGAATCGAGCAGACCCATAGTTGCCTCCAACTTAAATAGGCGCATATCGCGCGTTTGGTTTGCCGGAAACGTTTCATATGTGTTTCGCGGCTTGGTCAACGTCCCCTATTCTACGCTGCTCAGCGATGGTCCTGAGCTGGGATTATGTGATATATCAGTTGATGGGAAGCTTGTTGCTGAAGTGTTTCTGCGCCACGGGTTCAAGTGGGGTACGCTTGAAGGCGAAAAACAAGGGCGCGTAATTTGCGCGAAGGGAGCACATATGATTGTCGAGAACCACGCGCTGTGGGGCGAGGAGCCGACCGAGGAATATCCAGCGACGTTTACGTATTTGGGTGCCGAGCCGCTGCCCGATAAACCGAATGGCCGCCGCCCTGCCGTGATTATCTGCGGCGGAGGTGCGTTTACGCATATCGCCCCGCATGAACAGGATCCCGTGGCGTTTGCGTTTTTGGATCACGGTTACCAGGCCTTTGTGCTCAACTATGTGACGAGTGGCACGGGTGACGTGAGCTTTCCGCACCCCCAGGCAGATCTTGCCAAGATGGTCGCCACGGTTCGTGCGAATGCCGACGAGTGGCATGTCGATCCCAAGCGCGTGTGCGTTGTGGGCTTTTCTGCGGGCGGTATGATCTGCGCCTCGCTGGCGACACAGTGGAAGACCGGCCCCTTCGCGGCACTTGCCGGGGCGCGTCCGGACGACATTCGTCCCGATGCCGTGGTGCTGGGCTATCCGCTGCTCGACTTTGCCTATGTGCGCGACATGCAGACGCGCGATCCGCGCATTGACTTGCGTGTGCCCAAGACGGGCGGCAAGACGGGGCGCGATCTGCTCAACGACTACCTGTCGATGGTGACGGGTGGCGAGGCAACTGACGAGCACCTGGCCGATATCTGCCCCTCCACACATGTTTCGCGCCAGATGCCGCCGACCTTTGTGTGGGGCGTGTCCGATGACAAGACGGCGCCGATCGCGCAGGTCTATCCGTTTGCGCAGCGCATGGCCGAGGAGGGCGTCGCATGCGAGATGCACGTCTTTGACCAGGGCGGCCACGGCCTTTCGCTCGGCAACGCCAACACTGCGGTCGACAACGAGGACAAGCAGGCGGCTGTCCGTCCTTGGATTCGCCTAGCCTTCCGCTTCCTGGAGCGCCACGGGTTTTAGTTACGGCGTTTTACCAAACCGCGTAACCACTTGACGCTGCGAGCCCGCCAGGGCGGCAATCTGTTAATTGAACGTCACTATGTGTTCGCGCTATCATGCGTGGTTAAATGGTTAGCCATGGCAAACGGTTAGCCAAGATAAACAAAATGCAACGCCCTGTGGGCGCCGGGGGAGGAACGCGGACGTGAGACTCGATACACTCGAGATTGGAAAGGACGCCGTTGTCGCATCGGTGGCATCGGACGACCAGGCACTCCGACAGCATATTTTGGACATGGGTCTAACGCCGGGCACCGAAGTCACCATGATGAAGTACGCCCCCATGGGCGACCCGCTCGAGATCCGCCTGCGTGGCTACGAGTTGACGCTGCGCAAGGACGATGCCGCACGCATTGAGCTCGTGGATGTGCACGACACCGATACCGGCCCGCGCGTTAACGCCGCTATCGGCACGACAGATCACCCGGCACTGGGCGAGGGGACGTATTCGCCTCGTGCTGCCAAGACAGCCGTGCCCGAGGGCGCACCGCTACATTTTGCCCTCGCCGGCAACCAAAACTGCGGTAAAACCACGCTGTTCAACCAGCTTACGGGCTCCAACCAGCACGTCGGCAACTTTCCCGGCGTGACGGTCGACCGCAAGGACGGCACTATCCGTAACCATCCCGAGGCAAGCGTTACCGACCTGCCCGGCATTTATTCTCTGTCGCCGTACACGGGCGAGGAGATCGTAAGCCGCCAGTTTATCCTGGACGAGCACCCCGACGCCATCATCGATATCATCGACGCCACCAACATCGAGCGTAACCTGTACCTGACGCTGCAGCTTATGGAGCTCGATCGACCCATGGTCATCGCGCTCAACATGATGGACGAGGTGACGGCCAACGGCGGCGCCGTGGACGTCAACCTGCTCGAGAGCCTGCTGGGCGTGCCTGTTGTTCCCATTAGTGCTGCCCGCAACGAGGGCATTGGCGAGTTGGTGGATCATGCCTTGCACGTGGCGCGGTTCCGCGAGCGCCCCGGTCGCCTGGACTTCTGCGCGCCCGATGGTCCGGACGGCGGCGCGCTGCATCGCTGCATTCACGGCATCGCCAACCTTATCGAGGACCATGCCGCGACGGCGCACATTCCCGTGCGTTTTGCGGCGAC
>CATYJC010000041.1 GCA_958407555.1 uncultured Collinsella sp. | reverse complement strand
TGGGCCATCGTCGCTACGACGTGGTCGTGAGCGATTGCTTTGGCGGTGCCGAGCCTGTACGCGAGCTGGCGACGGTTGAGGCGTTGCGTTTGGTGCGAGGCAGCCTGAACCCCGGGGGCATCTACGTGGCTAATATCGTGAGCGCAAACGAGGGGAGCGACGTGACGTTCCTGCGCGATTGCGTTGCCACGGCACTCGAGGTATTCGCCCGCGCCTGGGTGGTCCCATGTGGCGATACAGAGTTCGGCGGCGAGGAGAACTACCTGCTCATCGCCAGCGACGGCGACTATGTCTTTGCCGAAGCTGTGCCCTTCGACACCGACTTCCTCGGCGCCGCTCTCCACGACTAGCGCGTCTCCCTGCGACCAGTCTGTTTATGACGGAGCTCCTTTAGCTACTCCTTGATCATGTCCAAAGTGGTTCAACAAGCCCCGTCCCAAAAAGACTGGTTTTATGTGTGGTCGCGCCAGCTGCGGACACGCTGCTTCATGCCCTCTATGTCGAGCACGCCTTCGGCAAAGCCCTTGCGCACGAGCTCTTCGGGAACGAACTCGTCGTAGCGGTCAAAGTAAGGCACCTCGCCGGGATAGACGAGCTCGATGGGATCGAAGTCCTTCTCGGCCTCGGCGGCGAGCACCTCAAAGAACGTCTCCTCGTCGGCCTTCATTTTAAACTGCATAAAGTACGGGCGCGACGGGTCGAGTCCGCGAAGGCCCAGCTCCGCGGCACATTTAATCTTGAGCATGCGCTCGAGCGCCAGAAAGGCGTAGCTGCCCAACCAGGGGAAAAGCACCCAGGTGTCGCCACCCAGGTTGATGAGCGGCTTAGTTCCCGCGCCCGAAATCTCGGCCGTATGGCGAGCCTGCGCCAAGCGGGCCCGTGCGTTCCCCATAAGGTACGGATATGCTGCGTGCTCGTTGAGCGCCTTGCGCATGCGCTCGAGTACGTGTGTATTGATGTCACCGGGGCAGTCGCCAAAGTAGGCCGGCACACGGCCCTTGACCTGCGTGGCAAAGACGGTATGACGCTTCCAGTCCACTTCCTCGACAATCCAGCAGTGTCCGGCGATGGCGATACGCTCACCGGGCGGTGGCGGGTTGACGATCGTGCCCAATTCGGCCGACTCGCTCCGGACGGTGAACTCCTCGTTTTCCTGGAACACGGCGTAGAACTTAAAGTTGTTAATGATGCGCTCGCCCGCGAGGCCCACTATGAGCCCACCGCCCTCGGTGACCTGGATATGGTCGATCTTAATGAGGTGGCGCAGCAACACGCGATAGTCATCGGCCGAGACGCGATGGAAATAGCTGAGTGTGAGTACGCGCTGGGCAAGCTCTGCCGGCGTGAGTTCGCCGGTGCTGGCAAGCGTCGACATAGTCTGGTGGTAGAGCAGGCTGTAGGGGAGTCGATCGAGCTCGGGTGGCTCAACCCATTTTTCCTCGCGATAGAGTTGCACGAGCGCGATGCCCTGCAGGAGCTTCCACGGAATGGTCTCGGGCATCATCGTGCGCGGCTCGGGCTCTTCCTCGCGCATGACAAACCACATCTCGGGCGGAAGGTCGCGGCGTCCCGTGCGGCCCATTCGCTGCAAAAAGGAACTGACGGTAAACGGCGCATCGATCTGGAAGGCACGCTCCAGACGGCCGATATCGATACCGAGCTCCAGCGTAGAGGTGGTGACGGTTGTCTGTGCCTGCTCCTCATCGCGCATGAGTTCCTCGGCCGTTTCGCGCAACGATGCCGAAAGATTGCCATGGTGGATGAGAAAACGGTCGGGCTCGTGTCGACTTTCGCAGTAGCTACGCAGCATGGAGCATACGGCCTCTGCCTCCTCGCGCGAGTTGGCAAAGACCAGGCACTTGCGGCCGCGGGTATGCTCAAAGATGTAGCCCATGCCGGGATCGGCGTTTTTGGGTGCGGTGTCGGTGGGGTTGAGGAGCGCCTGCTCAGCGGCCCGGGGGATATCGACTTCGCCCTCGGGGGCCGAAGAAGTGCGACGGTCTTTGGGAGCGGCCTTGCCCCGCGCCTGCTCGCGACGTTGACGGCGCTCCTCTTGTGTGAGCTGTCCGCTGTGACGCATGTCTTGGGCGCCGGCGGGCAGTGCCGCGGGTGCCGCTGTCTCAATGCGCTCGCATGCAAGCACTTCGGCCTCTTGAGGACTTGTGCCCACGAATCCCCGCTGCTGTGCCTGGGGGCCCGAGTTGTAGAAGTGCTCCATGGAGATACGCCACACGCGGCGCGGTTCCTCAAAGCGGGGGATAACGCAGTCGCGTCCCGTTCCCTGTGAGAGAAAGGCGCCCGTGCGCTCGGGGTCGCCGATGGTGGCCGAAAGGCCAATGCGTCGAGGCTGCACGCCGGCCATGCGCGAGAGCCGCTCGATAAGACAGAGCGTCTGCCCGCCACGGTCGCCGCGCATGAGCGAGTGGACCTCATCGATGACCACGTAGCGCAGGTCGCAAAACATGCGCGGGATCGCCATGTGCTTATGGATTAAAAGCGCTTCGAGTGACTCGGGTGTAATCTGCAGGATGCCGCTCGGTTTTTTAATGAGCTTAGCCTTGTGCGACTGCGAGACATCGCCATGCCAGTGCCAGACAGGGATATCGGCCTCTTCGCAGAGGTCATTGAGGCGGACGAACTGATCATTGATGAGCGCTTTGAGGGGACCGATGTAGAGGGCGCCCACGCTCGCGGGCGGGTTCTCCCAAAACTCGGTCAGGATGGGAAAGAAGGCTGCCTCGGTTTTGCCGGAAGCTGTGGATGCCGTTAGGAGCACATTGTCTTGTGTGTTAAAGATGGCATCTGCCGCCGCAACCTGGATAGAGCGCAGACTCTCCCAATCGTGGGAGTAGATGAAGTCTTGGATAAACGGAGCATATCGGTCAAAGGCGTTCACGGGGCCTCCCCTCAAATACGAACCTCTCAATGCGGTTGGCAATGGTTTGCTGCATTGCTGTCTCAACGTTTGTGCAGATAAAAGCTGCCAAAATAGACCTGTCCCTTTTTGGCAGGTTAGATGGTGAATTCGGCGAAGTTGCGGTCGCCGTCTGCGGTGCCGGTGTCGCCTGTTGCGGCTGCCGGTGCCAGCGCGTCGCCGCCGACGCTTTGCAGCAACTCAGCCACGTTTGCATCGGGGTTCTGGCACAGGATATCGAGCAGCTCGATAAAGTCACGGATGACCTCACGCGGCGTCAGGTGCGTATCGGCTCCCACGCGGCCAAACTCAATCTTGAGAAAGTCTACCAAGTCGTTCTCGGTAAGCGTGGGCGTCCAGCCAAAGTATCCGGCATGGATCTGCATGAGTTTTTCGATCAGCACCAGCAACTCCTCGTAGGTGAGTGGCTGCAGGCGGATGATGGGCGCGAGCATGTCCTTAAGGTCCTCGCGTGCAAAGCGGCCCTGAGCGAGTCGGCTGCGCAAGGCTTCGTAGGAGAACACGCCGCGGCGGCGGTCTTCGATGGAGGTTGGCGTGCCGCCCATGATCATGCCCAGGTACTGCGCTTTGCCCTGGAGCGTGTCGTTGTACATGGTCAAGATCTTCTCGTAGTTGTATTGGCGCGTGATGGCGTTGGGAATCTTGTACAGATTCACGAGCTCGTCGATGAGCACCAGCATGCCCTTGTAGCCGCTGCAGACCAAAAAGCGCGCAATGAGCTTAACGTAGTCGTACCAGTCGTCATCGCTGATGATGGTCGAGGAGCCCAGCTCGGCGCGTGCCTCACTCTTGGTGCGGTACTCGCCGCGAATCCATTTGGTCACGCGGCTCATAGCTTCTTCGTCGCCCTCGGATACGGCCGCGCGGTAGCGGCGGAGCATGCGGGCGAAGTCGAAGCCGTGGACCATTTCCTCGAGCGGTGCCAGTTGGGCATTGACGGCAGACTCGTCGGCATCGGCACACGAGGCGACCCAGCGATCCAGGATAAGGTTGAGCGCACCGCCCTCGGGGCGCGTCTTGGTCGATATGTTGCGGATGAGCTCACGGTAGGTGGCAAGGCCCTGTCCCTGGCCGCCCTGCAGGCGGCGCTCAGGGGATAGGTCGGCATCGGCGACGACGAATCCCTCGCCCATGGCGTGCGTGCGGATGGTCTGGAGCAAAAAGCTCTTGCCGGCGCCGTAACGACCGACTAGAAAGCGGAAGCTTGCGCCGCCATCGGCGATGAGGCTCAGGTCGGTGAGCAGAGCGCGGATCTCGACCTCGCGCCCCACGGTGATATAGGGAAGGCCGATGCGCGGGACCACGCCGCCCTTGAGCGAGTTGAGAATGACGGCGGCGACGCGCTTGGGCACGCGGGGTGCTGCGGATGCGGTATCACTCATGGTCTAGGTATCCTCTCACGTCTGCTTCGTAGTCCTCGATAATCTGCGGTCCTGCTGAGCCAAATTCAATAACGGTGTCGCCCACCAGGTCAAAGAGCGCTTCGTTGATGCTATCGACGAGCATGTCCTCACTCTTGCCCGACTGTGCCACCGCCAATGTGGCCTGCGCCGTGTTCCGCTCGAGGAGCGCGCGAAGGAAGGCATCTGCGGCGGGCGCGAGTTTGTTCGCAGCTTCGGCAGACGCGGGCGTTACGGGCGCGGGCATAGACACGAGGAGCGGTGCCACGACGCCAAACTCTTCGGTGGAGACAGTCGGCTCGTCGGGTTCGTCTTGCCGTGCGGTCATCTCGCCAGGTCCGGCAGCCATGCCGGGCGCAGGCTCGATGTTCGGTTGCTCGATAAGCGCCGCCTCGGCTTCCATAGGCACATCGTCCTCGCGTTCCTCATCAATCAAAAGCGCTTCACGCGTTTGCGCGGCGGCGCTCCGAATGTGCCCCAGCTGACTCAAATCGATATCGATCTTGACAGGCTGGTGCGCGGCGTCCCACGAAAGCCATGCCACGATCTCGTCATCGATGATCTTGGCCAGATATTTGGGGACCTTCTCCTCTTTTAGGGGATGGGTGGGGTCTAGGGCCAGGCGCAGGCGTTGGTCGCAGGCGCGCATCATCTCACCGAGCTTGCTACTTTTTTGTCTGCTGCCGTGGATGCGCATGCATTCCCAAAAGCCATTTTGGCAGCGATAGATGTGAATGGGGTCCAGGCGATATTCGCAGTCCTCGTGGCGCTCGGGCGCAAAGAACACGGCCGAGGCAAACATGGTGTAGGGCATGGCCGTCTCCTCCCCAAACAAGCTCGCTACGATGCCGGTCTTTCGGTGCGTGTCATAGTAGCGCGCCATACGGACATACACGGCGCATGCCACGTGGCGCAGGTCGCGATGGTGGGAACGGTCGAGCCGTGAGTTATTCAGGTTGTACGTGGAGAGGGCGTTTATAGCGGTCATGAGTCGCTCCTCGCCTGCCTCGTCGGGCGGAAGGGGGAGCGTGGACTCGGAGGTCTTGCGACGCGCAGGCGCCAAGTCTGGCGGCGTTGGCGCGGGCGCAAGGTCTCGCGCCGCACGCCGCAGCTCGATAAGGGCATTATCGAACATGACGGTTTTAGAGTCGCGAAGCAGCTTGGGGTCGAGTCTGTGGAACACGGCGTAGTCCTGCAGCCACACGCGTGCGAACCGGTCGATGCCGGGTTCAAAGGCGCGATAGGCATCCCAAAAGGCCTTGATTTTGTTAAAACCATCGAGTGGGTTATCTACGCCAATGCCGCAGATCAGCTCATAGAGATACAGAAAGGCAAAGGACGTAGACGTTTCCTCGACGGTTCCGCGGCGCACTTGGGTGCGCCAGGTAAAATAGCCACGCAGCTGCCGATCGCTCATGGCGTTATAGGTGGGAAAGTACGACTTGAATGTGCCGTTGTAGGGGCAGTCGTCCTCAAAGTCGGCCATCAGCAGGCCTTGGCGGTAGAAAAGCTCGGCTTCCGAAAGCCAACGTCCCGCGCCACCCTTGGGGTCTTCTTGCCAACGCGATATCTCACGCATTTTGCGGTACTGGTCGGGAAGGAAGTTCTGCATCTGACGACCGGTTTTGAGAATCGGCTCGTCAGCATAGACTTCGTTTGAGAAGCGAGCAGACTGATGGGTCCGGGCCTCGGCCATAATGCGCTCGATGAGCATCTTGATGTCCTGGTCGGCCACCGCTTCTCCTCTCCTAACGCAGCTTCGGTGACCTCATATCATAGCACAGCATCAAACAGGTGTTCGAGACACCGCTACGTAGATAGATTTAGAACAGGAGGGCGTAGATGACGGCTATGACAACGGAGGGGAGCATATTGGCCGTGCGGAAGGTCTGAGGGCGGATGAGATTTACGCCGACGCAGAAGATGAGCATAGAGCCCACGAGCGACAGGCTGTCGAGGGCGGCGGCGGTCATGATGGGAGAGAGTGCGCCGGCAAACAGCGTGATCGTTCCCTGGAACACGGCGACGGGCAGGGCCGAGAAGATGCAACCGCGGCCGAGCGAGGCCGTCATGGTGCAGACGATGATGCAATCCAGCGCGCCCTTGAGAGCGAGCGTGGACCAGTCACCGAGCAGACCGTCTTGGATTGATCCCACGATAGCCATGGCGCCGATGCAGACGGTCAGCGATGCCGAAACAAAGGCATTGGTGAACTCGTTGTCCCCCTCGCTGCCGGTTTTGCGTTTGAGCCATTCGCCCAGGTTTTCGATGCCGGCTTCCAGGTTAATGGCCTCGCCGATGAGCGAGCCGAGGGCAAACGAGACGATGAGCATGGTGGTGCCGGTGGTCGCCAGCGCTTTCCCGTCAATGATGAGCATCTTTTGCATAGTGCCGCCCAGTCCGATAAACAAAACGCACAGCCCCGACGCCTTCATGAGCGTGTCTTGGATGCGGGGCGTGATAAAGCGTCCGCCTATAAGGCCCAGCAGTCCGCCCGCAATCAAAAGTGCGACGTTGATGACCGTTCCCAAACCCGGCATGAACCCTCCCATATTGATGCCAACCTGGCAATCATAGCAGAACGGGCTGCAGGGTGCGTCATGCCTCATCCTATACGTTATATAAGTGGTATTAATGACGGCATTTGGTGCCCAAGCCTCAGTCTCCCATCACGACATAGGGGCTGTAATCGAAGCACAGCGTCATGAGTCGCTGCGGGGACTCAATGGCCGCGGCGATGATATCGGCATCTCGAGCTCGGTCAAATCCCTCGAGCTCAATTTGATACGAGACGTCTTCCATTTTATGGAGTATCCGGTTATTCAGGAGGCTTTCACCGTCGAATTCCTCGGTTTTGCCTCCGTCCGAGGTTACGGCATACAGGTGCAGTTTTGCGGTGGTCGCAGGGTCGACGACCGTGAGGTTGTCGATTTGGTTGGCCGTGCCCTTTGCCCCAAGCAAGGTGAGCAGGGTAGGGGCTACGACCTCGCCCGATGGCAGAAAAACAACTTCGACGGTTTTAGGGAATGCGATAATGGCTGCTTTGCGGACGGGCTTATCGGCGGCGGCGACCTCAATGCTCGCGGCGTCGACGGTTTCCGTGCGGTCGAGCGCGACCATCATGCAACAATTGTCCTCGTCGATGTCTGCCGGCATGGGATACCCCAAGTTTTCGCCAGCTTGTGTGCCGCCCACTGCGGCGGTTGTTTCGCTTGGCTTGCTGAAAGTGGCTGAAGGACCGCTCGATGGTGGCGTTATGTCGCCTGGTGTGCCATTGTCCCCAGGCGCTATTTCACCGCTGCTCTCGCTGGCGTCGCTTGCTATGTCGCCTGTTGAGGGAGCGAGCCCAACCGCTCCCGCCCCGCTCCATTCCATCTCGAGGAGCGCCGGATCGACAAGGACGTGACGCACATCTTGTGTTTGGGCGCTGATATCGACAGGGCTGGGATCTGTCCCTCGCGTCAGGCTGAGCGATCCGGTTCGCTGTTTGCCCCGAATCTCCTGGCTTTCTGTGCCGCTCGCGTAGAACAGCAGAGGGATCTCGCCATTTGCTGTGGCGTCGGTGCCCGCCTTGGTCATTTTCAGCGATGCGGTGAATGAGATAGCGGGCTGCGTGCCATCTTCGCTCGAGGGGACGCAGCCCAGGCATACACCTCCTCCGTCTTCGAAAAATGTGCTGTCGAAGGCGACTGTTGCCCCGTCCGCCGAGTCATCGGACAGAGTGATGTCGAGGCGCAGCTCCACGTCGCAGGAATCGCCATCGGCATCAGTTGCAGCTGCGCGCCATGTGCAGATAACGCATCCCGTTAGGGGGCCGTCCGCTGTGCTCGAGCGCTCGGTATCCACGACTATCGAGCTGTTTGCGCGGCGACGGAGGCACCCCGAGGTCGAAATGCTTGCCTGCGCAAGCGAGAAGCGTTGGCGCGCGATGGCGCTCGTCTGGTTTGTGGCGAGACAGTTGACGGCAGGTAAGGGGACGTCCACGGCGGGTGTCGCTAGAGCGGCGACGGGCATCCCGGTGGCAAGCGCACTGCAGAGCGCGGCAACGGGCAAAAGGTTCTTTGATGCCATGGGTTCTCCTTACCTGTTCTGGACGGTCTCGATTTGTGCGGCTACTGGCTGCGTTTGATGCGCAGACCTAGGCCGATGGCGCTTGCGCCTGCCGCGGCGATTCCTGCTGCCAGGAACTGTCGCGTGTCGCCCGTTTGCGCTAGGGGCTCGTGTTGGCCACTGCGTTCGAGCTCCGATAGATCGACAGTCACCTGTGTGGCAGCTTGCGCCTGCTCTTGTTGGGCAAAGGCGGCGATCGGGGCAAACGTTGCAACGCCGATGATGACGGCAAGGACCATCGCCTTAGGCCGTGTGCGCACCGGGCTCGACCGTCCACGTAATGGTTGCGACCTGGTCGCCCGTGCCGGTCACATGGAAGATGTCTCGCGTGACGCGGGCGACATTGCCGCTGGTTTTGAGCATAATCTTGTCCGTACCATTGGCGATGCCCTGATAGCCCATGTCAAAGGAAGCATTCTTGGAAAGGTCGAGTCCCGCTTCCTGTGTCGCGGCGTGAGCGTCCTGGAGTGCCTTGTCGGGGCCGACCTTAAAATCGATAGAGTTCTGAGCGGTTCCCGTCTTGGCATCGGCGACGATGTTCCATGAGTTCTTGGCGCCGATCTTCATGTTGGTAACGTGGATGCCATAGGCCGAAAGATTGTCGATGGTGGTTGCGTTCTCGGAAGGGCCCTGGAGCGTGCCGTCGGCCTTGGCGACAAACGGAATGACGGTCGGAGCCGCGAACTTGATGTTGTCGATTTCGGTCCTGATGGTCACGTCGGTGGTTCCAACGCGTCCCTCCGCCAGGGCGGTGGTCGGCGCGGCGCCCATTGCGAGCGCGAGCGCCAACCCTGCGCCCACGACGAGCGCTCTGGTCCCACTCAAGTTCCTGGTGATGTCCATAATCGTTCCTTTCTATTCGTCACGGACCGTTTCCGTGAAGGTTAGACGAAAGCGGCACGGGTGCGCATTTTCGCAACAGGCGGCAGATCTAGTCTTCTGCCTGCGCAACCCGCACCTTGACGCGCGTGGGATTGCCATGGGCGTCGTAGGTCTTGGCGTCGAGTGCTTGGATCTCGATATACGCCTCGCCTTCTTTGATGTCGCCTGCAGGGCAGGTCTCAACGGTCTTGCCGGTCTCGACCACGCCCGATTCATAGATGGTCTCGTCGTTTTGGATCACGCGGAAACGCTGGGGAAACTTGTTATCCTGGACGTTTTGCACGTTGACGCGCAGCTTGCCGCCTTTTTGCAGCTGGGCGACCGGTGCGACCGAGATCGTCATCATGTTGTCGCGGACGATGGCATCGAGCTCGTCCTGGATCTCCTGGCGCGACTTGCCCTCCGCCGTTGTGACCGAGGTGCCCGTCTCGGCGACAGGCTTTGACTGCCAGGCGTAAAGGCCGACGGCGATAAGGGCGCAGACGATGGCTAGACAGACGGCGCCGAGCCTTTTCCGATGTTTTGACCCCAGGGGGCTCGACCGCTTCCGTGCGTTCATGCGGCATCCTTAGTGGTATAGACGCGCGCGAACGTGGACGGATCGGCGCCAAAGAGCATGTGGAGCATGAGGCGTCGCGAGTAGATGAGCTCGTCGAAGTTTGGGTCGAGTTTGATGTCGTGGATGTGAGCGATATGGTGAGCGAATGCCGAAAACGATTCGGGATCGCAAATCACGTCGGTGGTGACGTGATAGACAACCGCATCGGGAAATGCCTTCTCATCAAAGGGCAGAAGATATGGGTCATCGTCAACTTCGATGGCGATGCCGTACTGGGGCCAGTAATATGCCATGGGAACCTCCCTGCTTTTGGGCCAAACCTTCTATTGGTTTTGGCTGTCGATGCCGACCGTATCAGCCACAACTTGACCAATTTCTGACCAAATGCTTGACGGGTTTACATCGCCGCAGGTGAGAGACGCTAAAAAATATCTCAAGTTTTTTCGAGCGCCATTTGTGCGCGTGGCTGCGATGGGAGGGAGCGCGTTAAATAGAGCGTCTGCCGAGAAAACGTCGCCGTTCGCCGAATTGCACAAACGTAAAATTCGCCAATTATGGAGACGGTCTCAGTTACGTCGACGAAACGATGCGGTAACATCTCCCTGCAAACACTGTAGTTAACTAAAGGGGGAGTTCGCGTGTCTGCAGCCATCAAACCCTTCAGCGACGAGTTCGAAGAATATGGTCGCGATGAATCTCGCACATCGGGCGAGGCGTCGAGTATCTCGTTTCCGACAACGGAGGACGAAGTCCGCGCCATTTTGCGAAAGCTCCATGCCGAGCATGTTCCGATAACGGTCCAAGGCGCTCGAACCGGTCTGGCTGCCGGCGCCGTGCCCCACGGCGGCCATATCCTCAACACTTCTCGTATGAATCGCTACCTGGGTCTTCGCCGCGACGAGCAAGGCCGTTTTCTGCTGCGCGTGGAGCCGGGCGTCGTGCTTTCGGAGTTACGCAAGCAGCTGGGTAAGAAGGCATTGCCGACCGCTGGCTGGGATCAGGCATCGCTTGAGGCCTATGAGGAGTTCCAGGCAGCTCCCGAGCAGTTCTTTCCCACCGATCCCACCGAGGCATCTGCCTGCTTGGGCGGTATGGCGGCGTGCAATGCCTCCGGTGCCCGCAGCTACGCCTATGGCCCCATGCGCCCGCACGTTACGGGGCTTCACGTGGCACTGGCGGACGGCGACCTGCTTGAGCTTCATCGAGGTCAGGCGCACGCTGACGCACGCCATCTGTCGCTCGTGACGGCAGGGGGCCGCACGCTCGAGCTCGACCTTCCCGACTACACCATGCCCAAGACCAAAAATGCTTCGGGCTATTTCGTTGCTGACGATATGGATGCCGTCGATCTGTTTATCGGTGCGTGTGGCACACTCGGCGTCATCACCGAGCTCGAGATTGCCCTGCAGGCGGCGCCTGCGGTCGTTTGGGGTGTGAGCTGCTTCTTTGACAGCGAAGACAAGGCCGTGTCCTTCACCGATTCTGTGCGCCCCGTCCTGTCCCACGCGGCTGCCATCGAATATTTCGATGCGGGCGCCCTGGATATCCTGCGTCGTCAGCGTGAGCAGTCGACTGCGTTCGCCTCGCTGCCGGCGCTCGACAAAGACGCCAAGGTCTGTGTCTACGTGGAGCTCGACTGCGACGACGAAGCCCAGGCGACTGAGGAACTGTATCACTTGGGGTGGGTACTGGAACTTGCGGGCGGCAGCGACGATGCGACATGGGTTGCGCGCACCGAGGTCGATCGCGAGTGTCAGCGATTCTTCCGCCATGCGGTGCCCGAGAGCGTCAACATGCTCATCGACGAGCGTCGCCGCACGGATCCCACCATCACCAAACTGGGCTCGGACATGTCGGTGCCCAACGCACACTTGGCCGATGTCATCGCCCTTTATCGCCGCACGTTGGCCGAAAGTGGGCTTGAATCTGCCGCCTGGGGGCACATCGGTAACAACCATCTGCATGTGAACATTCTGCCGCGCGATACGCAGGATTACCGCCGCGGCGGAGAGCTCTTTGCCCAGTGGGCTTCCGAGGTCACGGCCATGGGCGGCGCCGTCTCCGCCGAACACGGCGTTGGCAAGATCAAGGCGGGCTTCTTGGAGACGATGTACGGTCACGAGGCCATGGTCGAGTCGGCGCGGCTCAAGCTCCAGCTCGATCCTGCCGGGCAGCTGGGCCGTGGCAACTTGTTTTCGGAGAAGCTCTTGGATGAGCTCGTCCAGAAAGGGGGCGCGTGAAGATGAGCAATTTCCATATGGTGGTGTGCGTCAAGGCGGTGCCGGGCAGCACCGAGGTCAAGATGGACCCCAAGACCAATACCATTGTGCGCGATGGCAAGCAGGCAGTCATTAATCCCTTTGACGCGAGCGCTTTGGAATGCGCGCTGGCGCTGAAGGACGACTTTATCGGCTTTGGCATGGACGTGCGCGTAACGGTGGTGTCGATGGGCATTCCCGCGACCGAATCGCTGCTGCGCGACTGCATCGCCCGAGGCGCCGATGACGCACTGCTGCTAACCGATCGCGCCTTTGCAGGCGCCGATACCCTGGCAACCACCTATGCCCTCAAGTGCGGCATCGAGGCGCTCGACGAGGACTTCGACCTGCTCATCTGCGGCAAGATGGCGGTGGACGGCGATACGGCCCAGATTGGTCCCGAGCTTGCCGGTGCCTTTGAGATTCCCTGCGTGACCGACGTGAGCTGCGTGCAGAGTGCGGGCTTTACGACCTGTGGTTCACTGGCGCTTGTTCACGGCTGCGATGCCGGCGAGGAGACGGTCTATCTTGAGATGCCGTGCGCGATGACGACTGCCAAGGAGATTGGCCAGTTGCGTATGCCGAGTATTGCCGGTATTCGTGCAGCCGAGGAGGCGGACGTGCGCGTGGTCAACGCTGCCGACGTGAACGCCGACCCCGCGCGCTGCGGCCTTGCCGGCTCGCCGACACAGGTCGTGCGATCGTTTGTGCCCGAACGCGACCAAACGTGCGAGGCCGTTGACGGAACGGCGTCCGAGCAGGCGGCAAAACTTGCCAAGATTATCGAGGGGATGGCATAGATGAGCGGACTGATTATCGATAGCGAAGCCTGTATCGGCTGCGGTCGCTGCGTTCGCGCCTGTGCCTCTGGCGGCATCGTAGTGGAAGGCGAGCGGCCCAACCGTTGCGCCCGCGTAACCGACGGCTGCATCCTATGCGGCGGGTGCGTCGACGCTTGTCCCGTCAATGCCATTTCGATCGAGCGCGACGAGGCCGCCGGTGCGGTGGACCTTGATGCATATCGTGACATTTGGGTCTTCGTGCAGACCGACGAGCACGATACGGTGACTCCCGTTGCCTATGAGCTTATGGGCAAGGGCCGCGAGCTTGCCGATGCTCGGGGATGCCGTCTGGTGGCGCTGGTCAGTATGGGCCCCGAGAGCTCGCTCAAGGACCTGGAGCATCTGGTTTGCGCCGGTGCAGATGAGGTCCTGGTCTGTCGCGACGAGCGTATCCGCCAGAACGATGCGGAGGTTTACGCCCGGCTGATCTGCGATTTGGTGGCAGAGCGCAAGCCCGAGGCCATTCTGTACGGTGCGACCGCCTTTGGCCGCGAGCTGGCGCCTGGCGTTGCCGTGCGCCTGCAGACGGGCCTTACGGCCGACTGCACCGTGCTTTCGATGGATACGGAGACGGGGCTGCTGCAACAGACGCGTCCGGCGTTTGGCGGCAACCTGATGGCCACCATCGTCTGCCCCAATCATCGTCCCCAGATGGCAACGGTTCGTCCCGGCATCTTTGGAGCGCCCGAGTTTGACTATAGCCGTTCCGGTACGATTACCCAGGTATCGCTTGCGGAAGACGCCAAGGCTCGTGTCGAGATCTCGATTCCCGCCGAGGAGTGGGGGCAGCAGGCATCAATTGCCGATGCCGAGCGCCTGGTCGTGGTGGGTCGCGGCATTGGTTCCAAGAAAAACCTGCCGCTGATGCGAAAGCTCGCCGAGGCTCTGGGAGCCGAGCTTGGCTGCACGCGACCTGTCGTGGAGGCCGGCTGGTTGGAGTATCGCCATCAGATTGGCCAGACAGGCGTATCGGTTTCGCCCAAGCTTCTCGTGAGTATCGGTGTTTCGGGCGCCATCCAGCATCTTGCCGGCATCGGTGGGGCGGAGTGCATTATCGCCATCAACGAGGACCCGGATGCCCCCATCTTTGGTGCTGCCCAGTACAAGGTTGTCGGCGATGCCGTCGACGTCGTCGAGGAGCTGCTGGCCCAGCTTGAGCGCTAGGCGCGCGCCAGCCAGTCGCGCATCTCGTCCTTTAGGCGCTCCCAGGTCGCTTGCGTGGCGGGATCGGTAAAGGGACGCGTAATGCCAAAGGGCGCGTCGAGCAGGCGGTAGATATCGCCCTGCTCGCGCGCCAGCGCGCGGCTCGCTCATATGACCCAATCCACTGTCAAGAGCCACAATGGCCCCGCCGACCGC